>NZ_DASVUE010000164.1:0-84734 GCF_036387215.1 Allosphingosinicella sp. | reverse complement strand
CAGCCACGTCCAGCCTTATTCGGATGCCGGCATCCTCTCCATCTACGCGGCGACTGCGCAGCGGCAGGGGACGGCGTCGGCGCAGCTGATCGAGGAGGTCCTGGCCGAGGCGGCGCAGACGGCCACCACGCGCGAGGTCGACCGCGTGCGGACGCAGTCCAGGGCGGGGCTCCTGATGTCGGTCGAGAGCCCGTGGGGCCAAGCGCACTACGTTGCCCGCCAGCTCGCCGTATACGGCCGGCTGGTTGAGCCTTCTGAGGTCATCGGGCAGCTTCAGGCCGTGACCGTCGAGGACGTGCGGGCGGCGGGCGCGAAGATCCTCTCCGGCCCCCGCGCCCGCGCCACGATCGGCTTCCCCGCCGTCCGGGCGGCATGACCCTTTCCACCCTGGTTGCCGAACCCTGGAGCCATTACGGCCTGATGGATTCAGGGCACGGCCGGAAGCTCGAACGCTACGGGCCGCACAGCTTCATCCGCCCCGAGCCGCAGGCGATGTGGGCCCCTGCCCTTGCCGATTGGGATGCCGACGGCGAGTTCATCCCCGGATCCGACGAGGAAGGCGGCGGCCGCTGGCAGTTCAGCCGGCCGGTACCTCGGGAGGGGTGGGACATGGCGTGGGAGGACGTGCGCTTCCGCGCCCAGAACACGCCCTTCCGCCACCTCGCCTTCTTCCCAGACATGGCGCCGCAATGGGCGTGGATGCGGGAGCGGCTGGGTCCCGGCTCCGAAGCTCTCAACCTGTTCGGCTATACCGGCGTCGGGACGCTCGCCATGTCCGCGACGGGTGCCAACCTTGTGCATGTCGACGCATCGAAGAAGTCGGTCGAAGCCGGCAAGCAGAATGCCGCCCTCTCCGGCTTCTCGGACAAGCCCATCCGCTGGATCGTCGAGGATGCGGCCAAGTTCGTCGCACGGGAGGTTCGGCGCGGGCGGCGCTACGACGGCATCATCCTTGATCCGCCGAAATACGGCCGCGGTCCTGCCGGCGAGGTCTGGAAGCTGGAAGAAGGACTTCCGGCCTTGGTCGCAGACTGTGCGAAGCTTCTGGACGCGAACAGCCGGTTCCTGGTGCTTACCGTCTACGCCGTCAGGATGTCCGCTTTGGCGATCGGCGAGCTGCTCAATCAGGCGCTGGCCGGCCTGGGCGGAAGGGTGGAATGCGGCGACATGGCCGTCCGGGAGGAAGCGCGCGGTCTCCTGCTGCCGACCGCCATCTTCGCGAGGTGGTCGAGGGACTAGTCCCGCGCCGCGCGGATCGCCGCTCCCGCCGCGAACGGCGCGGCGGCGACGAGCAGAAGGGACACCGCGGCAAGCAGCTTCACCGCGCCGGTATCGCTTCCCTGCTCGATCAGGCCGGCCCCGAAGATCAGGATCGGCACTGCAAGCGGCAGTATCAGCAGCCCGGCAAGCGCGCCGGTGCCGCGCAAACCCGCCGTCAGAGCCGCCACCATCAGCGTCAGCGCCGCAAGCCCCGGCGTTCCGATCAGGAGCCCCAGCTCCAGCCGCATCAGCACATCCTGAGGAAGCTTCATCAGCGCCGCCGCGGGAATGGCCGCAAGCATCAGCGGCGGACCGAAGCTCAGCCAGTGCCCGGCAAGCTTGGCGAGCGCCACGCTCTCCTCGCCGATGCCGCGCACCGCCAGCTGATCGAGCATTCCGCTCGCGCGGTCCGGCTCCACCAGCCGCTCCACGGGCAGGAGCGCCGCGAGCAGAGCCGCCATCCACAGCGCCCCGCCGCCCGCGCGAGCGAGCAGCGCGCGGTCCGGGCCCACCGCGAACGGAAAGAGCGTCGCGACCAGCAGGAAGAAGATCAGCGGCAGCATCGCATGCCCGCCGCTGGCAGCGATCCGAAGCTCGCGCAGGATCAGCGCCTTCATCCGAGCCGCACCTCGCCGGCGCCCGGAAGCGCGACCGCCTGGTGGGTCGCCGCAAGCACCGCTCCGCCGGCGCGCCGGTGCTCCGCCAACATGTGCGTCAGGCGCTCCACGCCTTCACCATCGAGGCCATTCAGAGGCTCGTCCAGAAGCCACAGAGGCGCATTGCTCGCCACCACCCGCGCAAGCGCCGCGCGCTTCCGCTGCCCGGTGGAGAGCATCCGCACCGGAACGTCGGTGAGCGCCTCCAGACCGAGCGCTCCGAGCCCCGTGCGGCCGGAGCCATCCAGCCGCGCCCAGAAGCGGAGCGCCCGCCCGAGCGTCAGCTTCTCATCGAGCGCGAGACCCTCATCGGCAAGCGCCGCTGCGCCGCTCCTTGCCACCGATCCCCCGCTTGCTCGTAGCAATCCCGCGGCAATGCGGATCAGGCTCGATTTGCCGGCGCCGTTGGGTCCGGTGACGATCGCGGCCGCGCCCGCTTCGAGCTCCAGGTCCACCCCCTCGAACAGCAGCCTGCCGCCGCGGATGCAGGCGATGCCGCGCATGCTGAGCAGCGGCGCATCGCTCACCCCGCCGCATCCTCGATCGCGTGCATGTCATCGTCGGAGAAGCCGGAATGGTGGCCGACCTCGTGCACGATCACGTGGGTGATCAGGTCCTCGAGCCCCACCCCCGTCTCGACCCATTCGTCGAGCAGTGGGCGCCGGTAGAGGTGGATCATTGGCGGCAGCTCACCGGAGAGCATCGAGGACTGCTCGCCGATCGGCCGCCCCGAATAAAGCCCGGTGAGCTCGAACGGGTCCTCGAGCCCAAGCTCGCGCAGCACCGCCTCGTCCGCGAACTCCTCGACCCGAAGCACCACGTCCTTCAGATACGCCCGGAACTCGGCCGGAAGCCGCCGCATCGCCTCCTCGCCCAGCCGCTCCAGCGCCGCCGCATCGGGCGCAAAGGTTTGACGCTCGCTCATTGCAAGGCGACATAGAGGCATGACCAGCGAGAAGCCAAGCTTGAGCCCCGACGAAGCCCTTCGCGAGCTACCCGCCTGGACCTACGACGAGGCCCGCTGCGGCATCGCACGCAGCTTCCGCTTCCGGGACTTCAACGAGGCCTTCGCCTTCATGACCCGCGTCGCGCTTGCCGCCGAGCAGGCGGACCATCACCCCGAATGGTCGAACGTCTGGAACCGGGTCGACATCCTCCTCACCACCCACAGCGCAGGCGGCCTCACGCAGAAGGACGTGGAGCTGGCGAAAAGGATCGATGGCTTCGCGGCTTAACTTGCCCTTGGCGCCGGAGCTTATTAGAGCCCTCCCCTTCCAGAGCATGCGGAGCGGTGGCCGAGTGGTCGAAGGCGCTCGCCTGGAAAGTGAGTATACGGCAAAACCGTATCGAGGGTTCGAATCCCTCCCGCTCCGCCAGCAGCTTTTCTCAAGCTGCCTCACCCCGTCTCAGGGCGCTGTTTTCCTGGACAAATTGGGCAGTTGCGCGTCTCAGTGCGTCTCATCTAGATTCAACCAATCGCAAGCCTGATGGGGGCATTGTGGGGGCATCGCAACCTGGCGGGTGGGGGCATTCGTGCTGACGGAGATCGAAGTTCGCAAGGCCAGCGCCAGGGACCGCGATTACAAGCTCGCGGACGCGGGGGGTCTGCACCTGTTTGTGTCGAAAACGGGCCATCGCTCATGGCGCTACAAGTACCGCTTCGGTGGCAAAGAGCGCCGGCTTGTGCTTGGGCCCTATCCTGAGATCAGCCTCAAGCGGGCGCGCGAGCTGCGGGACGACGCCAAGCGCGCGCTACGAGAGGGTCGCGACCCTGGTTTGGAGAGCAAGCGAGCGCGGCTCTCGAGGCAGGAGGGCCACAAGAACACGTTCGAGCAATTCGCTCGGGAATGGCACGCAGGGCAGGTTCCACGGTGGAAGCCGGTCCACGCCGAGGACGTTATGGTTTCGTTTCAGCGGGACCTGTTCGGTGAGATTGGCGGCTACCCTATCGACCAAATCGATGAGCAGCTGCTGCTCCAAGCACTACGCAAGGTGGAAGCGCGAGGGGCAATTGAGACCGCCCGGCGTCTGCGCCAGCGGGCGGAGCGCGTGTTCCGATTCGCAGCTGCGGAGGGCGTGAAGAACGCCAATCCAGCAGGGAACGTCCGCGATGCGCTGAAGCCCGTGGTCACGGGAAGACGTTGGCCGGCGCTCACCGACGTCGCTCAGATCCGTTCGCTGATCCGCGATGTCGATCGGGCCGGCGCTTCGCCGGTCACGCGCCTTAGCTCGCGCTTCCTCGCCCTAACTGCCCAGCGCCCAGGCATGGTGCGGCACGCCATGTGGCCGGAGATCGAGGGCGTGGACTGGACCAAACCTGACACGCCGAGCGCAGAAGCACTGTGGCGCATTCCGGCACAGAAGATGAAACAGGAGCTTGCTCTACGCGAAGACGAGGCATTCGAGCACGTCGTGCCCCTGTCGGCAGCGTCCGTCGAGGTCTTGCTTGCCGTACGACCATTTTCCAGCAGCAGAGGTCCGATCTTCCCCGGCGGCCGGGACACGTTCACGCCTCTGTCGGAAAATGCGGTAGGCTACCTGTACAACCGTGAAGGCTGGAAGGGTCGCCATGTCCCGCACGGCTGGCGGAGCTCATTCAGCACGATCATGAACAGCCGGATTGAGCGTCTCTTCCCAGGTGCCGAGCGGTTGCTGGTTGATCGGCTCGTGATCGATCTGATGCTGGCGCATACCCCGAGCGGAATGTCGGCCTCCGAACTCAGATACAATCGGTCTGCGTACATGGAGAGGCGGCGGGAGCTGGCGGAGGATTGGGCTGCTTTGATTCTAGAAGGCGCGGATACGGCCAGTTCGCTGTCGGAAGGGCCGCGCAGAAGAGTGAAGCGCTGAAACCCGTGAGCGGAGGCGGCTTGTGAAGCCCAAATTATCAGGCGATTTCTACCGACAACAGAACGCGTAAGGCGCCTCAGCGCCAATGTGGGACGTTGAGAGCTGCAGACCGTGCGCTCCGTGAGCCGGACGTCGAGCCTAGAGCCTAGGGCGAAAGAGCCGCTGCCTATTCCTCGGTGGGCTCCCTTCGTTTAGCTGGTTGCATGACCCGGCGGATAGTCACCCGGGCTGCCTTAAGGGATCGATTCGTAGCCTAGCGTTGATGATCGGTCGAAACTCGGATGGTTGTCGGACCCGGTCGCGGTTTTCATATCGAAGCCAGCGCAGAAAGCGACCGGTCGCAGGCTTCTGGAAACCAGCTTGTCTTGAGGGCCTGTGTGCTGGTACCGCGGTGCGGTACCAGGCGATTAGCCTTGCATTCACATATTGCTGTGCATAGATACGCATCAGTCTCACCTGCCATGCGTAGGAAGAGCATTCGAGGTCGGTCCAGCAACGCTGGGCCGGCCTCAGCTGCTTCTAGTGCCCATGGAACCTGTCTTGTTCCGCCCTGAGGGTGCGGACACGGTGTGTCTGGTTCGTCTCATACGCCGACTTGAGAAGCCAGTAGCCATCTCGCCGAGTCAGAATGACGAGATATTCCTCGCGGTACCACAGCAGGACGTTGGTCTCCGATCCGCGCCTGTTTTCCCACCACTGGATGTCGCCGTCGACATTCCAGGACTCGATGACATACTTCACCCAGCGCAGCCGTTCGCAGCGGCGCAGGTCGGGCAGACGATCCTCCTCCACCTTCCCCTGCTGGATCAGATGCCAGAAGGCGGCCCACTTGCCCTCGGTCTCGGGCAAGCGGCGGCAGGACACGCGGTCTCCGCGAAACGTGAGGCCTCCTTGCGCAATCTCTCCGAGGAAGATGGCGTAAAGCTGTGTTTCGTAGGCCTCCCAGTCGCCCCCAAAAGGAAGCAGCGCAGGCATACTCATCCGGCGGTCTCCTGCGCCGCCCAGACAAGTAGGTTGAATTTCGTGCTCGAGAAGGACGCGGTCTGCGTCAGTGCCTTGGGACCAAGCCGAGCACGAAGCTGTGCAAGGAGCGACTGTTTTGCAGCGCTAGTCTCTAGCCCGCGATTGGCATAGCCCACTGCGCCGATCAGCAGATCCGTAAGCTGGAGGATTTCGCTTTCGTGCGACCTGATCTGCTCGACCCGCTCGACCGTTTTGTTATTGAAGTCGAATATGTTGTTTGAGAGTACATTATGCAGGTCCCGTGTCTTCGGGCCGCCACGGGTGTCCTTCACATCGAGATAAATGCGATAGGCGTGCGACGGCGAGATCACGTACTTCAGCATCGTGAAATACATCTTGTAATACCAGTCGTCGTGGTTCTGTCCGAACTTCTCGTGGTTTAGCTTCTCTTTGTCCGGAACTAGTACGCCGCGAAAACGCAACTTAGGATCGCTTAGAAAATATTCGATAACATCCGCGTAGAAGTCGAGCTTGCCAGCTGAAACCTTTGTCCATTTTGTCTCGAAGGTCGGCGCAAGACCGTGTCTGCGCTTAATGGCACGAAGCTGCTCCTTGATCCGCTGCATTTCGCCGACTTCGCACCAGACGCAGCCGAGCACCATGACCGGGATATTGTCTCCCTCGTTGTGGCAGCTCTCATCGCAATAGAGGTTGTAGACGATACGGTTCATCCTTCCAGTACTAGAGCCTGTGAACGCTGGCGCAACAGAGGTCGGGCCGCTCCGTCCACGCGCAAACCGACAACACCCTTACCGACCTTATCCGTCGGCGCAGCTGCGACCCCGCTGCGCAGTGCGATTGAAGGGCCGTTCTGGGGACGCAGTCAGGTGGCCTCAATGTCTCATTCTGGGTCGAAGCTGCCGTCGAACGAGGTCGACCGGAGCGTCCGGTAAGGGCGCATTCCGAACGCCCCGCTCGGCGAAGAAGTGGTCTGCTTTCCAAGCTGGGCCGCCGAGAGCTGCCAGACCGCGTCCGGCCAGAAGCGGACCTGGGGCAGGGGACGTCCGCTATGCGCCAGATCGCGACGTGCAGCGTCCGATCTGCTCCCGAAAGCGGACGTCTAACGGGCACACTCGGTTGGCCGACGTGCGCCCATCCCGGACAGGAGCCGCCGACGACCTCAATGTCCGATGTTGGAAAAGCGGACCGGCCGCTTTCGAGTGTCAGCAAGCGGGATGCGAGTGCGGATACGAGACCGATGTTGCGCTCCTGCGGCTGAGGGCTCTCTGCTAAAGCTTCAGGCCCAACACGGTGCCAAGCATGCTCCGCGCGCTCGCTTTGCAAGCAGACCCCGAGGGTAGTAGCTGGCGATCCGGGATGCGAGTTGGGTTCCGCCCCCACCGGCTACGTAGACGAACAAGCGTTCGGGTCGTGATCCTCTCGGCTATGGCTTGGCTGATGGTGAGTTGGTCCGCAGCGTCGCGCAAACAAGTCCGTCGGAGCCGGCGGCGAGCTCACGGCGGGGTTTCGGACCCGCTCCGGCCGGTTTCCCTGGCGGCAGCGTGAGCGAAGGGGCGTATGAGCGGCCGCGACCGCCTTCGAAATCGAACTCGTAAACTCGGACCCGGCCGAGCGCCGGCTGGCGCTGGCCGAGGAAGAAGGTGAGTGCGTTGGGGGCGGCGGCGAACAGGTGGATCACGCCGGCGGGCCGATCACCGGCGGCCGCTTCGCGTATAGCGGCGACCGCCGCGTCCGCGAGCTGGGACGCGTGGCGGCCGCAAACGACGGCGTTGGCGCCCGGTCCCGCGGCCGGTTTGAGCACGATGAGCCGGCCGGCATCCACCAGGTTCGCCTCCAGGTGCCGGCGAACGTCGGCCTCAACGTCGTGGGTGATGCCGAGCGCCACGGCTAGGTCGCCGCCGCCGTTCGGAAGATCGACGATCTCGACAGCTAATCCATCCCAGTTGGGATCGGTCGTACGGTCGTCCGCGGACCAGACCCGCAGTCCGTTTGAGCGTTGCTCCAACTCGATGCGCCGACCCGCCTTCAAGTTGATCACGGTGCCGGCGGCGAAAGCAAGCGATGCGTGCGCGTCGAGTACGAGGCGGATCTGCTGGGCCTCGCCGGCGGCTTCAGCGAGAAACTTGCGCAGCGCCGGCAGGAGCGTGTCCTCCCAATCGGCGTCGTCGCGGATAAAACGCTCGTCGAACCAGGGAACCAGGTCCAAAACCTTGGAGCATCGCTCCTCAAGCCGGTCGAACGGGTGCTCGAACGATTTCATGCCGTAGATGAGCGGGCGCGCCTCCGGCCCCCGCTCGAGGAGACCTTCCCGTCGGCACGCATCGCGCAGCGCGCCCCGGTCGAACAGCAATCTGCGCTGTCCGGCCCATTGAAAGACAAGGTCGTCGTAGGGAAAGGCGGAACTGGCCGCCGGAACACGCGCAAGGCCGACGTAAGCGAAGAGGATGTCGAGTCGTTCCCGCAACTCCTCGAGCGTGTCAGTTAGCGCGCCGAAGGCGAGCGTGCCCGCGAACTTCTTGAGCTCTTCCGCCTCGATGCCGAGATGGTCCCGCCAAGCCTTCCGGACGCGCCCGGCGCGGCTCTCGTCCGTCCGCGACCCGTACAGCCGGTCGACCCGCATTGCACCCGAGCGCGTGCCGATCATCTCTCTCAGCGGATCGGCGCGATCAATCTGCCAGTTCGTCACCAGCTTGAAGCGGACGCCGGCCCCGTCCGGCGCGTGCTCGGTTTGCGCCTGCCTGGCGCGCTGAAGCAAGGAACGGGCGTTGGCATTGATGAAATCCGGCTCGGTGAGGTCCGCGTGCCCGTAGCTGCCGGGGGTGGCGTGCCACTTGCACTGGAGGTGCTCGCGGCGGAGCGGCCGGCCGTGCTGGTCGACTCCGCCGCGGTCCGGGTCGTACTCGATCCACACGTCGTCGAACCCCCTCGGGCCGACCTCGAAGCCGACCCGCCCGACGGGGCTCAGCGGGTCCAGCAGCCTTGCGGCGTGCAGCCAGAACAGGCGGGCCTGGAAGGCGTCCCCGTCCCGCCGTACGGTTACGGCTTGAGTCACCAGCGCTTCACCGCGCGTCGCCGTCGCGGAACGGCGGCGTTGGCGGTAAGGAGAGCGCGATCTCGAGGGCGCGCGCGCCCGCCACAGGCTTCGATGGGTAGGCGTCGAGCACGATCGCCGGCATGAGGCGCTGGGTTAAATCGGAGAAGGTGAAGCCGTGCTCGCGGCTGCCCTTTTTCGGACCCGTCGCCGCGACGAGTGCGCCGATGTCTCTTTTTCCGATCCCAAGGGGTCCGAGCCGGGCGGTCAGCACCGCTTCGCGCTGGCTTTCGTTCGGCCGCGAGAAGGACAGCACGTCTGCAGCCCGACGCCTGACCGCAGGATCGAGTGCGCCGAGGCGGTTGGTGCACATGATCACGGCGGCCGGCAGCTTGCCTGCGGCGATCCGATCGATGCCCCGGATGAGCGCGTTGACCCCGGCGCGGTCCTCGTGATGCATTTGGGCGGCCTCGCGCGACTGGGCGAGGGCGTCCGCTTCGTCGATGAGCAGGATGATCCCGCCGCGTGCCCGGCCGCCCGCCGCCTTCAGCTTCGCAGCCTCCGCAACCGTGTGGTCGAACGCGGCCGATATGAGCTGCGTCATTTCGCCGACGCGGCCCTGCCCCCTGCTGGAGAGGCTGAGCGGCAGCAGGGTCAGCTCGATGCGCTCGGTTCGCGCGACGACGTCGCCGATCGTCTCGGCCAACTCCGTCTTGCCCGAGCCAACGTCGCCGGCGAGCACCACCAGCGGCGGACGCCTGAGCACCGTGTCCAGCAGTTCTCCGGCGCCGGGGTGGTGCCGACGCGCCCACTCCTCTAGCCCCGCAGGGTTGACGAGCAGCCCAAGCAGCTTGGCGAGCCGGGCCTTGTGGTCGTCGAGGCCGACCAACCGGGCGAGCCGCGTTTGCGGCTCGAAGTCGGGGAAGGTCAGGCGCCGTTCGAACAGTTCGCCGAGCGAGTTCCCGGCCGTCATCCGAAGCTCCTTACGCTGGTCCGGTCGAGCGCCCGCCCGCCCGAGGAGTAGGTCCGGTCCGACTGGAGGTAGCCGGAGACCCCCGGTTCCGGCGCGCCCTGCCGGTCGAAGGGGAGCGTGGTCCGGAACGCGGCCCGCTGAGCGTCGGTGAGCGCGTACCAAGCCGTGCTGTACGTCAGGTAGCTGTAGAAGGCGGCGTTGCTGACGTCCCGGCCGGGGCGGACGCGGCCGGGATCGTCGTCATTGGCCGCGAGGCCAGAGAGGTCGCGCGCCGTGTAGCGCAGCGTCGGCTCGATCCAGTTGCCGTTGCGCTTGAAGCCGTAGGTTACCGTGCCGAGGTAGCCGCCCTTCAGGAACGCCGTGACCTCCGCCTCGTAGCTTGCGATGTCCGTATCCAAGGGCTTCCCGTAGAAGCGCTGCATGCGCTTCAGGTCGGTCGCGACCTTCGCCGCCAGCTGGCGGGCGTGGGTGACCGTGAAGGTCAGGGAGTCGGTGAGGGTGTAGCTGGACGACATCGGGGACCTCAGACTTGGAAGCTCGGACCGAACACCTTTTGCCAGTAGCCGACGGTCAGGTTTTTGTTGGGTGCCGCGAGCGCGGCGTCGATGGCGTCCCCAGCATCGATCGCGGCGTCGACGATCGCGTCCGCGTTGGCCGGGGTGTAGAGGCGCGCAACATTGTTCTGGGCGTTCACTGGGTCGGTAATCCTCACCCGGTCGGACGAGGTCGGCACCGCGGAGAGATGGTAGTAGTCGGAGAAGGCGATGTGCTCGCGCAGGTCCGACGTCGCCAGGTAGGTGAAGAAGTGCTGCAGCGCCTCGGGATAGTCGTCGAACGGCAGCCCGTCGTCGCACAGCTTGGCGAGGATCATCTCGATCATGAACGATTTGAACCGGAAGCCGTCCCGCTCCTGCTTCATGCGGCCGGCCCAGAATTTCGCCAACCGCACCACCTGGGCAAAGTGCTTTTCCTGGCACCGGCGGCGCTTGGCGGCGAAGTCGAGGTGGAGGGGGATGCTGGTCCGCAGGAACGAACCGTCGTCTTGGCTGACGAGGTTGCCGTACCATAGCGGGTCGCCGTCGTAGAGGATCGGCACCACGTCCACGTCGAGACCGGTTCCGCGGAACGAGACGGTGACGGAGTACGTCTGGGGCTGCACCTGCTCTGGGCTGAAGTTGGGGAACGCCTTGCGCAGCCTCGCGGCGATGTAGTCGAGCAGCTTGGCGACATCGCTGGGCGCCTCGGCGCCGCTCACGTAGCAGGCCACATCGATGTCATTGAGGGAGCGCAGCGCCGTCCCCTTCGCCAGGCTGCCCGACAGCATCATCTTCCGCAGGGTGAAGTCGGGGTGCTCGCTCAAATAGCCTTCGAGCTTCTCGCGCAGACCCCGGGCCTGGGCGCGGTATATGTTCGCCTTGTCCCTCGGCAGGTTCACGCGCTCGTCCGCGAAGCGGACGATGTCGGCATGGCTCACGTGTTCGCGACTCACTGCGGGACTCCCAGATCGGCCGGCCGGGTTGACCCCGACCCCGGAATGCGCGAATCACGAGACCCGCTTAGTGAGTAGATGGATATAGTATCCAGACCCGTAAAGCAACGATAGGGGTACTGATGAACGTTACACCGAAGCGGCAATGGCCGCAGAACCGGCGCTTCGAGTTCATCGAGTGGAAGCTCTATTGGGAGGGATCGCTCAATCGCAGCGATCTTGAAGACGCGTTCGAGATCTCGACGCCGCAGGCGTCGGTCGATCTGCGGAACTACCGGGCCAAGGCGGAGGGCAATCTCGACTACGACCCGACCGGCAAGGGGTTCAGGCCGACGCCGGGAATCACACCGCGCTTCCTCCGGGTTTCCGCCGACCGGCTGCTGCTGCAGCTACGCGCCTACATGACGGGCGCCCTTGCCCGAACGGACCTCTGGTTCAAGAGCATGCCGCCGTCGGATATGGCGCCCGACGTGGTGAGGCACGTCGAGCCAGACTGCCTCCGAAGGGTGCTTCAGGCTATGCGCCGCAAGGAGGCGCTGGACGTGAATTACCAGTCGATGACGAGCTCTAGGTGGCGGCGCATCGCGCCCCACGCACTCGCGTTTGACGGACATCGCTGGCATGTCCGGGCTTGGGCGTGCGACCGCGAGGACTTCAGAGATTTCGTACTGACCCGGATTGAGGAGATAGGCGGGAGCAGCCGGGCTGAGTTCAACCCCGAGGACGACATTGAATGGGAGACGCGGACGACCCTGTTCCTGGAGGCGCATCCTGGGCTGACCGAGGAGCAGAGCAGGGCCGTCCAGAGCGACTTCGGCATGGTCGACGGTCGACGGTCGATCGAGGTGCGCCTGTCGCTCGCATACTACTTCATCCGCCGCCTGAACCTGGACCTGCCCGACCTGCCTGCCGCGAGGGCGCAGATCCGCCTCGCAAACTTGGATCAGGTCGCCGCGCAGGCGAAGGCGGCGCGTGAGGCCACGTTGGCGGCCATCGCCGCGCGTCGGGAGGCGCGGGCTGCGGACTGAGCGGCGGCTCGCGCGCGAAGTTTTGGAATGAATGGTGGGTATTCGCACAAACCCGACATTCCGCGGCCAAACTCAGCGCGGCAGCTATGGGCGCATTCCGGACGCCCGATCGCCGCGGAGAAGCGTCCACTTTGCCCGGGTCGGCTCCCGAAAGCAGCCGGTCCGCAATCGGCCATTTTCAGACATCCTGGGAAGCGAGCCCGAGGAAAGTCGAGGATTGATGTTACTGCTCGGCGAGAGAGGATTCTTAACGAAAATAGCGCCTAGCAAAACCCGAGTATTCCCGCGGGATTGTCGAACCCGACCGAGGCGCTTGTGCTACAATCTCATGTAGCAATCGAGTGCACAGTTGCAGGATGAAGCCTGTTTGGGGGCTGTGGGTCAAGGTCCGCGGGGGATTGCAGCTTTCGGCTTCGACGATCGCGGCCGACGCGCCTGGTTCAGGACCGAGGCGGCTTATCTCGGCCGACGGCACCCTCTTCCAAAAGCCCGACGGCAGCTCCAACCGCCTTCATCGGCGCAGACGGGCCCTGCGCACGCTGATCGTGCCGCCTGGCCTTGGCCTTGTTCCCGCAGTCGCTCATGCGGCACCGCCGCCGGCCGGTGCGAAACCGATCGACGAAAAGCCATCCACAACCCTGACCTGGAGATTGCCGTATCCTCAAAGCCTGCGCGCCAGTCAGAAGGTTGAGCGCGGCGAAAAGAGCATCGCTCAGGACCCGGTCGATCCAATCTTTTCAAAGGCCTCGCGGCAGGGCAGAACATCGCTGGCAGCTCGGCCGGGTTCGCCGAGCGGCGAAGAAGCAGGGCGAGGGAAGGCGGGACGGGCGGCATGATGGACATCATTTTCGGCCTGCAGGCGGACGCGGGCGCCTGGCCGGATCACGGCGGAGCCGGCTTCGGCGCGTTCGGCGCCCCCGTCGTCGGCCCCAACGGTCTTGTCGAGATTTTGGAGACCGCCCGCGGCCTCGGCGCGCCCTCGACCGCCAACGTCGTCCGCATCGCCGCGTTCGAGGCCGCGCTCGAAAACCTCGACGGCCCACCCCGGTTCTGGACTAAATCGCTCGAGGTGGACGGCTGGGCAACCGCCCGCACGCTGCTGCGCTGGCGCGACGAGCTAGTGGACGCAGGCTGGAACCCCGCCGCCGGGTGGACCGGCCGGCGCCTGGCCGACCTTGCGGCCGCAGCTCAAGCCGCCGTCGACCTGCCGACCGGTATCGCCGACCGCACGGCCGCGCTCGCGGCGGATCTCGCCGAGCGCCCCACCCTGCCGATCCGGCGCATCCGCCTCGTCGACCGACGGACCGATCACCCGATCGGATGGCGGCGGCTGCTCGACCGGCTGGAGGCGTGCGGCGTCGCCGTCGAGCAGCTCGAAGCCCGACCGGCAGCACCTGAGCACACGGCGCTGGGCCGGCTGCAACGCTGGATGACCGGCGAGGGACCGATCGCGGGTGCCGCGGACGGGACGGTCACGATGGCAACCTCGGCGAGCGCCGCCCTCGCCGCCGAAGTCGCCGGGCAATGGTTCGCCGAACAAGGCGACCGCGAGGCCGTCCTGATCGCCCAGGACGCCGACACGCACCTCCTCGACCACGGGTTGTGCGCGGCGGGCCAGCCGCGCGCGGGACGGAGCAGGGCCTCGGCCCACCGGGGCTCGCTCCAGATCCTGCTGCTCGCCTTCAAGATCGCCTGGACTCCCTTCGACCCCCGGGTCCTCATGGACTTGCTCGCGTTCCCGACCTCGCCGATCGCGCCGCGAGCAGCCGGACGGCTGGCGGAAGCGCTCGAGGAGGCGCCGGGCCGCGGCGGTCCCGCTTGGCAGGAAGCGTGGGTGAAAATCGGCGAGGCCGAGGTCGCCGCCACGGACGGCGATCCGGCCAAGCTCAAAAAGGCGCACGCGCGGCTCGAACGCTGGCGCGCCTGGGTCGAGCCCGAGGCGGCGGATCCGGTGGCCGGGATGCCCCTCGCGGCGGCGGTGGCCGCATGCGACCGGACGATCGCGTGGGCCGGCGCGCGCCACGCGATCGACCGTGATCAGCTCTACGCCGCCACCGTCACCCTCGCCGGCGACGTTCGCGCCGCGCTGGTCAGGCTCGGCCGAGACGCGCTGCCGCGCACGCTGGTCGAACGCATCATCGATCAGGCGCTCGACATCGGCCACGACAATCCGGCCGCCGCGGCCGAAGCCGCGCGCTGGCGCTGCGTGCCGCAGCCGGGCGGCGTGTGGGCACCCGCCGAGACGGTCGTCTGGTGGAATTTCCGCACCACTCAGGACGGTCTGCAGCGGCAACCCTGGACGGAAAGCGAGCGGCAGGAACTCGCCCGCGCGGGCTGGCCGGTGGACGAGGTCGGCCTCGCCGGGCGGGCGGCGAGCGCCGCGTGGGAACGGGCCGTGCTGCACGCCCGCGGCAATCTGCTCCTCATCGCCGGGGGCCTGGACGCCGGCGACGACGAAGCGCTGCACCCGCTCGCGCACCGCCTGGCGCCCGCCACCGAGAAGCTGGCCACCTGCATCCGGATCGAGGACGCGCTGGCGCGGAACTCGATCACGATCGCCGGCGTCGAGCTGCGGCGCGAGCCGGTGCCGATTGCGCCGCTCCCGGCGTCGAAGCCCGTCTGGACGACCCCGGCGAGCTATCGCGATCGGCTCGAAGGGCTGACCCACTCAGCCACCTCCTTCGAGGCGGGGCTCGGCTGTCACCTGAAATGGGCGCTGAAGCACATCGCGAGACTGCGGCCCGGCCGGGTCCGCTCCATACCGGACGCGAACCAGCTGCTCGGCAACCTCGCGCACGCGCTGGCGCACGAGATCTTCGCTCCGGGCGCCCCGCCGGCACCGGATGTGGCGAGCGCCAAGGCCGGGGAGCTGCTGGATGGTCTCATCGACGAGATGGCGGCGCCGCTCCGCCTGCCCGAGCTCGCCGCCCAGCTGGCCGAGGCGCGCGGCCGACTGCCCGCCGCGATGGCGGAGCTGGCCCGCACGCTGGAGATTAACGGGCTGACGGTGGAGGAGACCGAGAAGCAGGTCAGCGCGACGTTCGAGAACGCCCTGTCGGTGAGGGGCGCCATCGACCTGGTCGCGCGCGATCGGGACGGAAACTACGTGATCATCGACCTCAAGTGGACGCGCAGCGAGAAGAAGCGGCGAGAGGAGCTCGAGCAGGGCAACGCCGTCCAGCTCGCCACCTACGGAGCAATGACGGCGGGCGACCAACCCTACCGTGCCGGTTACTTCCTGCTCAACCAGCGCCAATTCGCAACGCTGGTCGAAGGGGGGCTCATCGGCGGCCGCGCCGTGGAGGGCGCCCGGGGCTTTCCCGCCACCTGGGCCGCCGTCCGGGAGAGCTGGCTCCGTCTGGGCGAGCTGGCCGACGCCGGCCAGCTCGTCGCCTGCGGCGTCGAGGGGCACGAGGACCACCTGCCGGGCGACCTGCCGATCGTCCTCGAGGCCAATTGCAAATGGTGCGACTACCAGACGCTCTGCCGCGTGAGGGGATTGGAATGAAACAGCCGACCGGCCACGCGAACGCCCGCGTCGACACGATCATCGCGTCGGCGGGCACGGGCAAGACATACACGCTGGTGGAGCGGATCGGCGCCGCGGTCGAAGCCGGCCTGGCGCCGAGCCGGGTGCTCGCCACGACCTTCACCAAGAAGGCGGCAGCGGAACTGGCGGGGCGGATCCGCTCAAAGCTGATCGAGAACGGCCGACCGGAATTCGCGGCGGCAATGCTGGCCGCGCGGATCGGAACGGTGAACAGCGTCTGCGGCTCGCTGATCGCCGAGTTCGCGTTTGAACTCGGCCGGTCGCCCGTCTCCGAGGTCATCCCCGAGGATCGGCAGAAGGCGATCTTCGCGCGCGCGATCGGCCCGGCGATGTCGCGCTTCGCCGGCCCCATCCAGCAGATCGCGGAACGCTTCGATCTGCCAGCGCAGGGCTATTCCCTCCACGGACGCCGGATCGACGGTTGGCAGGATCACCTGCGCCGCATCGTCGAGCTGGCCCGCTCCAACGGGATCACGCCCCAGCGCATCGGCGAATCCGCCGAGCATTCGGTCAAAGGCCTGACCCGTCTCTTGCCCGCCGCGGCGGCGGGCGAGACGGCGGACGCGCTTGATCAGGCGCTCGCCGACGCGGTCGCGGACTGTCAGGCGGCGATCGCGCTGAGGAGGGCCGGCTTGAAAGTAGGCACGCTCAAGAAGGATGTGCCTTGTGTTGAAGCGGCGGCGGCGCGGCTGCAGCGCGGCGAGCTGCTGCCCTGGATCGAATGGGCGCGGCTGTCGAAGTTGGGCGCGACTAAGGCCGACGAGGACCTGTTCGTCGACGTTGTGGCCGCCGCCAGCGCGCACGCGCGCCATCCCCGCCTGCGCAGCGACGTCGAACAATTCATCCGCCTGCAGTTCGACTGCGCCGCGCAGTGCCTCGCCGACTACGCCGACTTCAAGCACAGGCGCGGCATCGTCGACTTCGTGGACCAGGAGATGCTCGCCCTCGACATTCTCCGCGAGGGCGGCAACCACGACCGCCTCCGTGAACTGATCGGCGCCGTGTTTGTCGACGAGTATCAGGACTCCAGCCCGATCCAGATCGCCATCTTCTCGGCTCTCGCCGGGATCGCGCCGACGAACGCCTGGGTCGGAGATCCGAAGCAGTCGATCTACGGCTTCCGCGACGCCGATCCGGCGCTGACGCAGGCCGCCGCCCAGGCGATCACCAAGGACACGGGCGGCACCTTCGAGTTCCTCCGCAAGTCTTACCGGACCCGGCCCACCCTCGGCAGGCTCGTGAACTCCGCCTTCGAGCCAAATTTCCGCCGGACCGGCATGAAGCCCGAGGAGATCACCTTCGACGATTACGCCCGCCGCGATCCGGACGACGGCGCGGCCCTCCTGTCGGTCTGGACGCTGGCCGGCTCGAGGAAGGAAGACCGGACGGAGGACCTGGCCAGCCGGATCCACGGCCTGCTGCGCGATCCAGCCGCCTGGCCGGTCGTTCCGAAGGGCGGAACGGAGAGGCCAGCCCGGGGCGGGGATGTGGCCGTGCTGTGCCGGACCAACGGTCAGGTGCTTCAACTCGCCGCGGCGCTGTCGCGGCGGGGCATCCGCGTGGCCGTCGAACGCAGCGGGCTGCTCGATCAGCCCGAGGTGGAGCTCGCATTGGCGGCGCTGCGCTGGGTCGCCGACCCGACCGACAGCCTGGCGCTCGCGGAGTTGGCCCGCCTGAGCTGCGACGACGACGGCTGGCTTGCCGCCGCCTTCGAAGAGAACAACCTCGCGGCGCTGGAAGCGTGCGTGCCCTTCACCGAGGAGCTCAAGACCTTGCGCGCGCTCGCGCCCCAGCTCACGCCGAGCGAGATGTTCGACGGCGTGCTGCACGTCGAGGGCATGCTCGCAACGGTGGCCCGGTGGGGCATGGCGGAACAGCGGCTTGCGAATCTGGAGGCGGTGCGCTCGCTGCTCGACGCCTACCAGGAGGAACAGCGCTCGGAGCGGCAGGCCGCCACGCTCGCGGGCGCGTGCGAATGGCTCGCCGCCCGCGACGCGCCGGCGCAGCCGCAGAGCCGCCATCCCGACGCCGTTAATCTGCTCACCTATCACGGCGCCAAGGGACTCGAATGGCCGATTGTCGTGCTCACCGGGCTCGAGCACGAAGCGAAGTCCAATCCGTTCGGCGTCTATGCCGAGGATCTCGACGAGCCAGATTGGCGGGACCCGTTGGCTGGGCGCGTGCTGCGCTATTGGCCGTGGCCCTACGGCATGCAGGCCAAGGACGTCGGCCTCGACCTGGCGGCCGCCCTCAGCCCGGAGGGAGTGCTCGCCCTCGAGGAGGAGAGGCTGGAGAGGACGCGTCTCCTCTACGTCGGCATGACGCGGGCGCGCGACCACCTGGCTTTCGTAACGTCCGGCAAGACCGACTGGCTGGACGAATTGACGACCGACGCGGGCCTGTCTCTGCTCAAGCTGAGCGCCACACCGCTGGACGTAGGCGGTAGCGTGTTCGCGCTCCGTCCTGCACCCGACCGGGCGGAGCGGGACGAGGCGGCGCCCCTGCCCGAGTTCGCCCGACCGGCCATGGCCAGGCAAATCCATCCGCCGCTGCGGCTGCGGCCGAGCGGTCAGCAGTTCGGCGGGACCGTCCGCGTCTCCGAGCGGGTGCAGCTCGGCAGCCGCATCACGCTGGTCGGCGATCCGGACCTGCAGGCGGTCGGGGAGGCTTTCCACCGGTTCTTCGCCAGCGACGATCCGGCGCGGCCGGCACCCACGCGGCTCGCGTCCGCGGCGGACATGCTCCGCCGGTGGGGCGCGCCCCAGGTTGCTCCCGGGGACCTCGTGGAGGCGGCCGACAGGCTGCACGCCTTCCTCGAAGAACGTTTTGGCGGCGCCGCGCGGCTGCGCGAATGGCCCGTCCACGCTGCCGAGGATCTCCAGGTCATCTCCGGCAGGATAGACCTGCTGGTCGACGGCGGCGGCGACCTCACGGTCATCGACCATAAGAGCTTTCCGGGCTCCGTGGAACTAGACGACGAGCGCCTGAGGGCGTTCGGCGGGCAGGTGGAACTCTACGCGCGCGCCCTGCGCATCGGCGCCGGCCGCGACTGCGCGGAATACTGGATCCACCAGCCGATCGCCGGCGCCATGGTGCGGGTCGAACTGGCCGCCGCCGAAGCCGCCTGAAGCGGTGAATAGACCCCGCCCGACGGGGCCCCTCATCCCTCGTCGTCGACGCGCGGGCCCTCATGCGCGTCTCAGGATCGCGCGCGGTTGAAAAGGGTGCGTGTTCAAGCCGTCGGGTTGAAGCGCATCCTAGTGGCACCCGCTCCGACGGTCCGGAAGAAGGCGCGTCCTGCTTCCGACATCGGGTTCGGAAGCTCCATGACGCGCCAGCGAGTGGGATCGTCTACGAAGGGAACGTAGAGGATCCGGTAGCGGCGGGAGGCGTCGGCGGCGCACTCGGCCGCCACCCGCATCTCGTTCTGGGTGAACTCGAACTCGAAGGAGTCGTCGAGAGTGGACTTAACCTCGTAGCGCCACTCGACCTCCTTCGTCCGGACGCGGAAGTCGAAGCCTAGACCATCGTCTCCGGCCGCACCGTCTTGAACGGCCAGCTCACGGTTGCCGGAGACCCAGCAGGCATCGTCAAAGCGAACGCCGTGCTTGGCGGCCAGGAAGCGGCCGGCGAGGAACTCTCCGGCAAAGCCCATGGCTCCCTTTACGTCGTCCGAAATGCGCACCGTGCGCTTTCGCTGCCCGCCGCCCGCCCCGGATGATTTCGAACCGCCCGAGCCGGGGGGCATCTCGGCGAGCTTGAACCGCCGCCTGGACCTGCGGAGCCACTCCTCGTCCGTCATCGCCACCTCGGCGATCTGGATCAGCCGCTCGGCGAAGTCGCCGGCGGCGGTGTCGAGATCCTCGCCGGCAAAGCTGAAGGACCGGCGCTTCCTGGCCGCCGCCTCCTTCTGCTCCTCCTCCCTCTTCCGCTCCGCATCGAGGTCGCCGGACGTCAGCTCCAAATCCTTCAGATCCAGCGAGGCCGGCATGGCCCTGGGCCAGAGGGCGGAGTCGAGTAGCAGCGGAAGTTCGCCGCCCGACGGGACGGGCTCGAAGTCGAGAACACCCTTCCTCTCGAGCGCCTTGAGAACGGATTGCGCGCCGCCGGCCCAGACCTGGTCGACCGCTTCCTGCGCGACCAGCCAAGCGGCGACAATGGGAGCGGCCTCTTCCAAGAAAGCGCGGAGCGCCTTCCCGTTCTTCGCCCGCACCCGCGCGAGCGATTCCATGTCGACCTGGACGTCCTCGCCGATCTCCTGATCAAGCCGGTCACGAAGGAGACGCGCCACGTCCTCGCGAGTGACCTCCTCCTTCTCCAAGATCCACTCGGAGGGGAACTGCGCAAAGTCGAGCGAGCGGAAGGCGACGTAATCATCGATCGGAAGGCCGCTGCGATAATCGGCTAGGTAGCGACGGCGAAGCCGGTCGACCACGGCAGGGCGGAGATCGTCCTTCCACGTCTCGAACAAGCGCCTCAGTTCGGGCTCGTTGCTGAGCGGCTGCTGGTCGAACGCGAGCAGGAAGCGGTTGAAGCGGCCGAAATCCAGGTTCAGCCGGCGGCGGAGCTCGGCCAGGTCCCGAACGCCGACGACGAGGTCGAGCAGTTCGGCCGCAGGCAGCGGCAGCGAGCCGCCAATGGGCTCGAGCGCCGCCAGCGCACCTTGCCGGGACACACCTTCGCCCAGCGCGGTCCCTAACACCCGGCCGGTTTCCTCGTCCGTCAAGCAAGCGACGACAGGTGGAAGCCGTCGGAGGAGCAATTCGTGATCCGCGCCCTTGGACTCGAGCAGTTCGCTGACGAGCTCCGGCCGGCAGTCGAGGGCGCGCGCGAACGCTTCGTCGGACGGCCGCGTGGATGGATCGCCGGCCGCGGAGCGGACCGCGAGCAACGGCAGGAGCCGTTGGAGCGAGCGCATGCGCCGGTCGAGGAGCGAGGCGAGGTGCGGCGCCGCCTCCGCCAGCAAGCTCCAGTCCAACTCCGTCGCTCCGGCGACGACGAGCGTCGGCATCCTCTCGTCGGGATAGGCGTAGAAGCGCAGCGGCTCGGCCCCGCCCGCCGTCCCGACCCTGAGAGACAAGGTGTCGCATAGCTTGAGCCTGATGCGACGGAGCCGGTCCTCGACGGCGGCCATCGAGATCGCCCGCTCCAACTCCCTTCCGAGCACCTCGTTTGCCAGCAGAACGGCGTCTGACAGCCACTCCAGTCCGTTCGCCGCGAGAAGCGGATCGGCCAGGCTGGGAACGAACGGCTCCCCGTCCACATGGACGACAACTTCCCCGCCCTCGACCCGGGCCGCGTCGAAGCCTCCTGAGGCGTTCAGCATGGCGAGTGCTGGACCGACGTCCTCGTCGCGCCCGAGCTCCAGCAAAGGAAGGCCGGCCGCGATCACCGCGCGGGCTTCCGGACGCTGCGCGTCGGAGGCAACGAAGAGACGGGTCGGGATCCCCCGATCACCGGCGACCACCTCCATGCCGCCGCCCTGCCAGACGGCGAGAGGCAAGGTCGAAGGGAGAGCGGCCTTGGCCTCGACCGCCAGCGACCAAGCCCTCTCGTAGGTCTTTCGGAAGGACGAGCGGTCGCGGGACTCGAGTTGGCGTGACCCGTCGGCGAGGTCCGCGAGCCGGCGGCCTGCCTCGCCGTCCGACGCCCAATCGCGAAGTGCGTCGCCGCCGATCAGCAGCTTGCTCATCCACTGATCGCCCTGGATCGCGTCCGCAAGCCGCTCGCGCGGACGCGGGACATATCTCGGGACGCGTGCGCCGGCGTTACTGGTAGCCCAAAGCTCGTCCAGCCGTCTGAAGTCCTCATCGGTGCCGTCCACCGGCACCCATGGCGCGGTAAGGACGAAGGCGCCGGCGGGAGTGTAGGGGCACACCTCGTTCCAATCGCTTTCCCACCGATCGTAACGACCCAGCCGCCAGCGGAGCCAGGCGCGGTCCTCGTTCCCCAGCATCACCACGATGAGGTCGGCGAAGCGCTCGCGGGCCTCCGGCGGAAGCTGCTCGTGCTCCAGTTGGCCGGGCAGGCGCCAGAGCTCGCCCCGACGCTCGTAACATGTCATCGGATTTTTGAGGTGGAACGGCTCGTGCAGCTTCACCCAACCTGCGTCGCGTCCGGCCTGCGGTGCGGCCGTCCGGAGGAAACCCGTCCACAGGTGCGAGGGCCATCCCGACACCGGCGCGGCGTCGTCCTTCACGAGAGGCAGGCCGTCTCGAACACCGCAGGCTCTCAGGAACGATACCCATTCCCGGCGCCCGGTGTCGGAGCGCGGCGCCCATTCGGATTCGCCGAGGAGCAGCGCGTCGCCCGCCCGGCGGCAGTCGGCGGATAGGGCAGCCGCCTCTGCAAGGTAAGTCGTCAGCTTGCGACCGTCCGCGGTCCATGCACCGGAGAAGAAGGCCTGGCTCGCTGGGCGCCATCCTCCCCGCGTCTCGACGTGAAGGTCGACGCGCCGCAGGATCTTCTCCGCCTTCAAGCCTTCGGCACGCCACACGTCGATGGCCCAGCGAAGGGCGTCGGCGCGCCGACCGGGCGCGGGATGATCACCGAACAGCTGCGGAAGACCTTCCAGCAACTCGAGCGCGTCGTAGCGCCGAACCAGCCCCGCCTTGACAAAGTCGGAAACGACCTCAGGTTTGAGAGGTACGCTTTCGTCGAAGATCGCCAGCTTGCGCGCAAGACTCGCGGGCGGCAACGGAGCGCGATCCCGGTCCCGCCGGCGTGAAACTCCGTCCTGCCGGATGTAGATCGCACGCTCCTCGCCGCCAGAAGCGGGAGGCGCATGGAGCTTGCCGTCGCGACCCTTAAGGAAGACTTTGTTCTTCAAGCTCTGGAGCGCGAACACGCCCCCGAACGCGCGGCGTATCTCCTCGTAGAAGGTGCCCCAAGTCTTCGGCGCAGCCTTCTCCTCGAGCAGCGACGCGGCGATCAATCGGGTCCAGTTCGCCAGCGTTTCGCCGCGCGGCTCCGCTACCGTCCCAGCGGCTCGAACCAGACCCGTAAGTCGACCCAAGCGGGACGACCCTAGGTCGGGAGCGGCGAGGTCGCGTGCACCCGCCTTGACGAGGCGCCTGGCGCGGAAAATACGGTAACCCGTCTCATCCCACATCCACGATGCGGAAATCGAAGTCCAAGCCGTACCGCCCGCAGCGGGAACGCACGCGCACTTCGACCAGTTCAGGCCCAAGGTCCTCCAGGCCGACGCCAATCGCGCGGAGTCGGCCGCATTCCAGGCGGCGAGGTCGAAGAGGGGACCGCGGCCGATGGTCGCCGCGAGGGGCTTGAGCTCGGAAGCCGCGAAAACGGCCGTCTCGGCGAGCGCATCGAGCAGGAACGCGTTTAGCGGCAGCTCGAAGTTGGCCCGCCTCCGGTCGATGCTGGCATAGAAGGGAGCGTCGACGTGACCGGCGATAGGCGAGGGTATCTCTGCCGCCATCGGCAGGAAGTTATAGATGCGGCCGGAACCGGAATCCGGCCGATAGAGCGCCACCGCCACGGCGACCTTCGGCTCGCCGCGCCAGTCTCGCCAGCGAGCAAGTTGCGGCTCCTGGGGGATGCTGCGCTCGACGGCCGCGATCAGCTTGTCCCGATCGAGGGGCCTCCTGGCGACGAGGTAGCGCTCGCCCGTCGGCTGGATCTCCACGATCTCGTAGTCGCTGCCGCTCTTGCCCTGCGGCCCTAGCTGCTCCTTGACCTCGCGCGACAGCACCTTGCGCCGAACTGAACCTCCTTCCACGATCTCAACCGTGACCTCGCGCAAGCGGTCGAGGAAGAGAAGCAAAGGCGCTTCGGCGCCGAGCAATCCCGATACCTGCTTCTTTGCCATCGCCAGCGCCGCTCCGGTGGAGATCGGGACGTGGATCACTGTGGCGAAGCCCGCCCGGGCGAAGGCGGCAATCTCGTCGGGCTGATCCTCGATCGGAACGGACGCGAGATAGCGGGGCAGCGTCTCGGCGACCTCGCGGGCGACGTCGGGACCCGCCAGGGCCGAAACCTCGGCGAGGACTTCGTCCGGGCCGGCGAAGCGGAAGCAGAAACCGTCGAAGGCCTGATTGGGACGGGCGCGTGCCTGCGAGTAGATCCTCGGGTCGTGCGTCAGGGTCTCCACGCTCCGGAACCCGAGACCCTTGTTGCCGATCCCTTCGCCGACCGTCTTGCTCGATACGCCCACGTTGCGGATCGCGTTGACGTTGTCCCAGTCGAAGCCGGTGCCACCGTTTGCGACGTAAAGGTCGCCCTCCTCCTCGCCCCCGATCACCAGCCGCAGGAGGATGCGGCCGTCATGACCGTCGCGGTGGGCGTCATGGGCGTTCTGAATCAGCTCGAAGATGACGCGGTCGCCATACTCGCCGCCGATCACCTCACTCAGGTTCCGGAGGCTCTCGTAGGTGCCCAAGCCCTTCGTCACCGCGTCGACGGCGTTCTCCAGCTGATCGTGGAGCTTGCGTCGCAGTGCCGCCGCCGGATCGCCCAGCTCGGCGGGACCGCCGCCTCGCAGCGGGAGGTGATCCAGATGAGTCGCCATGCATCTACATCCCGTCGCGGAGGACTCGAACCGATCGAGTCGCGGGGGCCAAGTTAACCCGTTCAACGCGGCTGACAATCCGAGGGCCTGATCACTCCGGGTGCGGCGACATCCCGGTGCCACCGAAGCGCTTCTTCCGAGGGCGGCGGAATAGCGCTGACCCGCATGCCATCGCGGTAAACTGCGTATTCACCGACGGTGCGGGTCCGCCTTTCCATTGGGACTGCTCCAAAAGACGGCGAATGCGAGGTTCCAAAGTTGGCATCCACCAGGCCCTTTCCTTTGATCTGCAACGATCTGACGGTCGAGCGCGAGCGTGACAAGCCTGCCGCCCCCATGTCCGTTCTGACGCTCGTGCCGGAGCAGCGACAGCAACTCCCGCCCGTCGCGGAACACGTCGCGGCTCTCGCCCCTGGGCGGCTCTTCTCTCGCGCCGACGCTCACGAACGTGGTCGAGAGGCTCGCGCGTTTCGGCCTCCATTCAATAGATGGCCTCGCTGAGATCCAGTCGGGCACACCTGCGCGGAACAGCCGTATCCAAATAGAAGCCGGCCCTGGAAGCAGCGAATTGCGCGATTTGAACCTCGTCCATGCTCGGAAGGCGACGCCAAGGTCGCGAAGCCACCGTTCGCGTTCGGCCTCACGCGTCGGGCGGGACAACAGCTCTTCCGCGTAGAAGCTTGCCGGCAGGTTTCTGGGGTGTCTTGGTCATGTCTGCCGCCGTTCCTCGCAAAATATGTGGGGGTCCAGCGTTAGGAAGAAAGCTGACGAGCCGTTCGGGCGGGCGGCGTTCAGTTGGCGCACACAGCGACTGCCTCCACTTCCGACTTGCAAATGGTGCCAGCAACATGGTTGACCGGCTGAGTCCCGACTTGCACGGTGGGGCGGACCTTATGGCTACCGCTCTTCCTCCCTCGCCCGTGCTCCCGGCTGCCGCCCAATTACGCACGAAAATTCGCCAGATTGCGGCCAACAATGCTGACGAGCCGGATCTTTACGCTCACGTCCGCGATCTGCTGACCCGATCTCAGTTCAAAATCCTGCTCCACTCCAGCCAGGTTGTGATCGATTCGAAGATCGGCACCAGCCGGAAGCGACCGGACCTGGTCGTCTATCGGAGTGAGGGAACCAGGCCCCTTCGCGGGCCAGACTTTGCGGCCGCGGTCTTCGAAGTGAAGACGGGGGACGCGATCCGGACCAACGGCAAGGCGATTGCCAAGGAGAAAAACAGCTACCCGCAGGCCGGCACGCGCTGGTTCTATCTTATCGACCAGGAAGTGGTGTGGCGCATCGATGTCGCTGACCCCGCCGCCTTCCATCAAGCGCTTACGGCGCGCGGCGAGCTGCCCGCGAGCCTGTTGAGCAGATGGTCATGGACGGACCTTGAGAATCCGGAGACCTTCCTCGATTGCTTCGGCGCCGTCTCCGCCGACCGATTGCAGCTCGACGTGGAGCTGGCCGCCTTCCGCAGCAATCGCACCCGCTTCGCCTATCTCGATGCCGCCGGTGACAAGCGTGCGGCATTTGGTGCCACTATCCGCACGGCTTCCGAAACCATCCGGCAGGCGGTCGAGAAGGTGTTGCTCGAAAAGGGCGTCGAGGATCTTCGCTCCGCCCTTGCCCTCATCGACGGCATGAAAGAGGTCTATGGTGACCCGCTCTACGACTGGAGAGATGAGCGGCGGCCCTTCAGCTTCGCCAACATCAGCGATCCGAGGAAAGCCGCCCTACTCACCGACGAGCAGGTGGTCGAATACGAGAGCCGTCTTGATAGACTGATGCACGATCTCGAGCCGGTGCTCTATTCGCTCCGGATCGAGCATGATCTGCTGCGGCGCTATGCCGACCGCAATGGCGAGGAAGAGGCCAGCCTCCTCAAGCTCAGCGGGAAGGCCAACAAGGCGAGCAAGCGCCTGGTCGATGCGCTCATCTACGAGACCGCCTCGCTGATCTTGTCACGCATGCTCACCATCCGTTTTTGCGAGGATCACGAGCTTTTCCAGGTCCGCTACATTTCCAATGGCGGGATCGAGATCTTCTGGCGCTTCGCCGAGCATTTCGCGCTGCCGATGCAGGAGCTCCTTCGCCAGAGCTACAAGCATGCCGGAACGATCTTCCGGTCGATCTTCGATGCCAACCTCCTCGACTGGGCGGTCCGCCGCGATGACCAACTCCTGTCCGAGGCGCTCGAACGGGCTGCCTATGTCCTGTCCCGCTGGGACTTTCGCACCGTGCGCGGTGACATCCTGTCGGGCGTCTATGATCAATATCTGGATGTCTCGCAGCGTCGGCGCCTTGGCGAGGTTTATACGCGGCCCGAAGTGGCGCGCTTCATGCTGCAGGCCGCGGGCTGGTCGCCGCAATCGACCGTCCTCGACCCTGCGTGCGGAACCGGCACCTTCCTGGTCGAAGCGCTCGCCCACCAGCTTCAAGTCCTTTCGACGGCCGGGGCCATCACGGGCGACACGGTTCGCGAAGTCATTGGCCGCCTGCATGGCCTCGACATCTCGACCTTCTCGGTCACGCTCGCCCAGATCCAGGTCTTCTGGCACCTCATCGAGGTCGTTCGCAACAAGTCCGCCACCGAAATTCGTGATTTCGCCCGCTCTATCCTGCCGGTCCTGAAACTCTATGGTGGATGGTCCTCGCTCGACACGATGGGGTTGAGCCTCGCCGGCGACCGTGGGCAAGGATCCGGACAATCGGGTCTCGCTTTCCGGGTCGCCTACGCCGGTCGTGAGCGAGCCCAGGCGCTGGTCCCGGCGGGCTTCGAGCGAACCGTGAAGGGCTCCTACGACGTTGTCATCATGAACCCGCCCTATATCCGGGCGGAACGCTCCGGCGCCGCAGGTGCGGGCGATGCCTATGAGGCCGTCACCTTCAAGAACACCGACAGCTCGATCTTCTTCATCTACCGGGCATTGCAGCAGTGGGTGAAGCCGGGCGGCACCCTTGCTTTCATCGTGCCGATCGGGATCACGGAGGCCACTTATGCCGGGCCGCTTCGGCGTATTCTTCAGGGCTACCGCATCCGCCTCATCGCCGACCTAGAGGGCCTCGGAAAGGTCACCTTCCGCGGCGTCAAGCGCGCGACGGTGATCATGGTGGTCGAGAAGAGCCCAGCCTCGGCCGACGATGATGTCGAGCTTCTGCAGCTCGATCCCAGCGCGCTGATCGATGATGAAATCGATTTCACCCACGCCAAGCGCACCACGGTCAGGCGAGGGATGCTCGATCGTCTTGCTTACCTGCCGTCCAATCTGCGAGGCGCTCTCGAGGTCGTGACGCAAGAGGGAGCTGACACTCCCGAGGTGGACGAAGCTGGCCATGCTGGCGACGCGGTGCCAGCCATTGCCCGAGGTGAAGCTGCAGCGGACGGACCCGTCGACGAAGCGGTGACAGTACTCGAGCCACTTACTACGCCGCCGGCCTGGCTTCTCGCGCTGCGCGGCGACGAGGGCAGCTCAGACGCGATCCTGACCAAGTTCGACAAGGGCGATGACCAGGCGCTGCTGGCGCTCCGTGATCTTCCCCGCCTCGGCGAGATGGTGAAGCTGGTCTATGTTAAGCGCGTCAACAGCCGCATCGCCGATGTGCAGGTCGATGAACCTACCCACGAACGCTATGCGTACCGGCCGGAGCTGTTGTTCAATTATGGCGTGAAGCTTGGCGGTGCTGCGGCCCTCCGCCGACCTGCCGACCAGAATTGCGTAACCCTCTTCAAGGGGCAAAACATCTTCCCGCAAGGCCTGCTGGGTGCACCGATGGGCGAATGGTCCCCAACGGCGCGGCGGGAGAGCACAAGATACATTTACAGCTACGCCGATCATCTCAGCTACCAGCGTACCTTTGCCGCGCGCGAGATTTCGCAGCTTCCGACCATTGCCCAGCTGCTGCCGGGGCAGGGGTTCCAGAACACAGCCTACGTCATTGAACTGACCGAAGATTTTCCGCTCCACATCTTCGTTCTCAGCCGGCTGATTCAGTTTTATGCGGCCCGTGTCCTGCGCTCATCGGTCATCGAGGACCTTGGCTGCCACTGGTACAAGCGAACCCTCACACTGCTGCCCATCCCGCAAGATCGATCTCCGGCGAATGTGCAGGAACTGACCACTGCGGGGCAGGCGGTCCTCGAGGCCGATAGCGACATCGCCGATCGTTACCGCACGATTGATGCGCTCATAACCGCCGGAACCGCAAACGGCTCTTCACTGGCGAGCCTGATCGTCAATCAGGATGCCAAAGCGGTCGGGATCGACGTCAATGGCGCTTCGGAGACGGGAATTGGAATCGCATCGATCATCGAAGCGGGCGATCAGATCCGATCCAGCGATCTCTTTTTCAACATCACCGTTCCCGATGCTGACCTTCGGACCCTGATCCGTTTCACCATTGAGCGGAAGCTTGAAGCCGATCCCGAGGACCTCCTCGCAAGGGAGCATTTGCTCGACATTTTTGTACCCGGCAACCTCGCTGAAGTGGCTGAGGCCATCCGTTCTCTGGCGACTGACAACCTCGTTAAGAACTATGCTGATGCGCTGACCCGGCTCGATGCGATTGTCGCCTTGATGTGCGGCGTTCCGGATGCGCTCCGCGATCACATGATCATGCGGATGAATGAGGATCCGATCCTCTCCAAGATGCGCCCGATGATCGCGCAACGGGGCCTACGTGTGCAGCCCTATGCCGATCATGGCGAGGATGATCGATACGATTGATCCTGGGCAACGAGCAGCGATCGAGCCACACGGGGCTGCGCCATAGAGGACTCCTGAGAACTGGCCGCGTCCTTGCGCTCGATGCTCCTGCCTGACCTCGATGCTTTCGGCAGTTTTCCCGCGCGTGGTACGGAGGGCGTCAGCTTGGCTGACATCAACGGACGCGCGGCTGTTCACCTTCGAACGCTCGGTTGGGAGCCCCGGCCCCTGTTACCCCGCCCGAGCGTGGGTTGGGCCTCTCTTTGCTCGTCAGCGCGACAGCCAGCTTATGGTGGTGCTCGACGATACGATCGCTAACGTTGCTCTGCCGACGCTTCAGAACGACCTCGGCCTCTCCCCTTCGAACCTCCCGTGGGTGATCAACGGCTACATCTTGGCCTTCGGTGGCCTGCTTCTCTTCGGCGGCAGGCTCGGCGATCTTTATGGACGCCGGCGCATGCTGCAGGTCGGCATGGCAATCTTCACGGTAGCGTCGCTCCTCGTCGGTCTCGCCCAACCTTGAGCAAGCGTGATCGGCTGGCGCGGCGTTCAAGGCGTCGGCGCCGCTCTGACGGCACCAAATGCCCTTGCTTTGCTAGCTACGACTTTCCCCGAAGGGAAAGCGCGGCAACAGCGCCATGGCCGTGTATGGAGCCATGTCCGGTCTCGGCATCATCGCAGGGCTGATCGACGGCGGGCTCCCGACCGGATTGCTCGGCAAGACTCCAGTCTCCGAGATCCGCCCAAGCTATCGGGCTCTCGCTTCGCTGGGGAAGCCGGCCGCGCGGATTTTACGGCGCAGCCGGAGCCGTCGAATCGGTCCGGCATTTTCTTTTGCCGGACCGATGTCCGCTAAGATCAATAGGGATACACAGCGCGCTGGAAGGCTTCCCTTTGGCACTCGGACGTGGCTGCCTTTGACAGAAGCGCCTGCAGGCCGCGGAATTCCATCAATGCTCGATCGCCCTGAATGTCCGCAGGCGACCGTACGAGACGGCGACCCGAGTTCCGAAGTGCATACTGGTACGGCTGTTCTCGGTTGAGCGACAGGATAGCGAAGGTGTCATCCGGCTTCTGGATGAACTTGCCTGCACCTATGTTGATTTCGCCCTTCGTTGTGGAAGCGTCCACAACGAGCACCTTCTCGAGGTATGCTGCATTGCCTTGAATCTGGAACATCGCGAGGAAAGTCGAGCGCTTTGAGGCCGCATGCGACATCATCGTCTCTATCAACTGATTTGTAAGGCCGCTGGCGGCCGCAATGAGCAGGTTGCGCGGCTTGACAATCTGGTCGCCTGCTAGAAGCATCCGCATAGCAGCGCTGATTGCGGCCATCTGCGTAACAATGTTATTCATGATTCGACTCCTGTGACTTTTCCCACCGTTGGGTCCGTCCTCCCCTCCAGCTGACTCAGTCTTATTCTTCTTGACGAGGCGAGCACGCGCGGCCCTTTGATGCCGGGCTGTCGAGCGGCCGCATCTGGGCTGGATGGGGTCGCGCACTGTTTGGCGGGAGCGACACATCGCCGCTCCCGCAGCACCTTATTTCAAGATGCTTCCAACCAGCCCTGTTGGTCCTCCATCATCTGGCGCGCGACTTTCGCCAGGTAGTTCCCGAGCTCGCGGTGATAGGATGCGGTAGGACGCCGCTCCCGGACGAACCGCATCGTCACATACTGGGCGGCGGTGACACTTATGACTTGCCCAAGGCTGGCCAAGTGCGCCGCGAGCAGGAGGGAAGTCAGGAGGACATCGCACTCGCTGATCCACGCTACAGCCTCAAAGCGCCCTTCGTCGAACAGGTGCGGGACCTGTCCGGCACTTCCGGCCATCTTCGCCGGCAAACCCAAGCGCGTCGCGAGCTCAAGTTGATGAACGTACGGCCCAGCTCCGCCTTTCAGAACGAGCGCGAGATCCGCGTGAAGCCAGCCGGCGCGATCCCTTTCAAGATGGCGGAGCTGCCTGGGCAAGGCCAAGCCTATCTCCATGGCGGCGGTCTTCAAGACCGGGATATCCTCGGAGGCGCCGGCGTAGGTGACAAGTCGATGCGCCGGCCGTTCGATCATCCAGTTGAACAGCTGTCGAACAATCTGATGGTCCTCGGGGCCGGCCCACGATTGGAAGTGGGTGATTTCCCAGATGCCATGCTCGACCGCGACCTCCATGACGGTGGCCGAAACCACGCGGCGAAAAGGCCAGCGGCACGGCGCTGGCCGCGGATCGGTGGTACGATAGCGGTGGTAAAGCCTATCGTCGTTCCGGGTCTCGAGATCGAGGATGATGAAGCGCTGGACTCCATCCTGAGCAGGGAAGTTGAGGATGTTCATGTTCTACATTCCTTAGGTACAAAAAAGCCCGCGGAAGCGGGCGGGGTGGTCGGTGGTGATGGTTGGGGTCAGCGTTTTAGTATCGGCACACCTCCCTCTCCGGCAGAACGGGAACGAGGTTTTCGCGCCACTTCTGCCAGGCTGCGTACAGATCTGCATGCGACCCTTCGGGCAGCGTGCGGTGGCTCATCGCCTCGAGGCACGCACCTGCCTTGTCGGCGAGCATCTCGGCCAGCAAACGAGCGTTCAGGCTGTCCAGGTCGTCACCATCGATCTCCCCCAGGTCGATCGGCGGATTGTGCTCGATCATGCTCCTGAGCTTTGCCAGCAGCGCCAACGAGGGAGCCTGGTTCGGTGCATCGAACGGCAACCTGCCCAAGCCGCTGACCATCGCCGTCAGGTCCGTCCCCGCAAGCACCGCCGTCGGGACGAGAGCATGCGCCAAGTCGGCGATCAGATCGGGGTTCTCTGCGAGGTGCTCGCCGATGCGAACCTCGCCGCTCACAGTGAGGTCATCTGTATTGCAGCTGAGGAGGCAGTACCCGTTCAACCAGGCGTAGCGGGTCCCTGGTTGGTCGATGGTCCGCAAATCGGGCACCAGGATCTGGATGAGCGGCCGCTGAAGGCCGCTGTCGTCGTTCACGTGTTCCATTTCTGAGTTTCCTTGTGTTTAGGCGAGCACCATCGTGCCGCAGCGGGGCTACGACGGCCGGCGGTCGTCGGTAGGGTTTAGTAGGGACTCACCTCGACGAAGCTGCCCTCAAGGGCCTGCATCGCTCGGCATTCGGCATTCATCTGCGCAACCTCGAGGGCTGCGTCGATCTGCGCCAATAGGGAAAGCTGAAGCAGGTTTTCGGTGGCGTGGAAGTTCGCATACGGGTGCAGATGTTCTCCCTGCCGCTTGGCCCACCGTGCGAACTGGTAGGTGAGGGCGGCGTGATACGTAGGATTGCCCGTCTCGATCGCTCGGAAGTAGGCGGCCGCGAGCAACGTGGATGCAGTGTCCTGCTCACAATATTGGGCGATTTTTTGTGTCTCGCCGGCCGCGTGCAACTCGCCTACCTCATTGCCATGCGCCGCGATCTTGGCTGGGATGCAGAGGGCTGTGCACAAGCGCTCCAAAGAGGCACCGCGGGCGCCACCATACTGGGAGAACTTGTCGGCGAGATCGTAATGCCGTGCCGACGAAAAGCGCGGTTCCATGGCCGCAGCCGTCAGCGCGTGAAGCTTGAATTTCCTCGCCTTCTGCGCGTGGAGCAGGAGGACGGGAAAGTCGAAGCCTCTCCCGTTCATGCTCAGCGCCGAACGGCCCTGGAGCAGCTCGTCGATCCTATCGAGCGCCCTCGGATCCTCTTCGAACATGACGCTCTCAACCGCAAACGCCCACTCGCCATAGTGGTCGAGGTCGGCGGTCAGCATCGACGCCACGACACATCTATGAGTCGGCCAGGGCGGGAAGCCGCCGTCTTCCATTTGCTCGCTGCTGACGGTCTCGATGTCGAGGGCGCAGAGCGCCCTCTCGTTGAACTGGGTTCGTAGCCGGCCGTGGCTCATGGGACTTCTCCTTGCGAAGCCCGGCGGAGCGATCAGCGACTGCCGACCCTTTTTCCAACTCCCTACCGGGCTCACTCCACCCCTTCCCCTGTCAAATTCCTCCCCTTCCTTGCTGTGCGTGCAGCGCGGCTTGCATCTGCGCCTGTTTCGCCCTGTCCTGATCCGTAAGCACGCTCTCGGGCTGAGGTCGCGGATTGCTCGGTCCTCGGCTGGTCTCCTCCCGAAGTCTGGTCCGGCCGCGGGCGAGCGCGACGCGGAGGTCATCAGCTTGACGGTGTCCTTCTGCTGTCGCGTAGAGGTCGGCGGCGCCCAGCCCCGCACGTGCGCGCGGACTAAGGTCCCCGTAGGCCCAGATGACCTTGGCGACGGAGATCTGATCCAGCTCCTCTCGGGGCCTGAAGACGCCATCAGCTCCGACCAGCCGCGGTCGCAAGATTTCCGCGATTTCTGCGTCGGTGAGGGAGGCCCGGATCCCCGCACGAGATGCGGTCGAAGCCGCTTTAGCGCTTTCGCCTAGCGATGGCGGGACGTGGGCCGCTTTGGACGGGATGTTGGCTTGGGTGTTCTCAGGTTCCGTGCCGGTCACATTAGGAGCAGGAGGCTTCCTCCCAGCCGCAACTTCCATGCCACTGATTCGGGGCGGTGCCTGCGGCGGCACCTTTTCCACCAACAAGCTCGTGCGTGCGTCTACCGTCGTGCCACCGGGAGGCGCGGACGGCTCGACGTGCGTCTGCTGATGGTCCTTTGTAGCCGGTGCTTCAGCCGTGCGATCAATGATCGATTGATCAGGATTGGCTCTGGCGCCTGCTAGGTCGCCGGCGGGGGCTGAAGCGAGCGTCTCCGGTAGACGCGGATGGGTTGCAGCGGTCGCGGGCGGTGGTGGTTCCGCTGGACCGCTTTTGACCGCAACGGACGACCTCGGCAGCGCCACCTGAATGGGTGCAGCTTGGGCCGCGTCGCGGGTATCCTTTTGACGGTCAAGCGGACTCGAGACGCGAGGAGTCACAACATGCGGATCATCACCGTGAACGAGATGCGACGGCAGGGTCCGCGGCCGCGGATCCGCGGCTCGGGAGAGGTCACCGAATGCAGGATCCACGGCTTCAACCGTAGCCTCCGCTTCGTCAGCACTTCTGCTTGATCCCACGTGCACCTCTCGAGCCTCCAAGGCTCCTTCGCGTGGAACCAAGACATTTTCGGATGGCCCCTGCGAGGCGTCCTCCTGGATCGGAATAGGGGACACCGCGATCGGCCCAGTGCCCTCGTCGGTCCGAACCCGGTCTAGCGGGTGCTCGCGCGCAGCGACGGACGGCGGCTTGCCTAAGGCGCTCCTCGCCGCTTCCAGCGCCACTTGCAGCTCCGGGTTTGAAAGCGGCACGTCAAGCTGTGCGGCCAGCTTGACCATCTTCGCCTTGAACCGCTTGTTCCCGAACACCTCGACCGGGCCCCAAGCCCTATGTGCTGCCATGAGAGCTGCCTCGAGGTCGGCCACCTGCTTTGAATAAACCATCATGATGGAATAGCGGACAGTGGCTACGAGCGCGTCACCGCGCCAGAACTCCGTCCGCGAAGGTTGCTCCATGCGCGTGTACTTCTCGCCTGGCATGGTCACTCTGCGCTTAGCGAAAGTGGCGGCGCCCAGACTCACGGCAGGTACTGCCCTGACGGGCCAATGGTCCGGGAGAGGTGCCTTCAACGGACGGCCGGCTCCGTTCTTCCGGAACGACCGCTTTATGTCATGATCAATGCGACCGCTCTGTTCTAATGGGACGTATGGGCCACTGCCTTGATCGCGAGCAGCCTTGAACCTGTTCCATTCTTGCGCCGCGTCCGTATCAGGCACCAAATGGTCGATCGCCAGCGATTCTTGGCGTCGTTCGGCGATCTTCGCGGTGATCCAACCCGGCTCATCCGGCAGCGACATCGGCGCCACACCGGCCAAGCCGATATTCGTCGGTGAAAAGCGCGCGTCAACGTCAGAGGCATTATATTCCACCCCCTGCCCATCGACGAACGCCGCTCCGGAACCCTTACGGCTGTAGGAGATGCCCTCTTCGGCGAGTAATGTACGAAAGGTGGTGAGATCCCCGCGGGCCTCATAGCGTGCCACCAGAGCGATTCTTATTAGTTCTTGGATAGGCTCGGGTCTGGCGGCGATCTTGGCGCGTGCCTTAGTTCGCATCTCCGCACCTGCCTTGATCTCCGTAAAGTCCGCGTCGTGGGTGTATCGCTCAGACGCAAGATCAAGAACACCATTCGCGTCGCCGCGCGAAAGATGTCTCTTCTCCAAAGCGAATTCGAATTCATAGGCGAGGCTCGCGCATGCAGCCTCACACAGAAACTTGCTGTACTTTCGGCTACGCTCTCTCAACACACCGCCTTCCGCCACTCGAGAGTAGAGGAAGTGAAGGTGAATATGGTCAGTGTCGATGTGCACGGCAAGAACATAACGATTCTGATTGACGCCCAGGAGCTTCATCGCTGCATGGCCGACCTCAAGGAGCTCCTTGGGAGCGACGGAGGATTCTCCAGGCTTCAACTTCAAGGAAATGGAACCGTGCGACAAAGCGGGCCTGACTCCCGGCCTTGCCAGCTTAGCATCAAGGGCAAGTTCGCGGGCCATCCCCGCGAGCGTGTCGGTGTGGAAGCCGCTGTGGGCAAACGCGCCGACGTCGCCGTTCTGATGGACGTAGCCGAGCACAGCTGCCTGGTCGTGGACCTCATGCTCTAAGAAGTTCGCGATTCTGGTGATGTAGCCGATCAGGCCTGAAGCGTCCGGCTGCAGCGGCGTAGCTTTAAATGTCGGCTTGTTCTTTGCATCGAAAAGCACAAGCACGATGGTCGGTGACTGAGCACTCATTGACCATCACCCAGCAGCTTGAAAGCTTTCTCAAGAAGCGAGCCGTAGAGCAGCCGCGCCGTGTCCATGTGCTCGCTGCTGTAAGTGTCGGCATCACGTATCTGATCGAGCATCGTGGACAGCATCGCCAAGATCGGCATCAGGCCCTCAGCTATAGACACCGTTGTGCCGGACTGGCTACGGAGCCGCGCAAGGATCACGGCGGTCATCTTGCGGGGTGTCCCACCCGTAAGAGCCTCCAGCTCTGCGTAAAGATCAGGCGGAACCCGGAGTGTTACCCGTTGTTCCTTGGTCTTCTTATTTGGCATGAGACTGCCTCCTATTTCTGCAAACTAAGAGACAGCGAGAAGCAAAGCGCCGAGAGGTCTCCGATGTTTGTGTCGGACAACATCCATCCTGCTAATTTTTGTAACTTGTTTCGGATCTCTACCCTGCACTGGATAGGCGCCAAGTTGGCGCCAGCCTGGGGAGCTGCCGGATTGGGTGCAACAAGCCAGCCGGTCAGATGGCGGCTCATGAGCAAAGCTCCCGAGCTATTAGGCCTGCCTTTTGAAGCCGGCGCTCATGCTCCTGGAGCGGGAAGCCGTGTTCACAAAAGTGCTGATACTCGGCCGCATGCGGCAAGCTGCGAAACGACCTTGTCTTTCGCAGGTGGGCATAGATTTCCTGAATGAAGTCTTCGGATCCCCACTCATCGACTGCGCTCATAGGCTGAAGAACGAAGTCTGATAGCTCGCGGTCGGCCGCTTCACGAAGCTCCGTGACCAACCGCCAGGTCCATCTCTTCTGTGCGACAGCGCCAGAAATTACCGCATCCATCATTTTGCGAACGCTGTTGCGAAAGAACGTCTCGCGATGGATTAGCTCCCCCGGCCCATCTGCGCTCGTCAACTGCTGGAAGCGGAATGGCTTGGCCGACGCGACCCTATTGAACCATGTGATGGCTTCAATGGAATAGCATCGGGCCGACTGAAGCTGCTTTCCTGCAGCCGCATCTTCGAGCATGAGCTGGGTTGTACGTGCTACGAACACGTACCTCGCATCGTCGTCGCCAATGTTCTGAGGCAAGACGCCCTTGGACTTTTTGATTACATCTTGCAGGCGCATCACGCGTCCTCCGTTGAGCCGGCGGGATGCTGGCTACTGAGGTCGCGTATGTGCGACTTACAATACGCGACCGGGACCAGGTCGCGCGTCACGGCGGCGCCGCTGCAGGTCATCGAAACTCCATAGCCCCTCAAGCGGATGCTCATTTTGGGGCTCGGTCCGGCAGGCCGAGAGTGCTGCAGAACCTTATGGTGACATAAATCTTCTAATAAATGGTTAAAGCCATGTGCACGTAGAAGTGCGCCTCGCCACAACCCAACTTGGGTTGTGATCTACGCTCTCAACAACCCAAGTTGGGTTGTAAAATCCGATGCGGCCTTAGCCTAGGGTGGTGCTTTGAGGTGAAAAATGGGGCTGCCGGGCTCTCGGCACCATCTGTTCAGCGGGGGTTTGCCAGCCATTCCGCGATGTCGCTTTCACGCCACACAGCGATATTACCCGCGATCGGCACCTGCTTCGGAAAACGACCATCGTCTATTCGGCGGTAAATCGTGGCGCGCGACATCTGTGTCCGGCGCTCCACTTCCTTGATCCGTACAAGGTCGTTGCCGATGTGTCTGGCGCCCTCAGGCTCAGGCTCTGCTGGCGCGGCCGCAACAACATCTGGGACTTGGCGAGCGGGCGGCACAACTTCCCCGCAGCTGGCCGCTATCACGTGATTGAAGTCGTCAAGGTCGAGAAAGATCCAGTGAGTCGGTCGAAGGCTATCCTCAAAGGGTCGCGCTGGGTCCAACGCGCTGCATGCGAAAATCGGTCGGAAGTCGTCCCGCTCCCACACGGTGCTTGGTAGCGGCGCGGGATTGCCAGCCCCGATTGGTCGGGTGAATGCTCGAATATGACCTGCGGCAAGCAACCCCCCGAGAAGGCGCGCCTCCGTGCCAACGGTGCGACGATCCTGCAGACCGCAATTGAAATCGGGATCAAGGGCGGCGGCGGTCTCAGGATCAAGCGCCGCAGCGGTCTCCGCCGGGGAATAGCCATGGTGCAGTATGCACCAGTGCGAGAAGGCGCTGGCGAGCAGAACACGCCCGGTCGACGTAGGCGGCTCATCCATAAGGTATGGAGATGCGGTATTCACGTTCATGTTCGAGGTTCTAGGATAATCATTGCTGCGCGTGAAAGGGAGTTTAACGCTTCTCATGGGGTAAGGTGCGGGTTCGTCATGGCCCATTGCTTAACCTTATAGAGCGGTCGTTGATGCTCGCCAAAGCACCACCACGAGCCTGGTGGGGCGCCGCCAGTGCCTGCTCACGCGTCGTTGAGTGGACGCGGACGCGCGCCGGCAAACGCCGGCCGGAAGGCGGGCAAGGGCGCTGCGGCTTCGCGCGTGGGTGCGGCGATGAATGCCCGCAGCATCTCTCCGACTGTGGAGCGGCCTTGAACGTCCGCCTTGCGCCAATAGCGGCCGTTCGGATGCGAACCGAGGTCGCCGTAAAGCAGACGTTGCTCAAGCTCTGGGACGATCAGGAGGATGCGCTCCTTCGCTGAGCGACCCTTCTTTGGGGACGAGATGGGGCTCGTGGCACAGGATAGGCTCAAAGTACGGGAAAAGCAGCGGTGGACGTCGTTTCGGAGAAGGTATAGCGGCAACGACTCGTCGGCCGCGCGCGAGTGGAGAACCAATGAGCCCCAGCGAGTCAGAAAGCGCCCTCGATCTGGAAGATTTCTTCGAGAACGGCACCGTAGGTCTGCACCTCGTCGGCCCCGACGGCACCATCCTAAAAGCCAATCGGGCCGACTACGAGCCGCTCGGCTACACTGCCGACGAATATGTCGGGCGCTCGATCACAGAGTTTCACGCCGACGGACCCGTCATTGAAGACATCTTGGGACGCCTGACGCGGGGCGAGAAGCTCGACAAGTATCGCGCCCGGCTCCGCGCTCGCGATGGCTCACTTCGAGAGGTCGAGATTTCCTCCAGCGTCTGCTTCCGCGAGGGTGAGTTCGTCAACACCCGCTGCTTCACGGTGGACGTGACTGCGAAGGTGCAGGCTGAAGAGGCTCTTCGCGAGGCCAAGGAGCGGCTGGCCGCGACGTACGAAAGCGTCCTTGCAGGAATCGCCGAAGTCGATGCTGAAGGGCATTTCCTTCGGGTGAACGAAGCCTTCTGCACAATCACCGGGTACAGCCGGGAGGAGCTGCTCGCCAAGGACATCGCAGACATAACCCACCCTGAGGACCGCGAACGGGAGGCGGCAAAGCTGGCTGCCCAAGTGAAGGGCGAGGTCGACCATTACGAGACTGAGAAGCGTTACGTCCGGGCTGACGGCGGGGTGATCTGCGTCGCCGTAACGAGCTCCACGGTGCGCGATTCCACGGGCGCCTTCGCCTATGGCGTACGGATGGTTCAGGATATCACTGAACGGGTCGAGGGCGACCGTCAGAAGAAGCTTCTGCTCAACGAACTGAATCATCGGGTGAAGAACACCCTTTCGACGGTTCAGGCGCTCGTCACGCAGACCGCACGCAGTTGCACGACCGCCGCCGAGTTCCGTTCCCGATTTGAACCTCGCCTTCTGGCTCTCAGCACTGCCCACGACAGGCTTACCCGCAACGAATGGCTCGGAGTGAGATTGGCAGAAATCGTGGAGGAAGAGCTCAGCGTTCACAGAACTGAGGATCGGTCGCTCACTGCCGACGGCCCCCCGCTCGTCCTGCCCCCCAAGATAAGCCTTTCCCTCAGCCTCGCTCTTCACGAGCTGGCGACGAATGCCGCCAAATATGGGTCGCTCTCCGGCCCCGGAGGCGCGGTAACGGTCAGCTGGGAAGTAGAAGATGCTGGCGACCGGACTCCCCTCCTGCGCCTTCGCTGGATCGAGAGCGGCGGCCCTCTCGTTGTGCCGCCGCAGTCTTCGGGATTTGGAACTCGGCTGCTCAAGGTTACCGCGGCGGAATTGGGCGGTGAAATGAACGCCGATTACTTGCCCTCGGGCCTGCGCTGGGACCTACGTTTTGCTTTGAAAGGCGTTTGAAATCGAAACGCCGGCCACCGTCCCCTTTTCTGCGGCACCGGGTCAGGTTTCGTCGGTGGCTGGGCGTCGGATCCTGGTCGTAGAGGATGAGGCCCTCGTGGCGATGTCGCTGGAAGACATGCTCCTCAGCCTCGGTTGCGTCGTCGTGGGTCCGGCACTGCGACTTACGAAGGCGCTTGAGCTAGCCAGCGTGGAGCAGATCGACGGCGCGGTGCTCGATATAAATCTCGGCGATGTGCGAAGCTTCCCGGTGGCGGAGATGCTCACCCGAAAATCGGTGCCATTCTTGTTTGCCACTGGGTATGGGCATCTTGGGTTAGAACCGCCGTTCGCCGAGGCTCCGGTCCTTACAAAGCCCTATAGCTTAGAGGCTCTCGCACAGGCGCTGGCGGAACTGTTTGGTTGACCAATTCAGCATGAGCAGGGGAGGTTGCACTTACTTGCCGTCGCTGATGTTCTGCAGTTGAGCCAGCATTAAGCCAGAGACCTTTCCGCGCCGACCTCGCACCAGCGCCTGGCCGACTGCGTCAGCGAACTCGTGCGTTCGGAAGGGCTTCATGAGCACGACGGCGTCAGGCATCCGCCTGTTCAGCTCCAATGAGTCGCCCACGATGAAGACGACAGGGATGGCCCGTGCGGCACAAATCTCCTGCACGGCATCGATGCCACTTCCGTCGGTGAGCCGGTCATCGGCGGTGATCAGATCGGGGCAGCGCTCCTTAGCAGCCGATATTCCCGCCTTCTCAGTCTGAACAATGTCAAAAGAGGTGTAGCCGAGGTCGCGAAGCAAGTCCTCGAGAAGCATCGCGATGGCGAACTGGTCCTCAATGATGAGCGCGTGCATCAGGCCCCTTCGTCCGGTCGCACAAGTTCACAGGTGAGCGCCTGTAGCACGGTCCGGATGAACAGGCGAATCTGGCCACGGCCGGTGCACCAACACCTAACAGCTAACATAGGTCAAAGCTGACATTGGGCAGTCGCTCGCCTTTAGAGAGTAGGACAAGCTCGGGACGAGGGGCCGCGGGTGGCCGGCATGCCAACGAAGGGCCGAGCAACTCTTGCCAAGCGCAGTTTAGCGCCTGTTGGGCGGGGCTATGACCTACACCAGTGGTAGCGGGTACAAGGCTGACAATGCCCGTCGGCAGCAGTGCATGGTAGCTCGGAATATCTGCACTGCACGCGCCAAATAGCAGGACCAACGGTCTGCCGCTGAGGGACTGCAATGCGCCAGTTCCGGACTCTCCGAGGCCGGGCAGTTTTCGCCGGAAGCGGACATTGGTTCAGGCGCGGCGCTACGTTTGGCTTCAACCTACAGGGGTCATGACCTAGGGTTCCTCGAGCGTGCGAGGTCTGTCCAACGGGATTGCTCTCATCCAAGGCTTAGCTAAACCCTGCTTCAGGAGCGTCCGCGCTCCCCCTCTAGAATTCGACCAACCGGGGGTGTCAGGCATGAAGTTACCGCTATCTGTATGGGCATTCCTCTTACTTGGATGCGCAATGTCCCCAATCCCTCAGGTCACCCCACCAGCCCAGATCTCCGATGTTCAACTCGGCGAAGGAAATGGGGCGCTGTTCGGGACGCTGGTGCGAGCATCCCCTGGAGGACATGCTAATCCCGTCTTGATCTTAGCTGGCTCGGGTCCGACTGACAGGAACGGCAACAGCCCAATGGGTATCGCTGCTCAGCCATACCGGCTGCTGGCGGACGGGCTCGCCGCCCAAGGCGTGTCCAGCTTGCGAGTAGACAAGCGAGGTATTGCCGCCAGCGCGGCGGCCGCCTCAACCGAGCAGAACCTCAGAATAGAGACTTTTGCCGAAGACGCCCGCGGCTGGGCACGGAAGCTTCGTGAAGAGACGGGAGCCCCATGTGTGTGGCTGCTCGGCCATAGCGAGGGCACTTTGCACGCCTTGATTGCGTCACAGCAAAATCCAGATGTTTGCGGATTGGTGCTCGTTTCGCCGCTCGGGCGCAAGGCAGGCGACGTAATGCGGGAGCAGTTACGCGCGAACCCCGCCAATGCTCCGATTCTCAACGAAGCTTTAAGCATCATTGAAAAGCTCGAAGCTGGCCAGACGGTCAGCGTGGAAGGTATGCATCCCGCGCTGCTTCCGCTCTTCCGGCCAAGCGTGCAGCCTTTCGTCATTTCGATGATGCAGATCGATCCACCTCAGCTTTTACGCGAATACCGAGGTCCCGTGCTCGTGGTTCAGGGCGCGAATGACATTCAGACCAGCCTTGCTGACGCCCATCGGTTGGCAGAGGCTAGACCCGGCGTGCGGTTAGCGATCGTTGAGGGTATGAACCATGTTCTCAAGATTGCGCCCGCGGATCGCGCAGCAAATGCTGCCACCTATGCGAACCCCGATCTCCCACTGGCCTCGGGACTGGTCGACCGGATTGTAGATTTCATCCGGCGTTAGCCTTGCACGTCCGGGGTCGCGGTGCTCGGAACGTCGCCTCCGGACCCTGAGCGGAAATTCATTGCCCACACCGGGTCGGCCTGCTTTGCGCCAGTACCGTGGCAGCACAAGAGCATAATCGTCTCGGCCCCACGCAAATCGGCGGCTCCTGCCTTGACACGTTCATAGGTACGTGCATAGTTACGCACTATGAATGATGACTTCATCAAAGCTAGTGGCACACCTTTCATCGCCCACCGCCTCAAGCGGCTATCTGAACATATTGTGACTGCGATTGGGTGCCTGATTGAAGCTAAACAACTAGACGTCCCACCGACGGCAGGTTCGACGCTGTTGGTGCTGGCCGCGCATGAGCGAGCTGGCGTGATGGAAATCGCGGAGCGCCTGCGCGTCAGCCACCCCTTCATAGTTCGCGTCGTGGCGAAGCTTGAGGCTCTTGGCCTAATAACGATCAAAAATGATCGTGATGACCTTCGGCGCAAATGGCTCACTCTGACGGAGAAGGGCCGGGCTGAAGCCGCTCACCTGAACCGCCTGAACCGTGATCTGGATGTCGTGTTTCGCCGCGTGTTCGAAGAGGCAGGCGTGGACCTGCTGGACGCGGTCGATCGCTTCGAAGCCGCGCTTGCGCGAGAACCACTCGCCGGTCGGCTGCAATCTCAACTCTCTTCAGAGGACACACCGTGCGTTCGCTAACCCACCTCTCCGTCTTGATCTCGGCCGCTGCAATGGCCCTTGCCGTGCTGCAAGGAACTGCGCTGGCGGCTGCCCCGCCGAAGAGCGTAGACGCTCCCGCGATTACTGCTGACGAAAAGAAGCAGATTATTGGCGGGATCATCCGAAAAATGCGGGAGACATACGTCTTCCCTCAGGTCGCCGACAAAGTAGAAAGGGCGCTTCGAGCAGCAGAACGGCGCGGTGAATATTCTTTAATTACCGAGGGTGAGGCCTTTGCGTCAAAGCTCACCGCAGATCTGTTCGCAGTAACGAACGACAAGCACCTCGGGGTCTCCTATTCTGCAGAGCCGCTTCCGCCGCTGGGCGCGGCAAAAGCGAGGGACCCCGCAGCCATGGAGCGATGGCGGGCTTCGGCAGCTCGTCGCAATTTCGCTATCCCAGCAGTTCAGGTTCTTCCGGGGAACGTCGGGTACATCAAGCTGACTAACTTCTTACCCGCGCAATTTGCGGGCGAGACGCTCGCGGCGGCGATGAGGTTCGTTTCCAACACAGACGCTCTCGTCCTAGATCTGCGCGATAATCGAGGAGGGGACCCAAATATGGTTGCACTCCTCCTCAGCTACTTGGTGCCGCCGAACACACACCTGAACGATTTCTACACCAGGGTCGATCAAACCACGACTCAGGTCTGGAGCCTGCCGGTCGTGCCCGGTGGTGCTTATGGTACTGAGCGCCCCGTTTATGTACTTACGAACGGCACGACTATCTCGGCGGCTGAAGAGGTGGCGTATGATCTCAAACAGCTCAAACGTGGGCTTGTGGTAGGTCAACAAACCGCTGGGGGAGCCAACCCAGGTGGATCCGTTCCCTTGAACTCTCATTTCGCAATTTTCATTCCAGTAGGACGAGCCATCAACCCGCTGACAAAGACAAATTGGGAGGGTGTGGGAGTGTCGCCTGACATCGTAGCCGAAGCTGGGCGCGAGCTGGAGGTTGCTCACGGCCACGCCCTGAGACAGCTGGCATCCGCGGCAGCGGATCCTGAGCGGAAAGACGAGCTACGAAAGGTCCTGGAAAATGGCCTCTGATGCTACGGCACTGGGGGGTCACCGCGTGATGTTCGCTCGGCTGCGCGACAGGCATCCGGTCGCGGCCGCAATCGCCTGCGCTGTCCTCCAGTTTGGGCTCACTGTAGCGATCTTGGTAGCGGGCAAAGCATTGATACCCGCTGAAAAGTTTGGGGCCGTCAAGCTGGTAGCTTTCGCCTCGACGCTCCTTCTTCCGGTCATGCTGGCTCAGGTACTCGGCCTATGGCGGGAGCTCGGGCTGCAGCGCATCGGAATGACACCATTCTTTTTCATCAGTTTGTTGGTGTGCGTGCCCTATTTGCTGCTTGGTTTGCGAGTGCCCGCCGACGCAAGCATTGGCGGGGCTGTCACAATCCAGGCATTCAACGCTTTTGGCGAGGAGCTGCTGTTCAGAGGAGTTATCTTCGCGCTGCTGCTCAGGTTGCCCCTCGCTCGTGCTCTTATCATCAACGGGTTGCTGTTCGGGGCCATGCACCTGATCCACGGGATCATGGAAGGGGACTGGGCCGCCGCAAGCCACCAAGCCCTCGTTACGGTGCTTGGCGGGCTGATATTCACTGCAGTGCGGGCGGAGACGGGGAGCCTTTGGCCACCAATCGTCCTCCACATGCTGGTGAACCTTAGCATAATCTTCTCGGACGATGAGGCAGCTCGTGCTGCGGGCACGCTCACCTTCGCAACTTGGGCCTCACGCGTATTTGAGATTTCACTGGTTCTCTGGCTGCTTTGGAAGGCACGCGGTGGAGGTGTTGACGCAGACCCTGGCCCGGTGAGGAAAGCTTAACCCTGCAAGCGTAGCTTAGAAAGGTTGAAAGGCTTCAACTCCCTTTGGTACTTTCGACAAGTGAACGGTGACCTCTGGCGCGTCCCCGATAAGGCTGCCGCCGGAGGTCACTCGTTTCGCTCGGCCGAACGTTCGCTTGAGTTTTTCATCATCGATGCTCGCCGGCCTCCCGTGGAGGCAACCGCAGCTCTTCTGACAACTCGGTCGCACGTCCGCAACGGGTCGAAGGCGGACGAAACTAGCGCCACGGGCTGAACGTCCGCTTCGCGCCGGAGGCGTGTGAAGGCAGACGGTCTGCTTGCCAAAAGGAGACGAGGGATTGGGGTTGTCCGATATGCGCCAGTTCCGGCCATCCATCCGGCGGGCGAACTTCCGGGAAGCAGAAATGACCCTTGGCCATTATTGGAATTGTGCGAGTGTGAAGAAGCCCAGTCGCCGCGTCGGCTGCATCAGCTGAACTGCTAACGGGCGCCATCGATATTAGGGCGTTAGCACGATGCGCCCCTCTACCTGCCCTTTCTCTAGCCGCTCGAAAACGTCGTTCACGTTTTCAAGCGGTTCCACCGCGACATTGGCCCGCACTTTTCCCTCAGCGGCAAAAGCGAGCGATTCCCGGAGGTCCTGCCGTGTTCCCACGATCGAGCCCCGAATGGTGATCCGCTTCAGCACCACCGGGAAGATTGGCGTCGGAAAGTCGCCGGGTGGCAGCCCCACGAGAGCGATGGTGCCTTTACGCCTTGAGATGCCGATCGCCTGCGCAAACGCCGATGTGGACACGGCAGTGACGAGGACACCATGCATGCCGCCCGTCTCCTTCACCAGCCGCTCGAGCGCACCTCCCTCGCTGCAATTGACGGCGATGTCGGCGCCCAGGCGAGAAGCGAGCTCGAGCTTCGCCGGATCGACATCGATCGCCGCCACGTGGAGGCCCATTGCTTTGGCATATTGCACGGCCACATGACCCAAGCCGCCGATGCCGGAGATCGCCACCCACTCTCCTGGGCGCGCCTCCGTCTCCTTCAGCCCCTTGTAGGTGGTGACGCCGGCGCAAAGGATGGGCGCGAGCGCCGTGAAGTCCGGATTTTCCGGAAGCAGGCCGACGTAGTCGCCGCGCGCGAGCACATATTCGGCATGGCTGCCGTTAACACCGTAGCCGGTGTTCCGCTGGAGCTCGCAGAGTGTTTCCCAGCCGCTCGTGCAATAAGTGCAGTAGCCGCAGGCGTCGTAAAGCCAGGGCACGCCGACCGCATCTCCTTCCCTGACATGGGTGACGCCGGGACCGACGGCGGCAACCGTTCCTACGCCTTCGTGCCCTGGGATAAATGGCAGATTGGGCTTCACGGGCCAGTGGCCGCGCGCTGCATGAAGGTCAGTATGGCAGACGCCGCTCGCCTCGATCTTTACGAGCACGTCCCCCGGACCGACCTCGGGAACGGGCACGTCCTCAATCTGCAGCGGCTGATCGAAGGCGTGTACGACGGCGGCTTTCATTATCTGGGGCATGTTATCCTGCTTAGGTTGCGGGCGAAGCAGCCGAGCGAAGGAGTTCTCGCGCGGCAGCTTGTTCTTCAGTGAGCGGCAGCGGTGTGACTTGTGAACTCGTCGGTTAAGACGGCAGCCAAATCGCTTCTATGAAAGCAGACTAGATGCAGGTCTCTTGCCCGCATATTCGGGTATTCTCCTTAGGTAGAATACCGGAGGCGCCTGCGTACGCTCCAACTTCTATAAATCTCACGGTGCTGGGTTGGCCGCTCCGCTGGGCAAGCGTCTCCAGCGATGCTCCGGGAGACCGGTTGAGAGGAACTGTTGAACAAGTTACGAGGAGAACCGGACGCAACTGGATCAGGCCGATATCCTACGTCCCTGGGTCTGGCATGGCTCCTTTTGTTCTTCGTTTTGGCGTTCTCTCTCTCCTGGGTCGTTTGGGCCCCGCTTGTATCTGCCAGAACGAACGGAGGCGCCAGCCCACCCACATGGCTGCACCTGGTCGGCAGCATTGGCCCAGCTCTCGCAGCCATTGTCTCTGTGGCGCTCAGTGCCGGCCGTTCTGGTCTGATGGAGCTCTGGCATGGGTTGTCAATCGGCCGGCCTGGGCGCCTGGGATGGCTGATATGCATTGGCCTCCCTTCGCTTCTGTTTTTGGCCGCGGTTGGCGCCGAACGCCTTTTTCAAGGCAGCTGGCCCAACCTAAGGCTCGCGCTCACTTCGAATGAATATCCCTATCTGACTTCGGCGGAACTTCTTGGAGCTCAGATATTCTTCTATGGCATCGGAGAGGAGTTGGGTTGGCGAGGAGTCGCGCTGCCGTCTTTGATGTCTCGCATGAGCGCGTTGGCGGCTTCGGCGCTTCTGACTGCTCCGTGGGCACTTTGGCACCTGCCGCTCTTTCTGACGAATGAAACCTATATCGAGATGGGTGTCGCGGGTGTCGTCGGCTGGATCTTGAGCCTGCTTACAGGTTCTGTTCTGATGGGCTGGCTCTTTCTGGCGACCAATCGGTCGGTGCTAGTCGTGGCGACGTTTCATGGATTGCTGGACCTCGCAATGGTCAACCCAGCGCTGGGCCCGATCGGGATGAATGCCGCGGGTGCACTCGTGACGTTCGTAGGCATGGCCGCGGCAGTGCTTCTTTGGCGAGGGCCTTGTGAGGCTAAGTGAGCGCCTCGTCTCCCACTCGAACCACAGCTGTGCAATCTTCGTGGAGGAAATATGAACGCGGGTTTTAAGGCTGGAGCGTTCGGAGCTGTTCTTGCCGGCGCAGCTGTTGGCGTAGCGTTCTACTCGCACCAGCGCGCGATGCAGCAGGCCGAGGACGCCTGGCGCCGGATCGCGTCAAGGTCGACGTCGGCACCGGAGCGATTCAGTCCTGCCATGGTGGCTGAGCTGCCGGAGATCGGCCGACGCTATTTCAACTACGCCATCGAACCTGGGACGCCGCTTCTGACTACGGTCGAACTAGAGATGGATGGGACTTTCCTGCTCGGCGATCGGCAAAGCCATCAAACCTATTCAATGCAGGCTCGACAGATCCTCCAGCCGCCGTCGCAGTTCGTGTGGATACCGCGGTTGCAGTCCGGAATGATGCGGATCACCGGATCAGATGCTCTTGTCGGGGGTGAGGCTTGGACACGCTTTTGGCTGCTTGGCCTGGTTCCCGTTGCGGATTCCCGCTCGTCACCCGATCTGGTCCGCTCCGCTGCTTTTAGATCGGCGATGGAGGGTATCTGGGTGCCCGCATGCCTGCTGCCTCGGCATGGGGTGACTTGGGAGCAGACGGGCCCAAACGAGGCTCGTCTGCACTTTACCAAGTTGTCGCCTACATTGATCCTCCGCTTAGCTTTAGCGCCTGATGGCTCAGTGCGTGAAGTCGTGGGCGAGCGCTGGTCAAACGCAAACGCTGATCAGCAATTCCGCCTGCAGCCGTTTGGCGGCACGATCCATGGAAACGATCGTTTCGGCGGCTACAGGATCCCGACGAATGTGCGCGTTGGCAACCATTATGGAACGGCAGACTATCTCCCGTTCTTTCAGGCAAGGGTGAGAGGGGCTCGGTTCCTATAGCTTCAAAGCCGCCTTTCGGCCGGACCTCCGCGCATCGACTCGACTCAATGTCCAGCTGCGAGTATTTTCTTGTGTGGGGGTGCCGAACATGCACGCGCTCATCATTGAGGATCAGTTCCTAATCGCGGCACTCATAGAAGAGGAGCTGCGCGAACTTGGTTACTCATCATTCGACGTTGTGGACCGCGAGCTATCCGCGGTGGCCGCCGCCGAACGCAAGTGCCCCGACCTCATCACGGCCGACGAACGCCTCACGGATGGCAGTGGCGTTGAAGCGGTACAGAAGATATGCGTGACCAAGTAATTCCTGTCGTATTCATCGTCGGGAGCCCACGTGACCTTGCTCGGCCTGTGCCATATGCCGCCGTCATCGGAAAACCATTTAGGTCGGCGGACCTTCGCGATGCCATCGGTGAAGCACTACTCCTCGCGCGGCGCCAGCTTGAGGCGGTCGAAGAATAGACGGTTGATCCAGGCCATTCGCGCCTAGGTGGACGGCGTGTTGACATGCACAAATATACTTACAGTCCGAGCCTTACCTCCGAGCCGCCGAATGGGCTAAGCTCGCTCGTGTTCGGAGTCGATGCATGAGGAGCAATGCCGATGGAAACCGAGCGCAAACCTGACGAAGATGAAGCAAGGCTCCCACCGGACTTTATGGGCGGGGAAACACCTTTGTTCGATTGGGAGCCTGATTCGCCGCGTGTCCCGCCTGCTGCTCCTGAGAAGGCCGACGCTTCAGGTGATCCGCAGCCTGAAGGTGGAGCCGAGCGGCCTTATTGGAGTCGGCTGACGCAGCTGTTTGGATAGTCGAGGCGAAGGAAGTCTGCCGGCGAAGAACGGCTGAAGCTGCCCCCGAACGAGGGTGTCAAAGCGCTATAAGCAGCTCGCTCCCGCAAAGGTGCCACAGGGCGCAATTTAGCGAACTTGTCGCCCAGCTTCCGCGCCAGCTTCTTTGCTTTTATGTTCCCAAATCTCCATCGGCGCTCTACAGCGCCAATACACTGCGTCAGTGGTTTTCAAGTCGTCTTTCAACGGCAGAGACTGCTCTCAGGCCACCTTCGCTTCCGCTCGCAGACCAGCCCGAACAGCTGCGGTAAGCGCGTCGCCCAGAAGAGGCTTCTCGATGATCACTGCGCCCGCCTCGGCCGCACGGGTGCGAACGTGCCGGCTGGGAGCGCTCGTGATCAACACCGCCGGCAGCTCGACGCCACGGCCGCGAAGGATCTTCAAAAGCGACAAACCGTCCATCCCTGGAAGGCGGTAATCCATCACGAGGCAGCCTTCCTGAGGGTAGTCCGCCTTGTGTGCCAGGTCCTCTCCGCATTCGAACGTCTCGATTAGAAAGCCCTCTATCTCGAGCGAGAATGCGAGGGATGCCCGCACTGCTGGATCGTCATCGACGAGAAGGATCTTGGGACGAGCGGCCATTTCTGGGCTCCTAGAAAGAGAGGCGGCGGGAGACCCGCCGCCTCTGACCTTCAAGCTGCCTGCTTCCAGGTTGGCTGCAACTCAACGTGGGGCGGGCAAGGCGCTACCGAACTGACGGGAAGGCCTGCTAGCTCATTCGCGTACCCGTGATTGACGTCCCTGTGATGAGCTTCGTCGGCGCGGACGACCAGAACCACGTCCCGGAGCGTCGAACCCTCAGGCAGTCCCCAGTAGCGCTTGGCGATCGCAGGCGCCGGTACATTCTCGGAGCGGCCCTCGTCGATCTCAGCGAGATAATGCGTGTAGCTGATCACAGCTTCCTCTTCGAAATAGCCGACCACCCGGTGCGCCGTTTTCGAGCTCACGAGATAGAGGGCGAAGAAAAAGAGGTAGAAGACCCATTGGACGCCGATGATCACGGCACGCTCAAAGAGGGTGGGCTTACTGATCTCGATGAAGGTCATGAGGTGCATGCGCTCATTCTCGGCTTCGTCCATGAGCGTCTTAATCCAACCCTTGTCGTCGCACATGCGGCGGAGGCAGGCGAGATGGTTGATCGTGGCGCCCACCATTCCCGGAACAGCAGCAACCGTTTCCAGCACGACGGCACGGTGGCCATAACGTTCTGCGAAGAACGTGTCGGCGGTCCAACGAAGCAATTTGGTGAAGCCGAACGCGATGCGGTCGGACAGGCCCTTAGGCTGATGGTGAACGCTAAGGTCAATGAAGGGTGCGGTCATTTCAAATCTCCTGCCGACTGCGCCATCACCGCGCTGCCGTTGGAGCCGATTTAGGCCCGTCAATAAGATGCCGAAATTCGGGTGTTCACCCTAAGTAGAATCCCGGAGGTCGCCGCCGCCTTGCTTCCCGGCTATGCAGCCCGCGATGGCTCGGAACGGCAACGAGATCAGCTCAGCTTTACTGCGTACAGGACCCCTGATGGCCTGCCTGGCCGCTGTCATAGCCATTGCCGCAGGAATGGCGGTGCGGTTCGGCCTGGATCCATATCTGGGTCAGCGGGCCACGTTTCTGTTCGCGGTGCCTGCGGTCGTGCTCGCAGCCGCCCTTTCGGGGCTATGGCCGGGGCTGTTCGCGACCGCCGTGGGCGCCGCCGCGGGCCTGGCACTCGATCGTGCAACTGGGGGGATCTCGAGCGGCAATTTGATCGCAGGACTTGTTTTTATCCTCGTGGGCGTGGCGGTCACTATCGGCGGCGAGTGGTTTCAGAGGGCGAGGGCCGCAGGCGAGGCGATCACCGGTGATCTCGCCCGTCGGGAGGCCCACCTCCGCTCGATCCTGGAGACGATCCCCGATGCCATGGTGGTCATCGACGAGCAGGGGCTGATGAGGGATTTCAGTCAAGCCGCCGAGCGGCTGTTCGGCTGGACCCCGCTCGAGGTCGCTGGGAAGAACGTCAGCATGTTGATGCCGTCGCCGTATAGGGAACAGCACGACGGCTATCTGGAGCGATATTATCGCACCGGCGAGAGGCGCATCATAGGCGTCGGCAGAGTGGTGGTCGGCGAACGGAAGGACGGCTCGACCTTTCCTATGGAGTTGGCCGTCGGCGAGATGAGGATCGGTGAGAGCCGCTTCTTCACGGGGTTTATCCGGGATCTCACTGAGCGGCAGCAAACTGAAACTCGTCTCCAGGAACTCCAGACCGAGCTTGTCCACGTGTCGCGCCTCACCGCGCTGGGCGAGATGGCGTCATCGCTTGCGCACGAACTGAACCAGCCGCTCTCGGCGATCGCCAACTTCCTCAAGGGCAGCAAGATGCTCCTCGAGAGGGACGAGATCCCAACGGAGCGCATCGCGCACGCGGTTGACCGTGCCGCCGAGGAGGCGCTTCGCGCAGGCCAGATCATTCGCCGGCTGAGGGACTTCGTTTCGCGCGGCGAGACCGAACGCTCGATCGAGAGCCTTCCGAAGCTGATTGAGGAAGCTAGCGCCCTCGGCCTCGTAGGTGCGAAGGAGCATGGCATCAGAGTCCGCTTCGATTTCGATAAGAACATTGACCTTGTTCTCGCGGACAAGGTCCAGATCCAGCAAGTCGTCCTCAACCTCATTCGGAACGCGATCGACGCGATGATCGATTACCCGCGCCGCGAACTGACGGTGAGCCTGTCCCTAGCTGATGACCAGATGGCGCTCGTCAGCGTTGCTGATACTGGACCCGGCATCAGCGCTGACGTTGCGGACCAGCTCTTCCAGCCATTCGTCACCACCAAGCGAACCGGGATGGGGGTTGGCCTCTCCATCTCCAGGACGATCATCGAGGCGCACGGCGGGCGGATTTGGGTTGAGCCGAACCCTGGCGGCGGCGCTGTATTCCGCTTCACTGTTGAGAGCGTTGAGAAAGAGGAGCTTCTGGATGGCCGCTGAGCCAGTTGTGCACGTGATCGACGACGATGATTCGGCGCGGGAGGCGCTCGCGTTCCTGATAGACTGCGCAGGCATGCAGGTCCGCAGCTACAGCTCCGCCGTCCAGTTCCTCGACTCCGTCCCGCACATGGAACATGGCTGCATCGTCACAGACGTCAGGATGCCGGAGATGAGCGGGGTTGAGCTTGTCGATCGACTCAAGGCGCTGAAGATTCCTGATCCGGTCATCGTTGTCACGGGGCATGCTGACGTCCCGATGGCGATCCAGGCGATGAAGGCGGGCGTGTCAGACTTCCTCGAAAAGCCTTTCAGCGACGATGCTATCTTGAACGCGATCCGATCGGCCCTCGCGCGTCGCAGCGGCCGTGAGGAAGCCGATGCCGAGCGCGAAGCCATCAAGACTCGCATGGCGACATTGTCGCAACGGGAGAAGGAGGTCCTAGACGGTCTGGTCGAGGGTCACGCGAACAAGGTGATCGCCTTCGACCTCAACATCAGCGCCCGAACCGTCGAAGTGTACCGCGCGAACGTGATGACGAAGATGAACGCCGGGAGCCTCTCGGAGCTGGTGCGCATGGTCACGACTGCGAGGCTCACCGGCTAAGCACCGCCGGTCCTCCAGGCGGCGCCTGTCTGCTCTTCACATGATCACTGCGGCCGCGATCGCCATCAGTAGCACTCCGAACGTGAGTAGAACCGGGACGATCATCATTTGAACCAGAGCCGCACCACCGGTGCTGTGCCCCGTGAGCGTCTCCATTCCGTTCTGCATGAAGCGATCGAAGCTTGGCCGCGCTTCCTGCCCGGGCTCTTGGCGGAAGAAAAGCCAAGGCACGGTAAAGTACGCCACCAAAAAGAGCGCGCTGATCGTCATCATGTAGATCGAATAAGAAGAAGCCACCGTGGCGAGTGCGAACGCGCCCAGCAGACCGACGTAGGAGCAGACGATCAGCTTGCCCACTGCAGCAGGCACGTCGGGCGCCGCCGCTGTTGGGCTGAAAACCGCACCTTCGGATACCTCTTCGCTATCGAGGAGCGGCAGCGGAGCCATGGTCGCACTGGTGGGCCAAACAGCAGCTACATCGACTTTGGTGAAGCTATCTTTGGCTCTGGTCTGTTCGTAACGCATCTCGCTGCTCCTCTCGTTGCCGGGAGCAGACTAGATGGACTGGCACGAGTGCGATATTCGGAGATTCTCCCTAAGTAACTTACCGGAGGCGGCGCATTAGGTGGTTTGGATGTCGCAGCCCAAAGCTTAATCTCGCGAGAGCTTGGCCTCAGTGATCGTGTCTGATTTCGCCGCTTCCGATTCGAAAGCGGACGGTCTGCTTTCGGCCAGAAGCAGACGCAGGGCAGAGGCGTCTGCTTTGCGCTAAAACCGGCCATTGGCGGCCACTGGAGAGCGTTAGGAAAGCGGACCTTCATCAAGGCAGAGGAGCTACGTTCGCCTACGAACCCTTGCCGCCACAGTGATGGCGTGACAGGTCAGCCGAGGGGCAAAGCAAAGGGGTCTCCCACACGGGTCGGCTCGAACACGGGGAGCAGCCTGCTGCTGGCGAGAAGGTGCTCGACCTCGATGCAGTCGCCTTTAGCAGTATCGAAGAACACCGGTTCGCCCGCCTCGACGTCTGTGGCCGCCAGGCAGAACCTGACGTTTCCGTCATTCAGACGATCGAAGTCTACAAGGACCGAGCGTGGAAGCGGCTACGCTGTTGTCATAGAGGCTGCGGGCCTCGCCGCGACCGTTGCCCAGGTGACGCGGGACGAACAGGGAGGGGCTACTGGTAATCCCGTTTGTTGCTGAGTTGATCCAGTTGCGCACGCCGCGCGACCGGCCCCGGCTCCCGAACCCCCAGGGATCGAGCCACGTCGTTGGGAGCGCTTCGACTGAGATCGCCTGCCAGAATGTGCCGAGCGTGATGACCAGCGACACCTCGTCCGGTCGGCGCTTTGCGAGCTCTCGAGCATAGAGGCCGCCGAGGCTCCAGCCGATCAACGCAACAGGCCCTCTGGCGGTCTGCAACACCTCGTCGAGGCGGCGGCCCAACCGCTCGAACGTGTCCGGCCGCACGCCCTAGGTTGATGCCGTTGGCCCAGCCGAATGGCCGATAGCCGGCAGCAGCGAGCGTCCTCCGCAGCCGCACCGTCATAAGATCATTCCCGAGAAATGCTGGGAACACGAGTACCGGCCGGCCCTTCCCCGTCCTCTCGACGGCGATCCAGATGGGGGTGCCGGAGATGAACCGGCCTCGCTCCGACACCAGAAACAGGAGCAACTCGGCCACTTCTTCAGCCGATCCGCCTTCACCGTCTGTCAGAGGAATCTTGCCGTCCGCATATTCAGGGCTGCGGCCTTGCCGATCCCCGGACCAGCTCCGGTTACGAGCGCAACCTTGTTTCTGAGCTCCATGGCCGATCCATTCAGCTTCGAGAGGCGGGGGAGGCGCGCCGCACTTGCATGTCGAAGCTATCGCCCGCTGCGAGCACGTGAACCTGGATGTCGTGCAGCGACAGAACCCGATTTGAACCGGCCTCCGCGACGTTGGAGTAAGCTGCCTTCTTCGCGTCCACGATGTAGACCGCGCCGTTGCCGATGGCGGTTAGGACGTCACCTTCGACAACCACGGCCGTGTCTTCATCGATGCCGAGGCCAAGCACCCGGGGATTGTGCGCGATCGCACCAATCAGGCGTCCAAAGCGGCCTCGTTCCGCAAAATGCTGGTCGATGATGACGTCCCGGATCAGCCCGAGCCCGGGAGCCATATGGAGGTCTCCGATCCTGTGCGTCTCCGAGCTTGAGCCTTTGACCAGCATCGTGTCGCTCATCATCGACGCACCAGCGGATGTGCCCGCGATCACGCCTCCGCGTGCAAGGAGCCGATGCAACTCGTCCTCAATTTGGGTCCCGCCGATCTGGGATGTAAGCCGCAGCTGATCCCCGCCCGAGAAGAAGACACCTCCAGCGTCCCGGAGGAGGTCCAGCTTTTCGGCCGTTTCCGCCCGGTTGGTGACGTAGAGCTCCACTAGCTCCCCTGTTTCAAGGTCCGCGAAGGCCTTGTCATAGTCGTCGTAATAGCCTTCCGGTTGGTGGCTTGCGACGGTAGCCAGGACGAGTTTGGACGGGCCCACACGGCGGGCAACCTCTTTCAGGATGATTCGCTCACCGCTCGGCTCCCGGTCTTCATGGCCACCGATGATGATGAGCGTGCCTGTCTGCGACGGTTTTGGGCTCGATGTCACGGCGATCTCCATGGGTGCATCCGCAGCGACCGACCGGAGTGATCTGCCGAAGAGTGGAAGCGCAGAAACTCCCTAAATACCGATAGTTCCTGCCAAAATGGCGAGGCAGTCGCAGGTCGCCTTCGGCGCTGCCACGGCACGATAGTGGAGGTCTGAAGCTCCTCAACGACGCGTCGAGTTGCGCAATCCTTCGCATTCTAAGCTATGTTAGGCACTATTTCTGCAACGGTGCCGCCCGCGCCTCGTTCGTCTCGACTGAATGATCGTGGGCCTATCTATGGCACAGAGAGGACACAAGCAGGCCGGCTGATCGAACGCGAATTGCGGTGAACTACAGTACGACGTGGCGCCAGTTCGTATGGCCAAAAGGAAGCAAATGAAGTCATTGGCGCATCAGAGCGTGGAGGAAATGGGCGGTGCTGGAAGCGTGCTCAGCCGACAGAAGCGCGACCACGTAAAGCTCGATCGCTTGCTGGGCCGGCTGGGCGCCGCGCCTCCGGCGGAGCAGAACGCTGTCCTTCTCCAGATCTATCGCTTGGTTTTCCCACATGCCTATGCGGAGGAAACAGTCCTCTGGCCGGTCATTCGGCGTGTTCTCGTGGATGGGCACGAGCTGACGCTTCAGGTGGAGCTCGAGCATCAGGAGATTAACGAGCTCGCCACCCGGCTCGAAACGCTGGAGCAAAGTTCTGCCGAGCGGCATCGAGTGCTTGAGCGGCTGGTGGAGCTTCTCCGAGAAGATGTCCGCGATGAAGAAGACAAGCTCCTGCCCGCCTTGCAGATGAAGCTTGGAGTTTCCGAGCTCCGGCGTCTTGGCATAGCCTGGGAGGCAGTTCGGGCATTATCGCCAACTCGCCCCCACGCGATCGTCTCACGACGTCCGCCGGGCAATGTGCTGGCGGCGGTGCCTCTCACCATCCTCGATCACTGCCGCGACGGCGTGGACTCGCTCATCCGAGGACGGACAGGAGCAGCATCGTCGCCTCTCAAGGGGCTCAGCTCCTCACTCGCCCGTGCCTCGAATGCCCTGGAGCGGCTCCCAGGCCTGCGGCGCGGGGAGGATCCGTCCACCAGGCGTGGAACAGCCCGGCCGCCCTGGGCGGCCGCCGCCATAGTAACAATCGTTGCTGCCTCGGTGGCACTCGCAATGGCAGGGCGCAAAACGGGAAAACGGAGCAGCAATGGCGCAATCTGAAGGTTGGTCTCTCATCGTGCACGGCGGCGCGAAGCCCTGGGACGCCGCTGAAGAGCAGGCAAACAGGGACGGGGTGCATCAGGCGGTTCAGGCAGGAGCGGCAGTCCTGGCGTCCGGCGGGAGCGCGCTCGACGCGGTCGAGACCGCAATTCGGACCTTGGAGGATCTGCCAGTCTTCAACGCGGGACGCGGCTCGGTGCCGAACCAGGCTGGAGGCGTCGAGATGTGCGCCGGCCTCATGGATGGGCGGGATCTGTCGGCGGGCGCGGTCGGAGCGATCCGGGAGGTCCGCAACCCGATCGGCGTAGCCCGGCTCCTCATAGCGGAGAAGGAGGTGCTCCTCGTCGGTGAGGGCGCTACCAAGTTCGCGAAGGAGAGAGGCGTTCCACTGGCAACCGAGCAGGAATTGCTGGCGGAGGCAGAGAAGCAAGCCGCTTCCGAAGGGCAGCATGACACGGTTGGCGCGGTGGCGTTCGATCAGCGCGGCAACCTTGCCGCCGGGACTTCCACCGGCGGCATTAACGGACAGAAGGTGGGCCGGATCGGCGACAGCCCGCTTCCGGGTGGGGGCCTTTACGCCGACAACCACATCGGCGCCGTTTGTTTCTCCGGCGACGGTGAGACCATAACCCGCTTGGCGTTGTCCGGCAGGATCATGGCCTCACTGGAAGACGGCGAAAGCGTCGAAAGCGCCATTGCGAAGTCGGTTGCGAAGCTCCCCGGAACTGGGGGTGCGGAAGCGGATGGCGGAGGCATCGGCATCCGAAAGGACGGACAGGTCGGCTGGGCTCACAACAGCCCCATGTTCGCCGTCGGCATCCTGACAAGCCGGATAAGCGGCCCGGCGGTTTATCTCCACAAAAGGGAAGAAGCAGCCGGCGGCGATCGCCTCTAGGCCTCTTTGCGGATCACAGCCGCTACGGCGGCGATCCTTTCCACCTGCGCGTATCCCGGCCTGGATAGCTCCTCCCCGAAAATGTCGGGATCGAGCTCCTGATATCGAACGCTGCATCCGAGGCGCGGCAGTTCTGCTTCGAGGGCGGTCCGCAGCGCGTCGGCGCCATCCACTATGGCGGCACCCGTATAGAGGATCATGCGCCCACCCGGCGTCAGCCGCTCGGCAGCTGCGAGCGACCAATCGAGTGAAACCCGTGCTCCGTGAAGATCTCCGCCACTTCGATACGTCCTCTGATCCGAGTCTATCATGAAAGGGGGATTGGCGATCACCACGTCGACGTTGCCGAGCACCTCAGACAATGACGAGCCCTCGATGAGCTCCACCTCCAAGCCTGCATGAGCGGCATTGATGGCTGCGAGTCTCAGCGCGAGCGGATTCGTGTCGAGGAGTGTCACGCGGGAAGGATGGATCTGCCTTGCTGCGACGATTCCTCCGACACCGGCGCCGGTTCCAAAATCCACCAGGCGCGGCTCTCCTTCGACGTTGGCCAACTCCCGCATCAGCAGATTGGCAAAACGATAGCTGTCTGGACCTAGGAATACCGACCTGTCGTCGTCCGTCGGAAAGGCCGAATGGAGGAAGAGATCGCCGCAGAGGCGTGCCACCCGGACTCGGCTCCGCAGCCTTCCGTCCTGCTCCCGTCTGAGGGCGCCGGAGACTTTAAGTGACTCGATGATTCGGTCGGGGAGCAGCGACGCTTCGGCCGGCAGGTTCCAGCCGAAGAAGTCGCGAAGGCCGCGAGCGGCAAGCTTGTCCGGCCTGGATAACACCCTCCGTTGGGTGGCAGGCGTCGGGGTCACGAATTCGTAGCCGCAGCTCTCGAGGAAGCTGAGGAGATCGGGCAAGCGATGCTGTGCTTGATCTGTAAGCTGCAAAACGGCGGACCCCCTGATGCTCGGCTGCCGAGGCAGCTCTGCGGGCCCAAAGCAGAGCCACGCCGTCTGTAGCAAGGCCGAAAGTCGCTTCTAGCCTCCTGGAGCTACTCAGGCGGGGCGGAGCCGTCGAGCAAGGCGATTGCGTTGCCGAGCCTTCGCAACGCCTTCTCGGCCGTCGTGCCCGAGAGGGCGTCCTGCGCGCTTGCCTGCAGTTGCTCTGTGCGCTCTAGGAATAAGAGCTTGGCCGCTCTGAAGGAGGCGATAGGCCGAGTTGCGGGGCACCGCGAATATCATGCCGCCATTCGCCCGGATGAGCGGGATCCGTAGGCACCCTTGCCAAGGTGGTGCCGTTACCTGCCGTGCGGCCGCTAAGCGCCCTTTGCCGACGTTAGGTGGTCGGTAATCTAAACTCTGCTTTGCGCCAATAGCAGCCATTCAGCCCACTTTTCGATTTGCCAAAAGCGGACGACCGAATGTGTGAGGCAGGTGTCCCGACGATCGCTTTGTCCAGCTCAATCAAAGGCGTATCATTAGCCGCAACCCTCGTTGCTGCTAATGAAACGTCGGTAGCCAAGGCCACGATTGACATGGTTTATTGCCCCTCCCGATGCGGGACACGCATACTCCGGTGAGCGTGGTGGGGATCGCGCGACACTGCGAACCCTATTCTCCTCGGGAGCGGCCGTGTTCGAACCTACGCTGGCAGGCAGGGAGCTAGAGGCGAGGCTCCTTGCCGCACTCGAAGAGGCAGTGCTGCTCCTACGCCGGGACCAGATGATTGACCGGATGCCGTCCGCTCTCGAGGCCACTGCCAAGCGGCTATACAGCGTCCGAAGACTGCGAGAGCGCTACTTCGCCCCCGATCTTCTGGGTGAGGCGAGCTGGGACATCCTGCTTGACCTATATGTCGCGAGAGCTGAGCAGCGGCCGGTGTCTATTTCCAGTGCATGCATCGGTGCTGCTGTGCCGCCCACGACTGCGCTCAGATGGCTCGGCAACCTCGAAGAGGAGCGCCTAATCCGGCGCTATCGCGAAGGGAGTGACCGCCGGCTGGTGCTGGTCACCCTCACTGACGCTGCATTCGAGAAGATGAGCAGCTTCCTCGAATGCGTCAGTTGCTCCCACATCGATTGAAATTGCCCCTTCCGTTCGCTTCTGTAGAGAGGCCATGGCCAAAGCGACGTGGGCACCAGCTTGAAACAGGCCGAGGTGATCAAGGCCGCGAAGCAGGATTCCCAACTGGCGGTGGAGGGATCGGGCTTCCCGCCGAGCCTCTTCCGAGCAATTTGGCAATGTGTGATCCGAACGGCCTGACTTGCAAAGGTACGACCATACCAGGCTCTTCTCGGCTGTGCCATCGCGCGACGGCAGCAGTCAGCACTAGCGGCCGCCGGAACCGATCCGAGAAGCTTCTGTTGAGTCCGCCCGAAAGGAGGCTGAATTGGCCGACCGTGATCTCCAGCGCCTGAGGCTGCCGCGGGGCCTGAGCCGCGTCGAGCTCAACGAACGCCGCCTCTCCGCGCCCGACCTGCCCGAAGCGCGGCACCTGTACCGCTGTGACGCCTGTGGCCAGGTGGTGGATCGGCGCCAGCTCGGTGATGTCCTACTTCACGAGGAGCCGGGGCACGAGCGCACATCTGAGGGACTCCGCTTCATCAAGCCAATGATGCCGACGCTCGTCGACGAACCTCCGGAGGGAGGCGAGTGGCAGCACGAGATCAAATACGACGGCTACCGCACGCAACTGGTGATTGACGGCGGCCGCGTCCGCGCATTCAGTCGCAACGGCCATGATTGGACTGCCAAATACCCGGGCATCATTCGCTCAGCGGCGGAGCTGTTCTGCGCCAGCGCAATTATCGATGGCGAGGTGATCATCCAGGACGAGCAGGGCCGGTCCGACTTCGGCTCCTTCAAGGCGGCGATGGATCGGCGGCCGGAGGAACTGGTCTTCATGGCTTTCGACCTGCTCCACCTCAACAGCAGGGATCTGCGCTCCTTACCCTTGATCGAGCGGCGCAGCTTCCTGCGGGAGCTGCTGGGGGAGAACGAGCCCTCCTGCTGCATCCACTTCAGCGATCATGTTGTCGGCGCCGGTGCAGATCTCTTCGCCGCCGCCGATCGAATGGGGCTGGAGGGGATCGTCTCGAAACGCATCACGAGCCGGTATCGGAGCGGCCCGTCAAAGTCGTGGCTGAAGGTGAAGTGCTTCGGCGAGGCCGAGTTCGTGGTGATCGGCACCGCCCGCGGCGATCGAGCCCCGACGGCCCTACTGGCACGCGAAACGCAGGCGGGGCTGGAATATGCCGGCTCCGCCATGGTGACGCTGGCGGATCCGGACCGGGAGACGTTCTGGCGCATGAATGAGCAGCTGAAGGTCGACCGGCCGGCGCTGGCGATGGAGTCCCGCAGGGAGACCTCATGGTTGCGGCCGGAGATGCGGGTGCGGGCGCGTTATCTCAAAGGTGAGGAGATGCTAAGGCACGCCACCGTTAAAGCCCTTTTGCGCTGACGGTGCACCCGCTTCTGCGTCAGCATACCGCCGCACCGGCTCCTGAAGGAATTGCTCGTTATCGGGGATCACATCCCGTCGGCCCGACTTGCCTTTGGCGGCCCATGCAATCGCAGCGCTGTGAGTGCTCGCGTGGAGCGCTCCTGCCAATGCCGGCGCGGCGCCAGGCATTCCGCCCCGACAGCTATTCATCAACAAGGCCGAGGATGCCTCTTGAGAGAGGCGGCGTTAAGCTGTGCCGACCCCTGCGCGCAACTTGCTGACAGGAAGGATTGCGATATTTCTACTCGGCTCTAATCTGTGAGCGCCTAAGTCAATCAATGGGGGGGGTTATGAGAAGCGAGGCAGAGCGAGTAATTAAAAAATTGCGTTCGGACAGGGCAGCCGCGCAGCGTTTCTTGCGGGATCCAGGCGCGGAATGGGTTGCACAAGGCGGGCCCTTGCCGGCGGGCGTATCGGTTGCTCAGTTCTCACAGGGAGTGCGCGGAGGGCCAACCTACAAGGATATCGAGGCGCGGGCCAACGGCCAGATGAGCGCCAGCTGGGCGACTCCGTGCACGACTACTTTGGTAATCTTGTTTAATGCTATCGGAATCACTGGAACCGTCGCGGCGGCGACCATCTTCACGGGCGGACTGGCGCCAGCGATTGCCGCGATTGCCGGGGTTTCCGTCAGCGCCCTGCGGGCGATCCTTGCTACATTTGTCCAAGGCAGCGTCGTCGCTCTCGCCGCGCTGATCTGCAAGGGCACCTAACCGGTAGCCTCCAAGCGACAACGGACGGGAGGGAGGCCGTAGCGGACATTCCCTCCCGCAGCCTCGCCAGCTACGGTGGCCGCCATGTGCAATCGGTACCGCGTCAGTGCTAAGCAGATCGAGCTCGCGCAGAAGTATGGCTTCGACGTCGACAAGCTCATGCCGGAGCCGGAGCCGCTCCCGCCGCCCGAGTTGTTCCCGAAGCGGCTTGGCTGGATCGTCCGGAAGCACGACGGGGAGCGCACCCTCGAAGCCATGAAGTGGGGCATCCCGCGGCACATGAAGGGCAAGAGGGGCAAGCCGACCGTCAGCTACGTCACCAACGTGCGGAACCTGGAGAGCCCCTTCTGGCGCTCAACGATCGCAAACCCACACTACCGCTGCCTGGTGCCGGTGACCGAGTTCTGCGAGTGGAGCGGCGAAAAGGGTTCGAAGCAGGAGCACTGGTTCAGCCTGCCTGCTGCGCCGATCTTCACCTTCGCCGGCATCTGGCGGCCGACCGCGGAGGGGAACTGCTATGCCTTCCTCACCTGCGAAGCCAACCCACTCGTGGCTCCGATACACGAGAAGGCCATGCCGGTAATCCTGCACCCGGAGGATTACGATCGCTGGCTTGATGGTGAGGCAGCAGACGCTTGCTCCCTCGTTGCTCCGTTCCCGTCGCAGCTTATGTGCGTCAGTGCCTAAGCGCAGAAGACATCCTGTTGCGACTCCGGAAGAAGCGCCCCTAGTATCCGGAGCGCTTGTACAGGCGGGGCGACAGCTCGTGCGAGCAGCTCGGCTGCGGACTAAGCATCTGCCAGTCGGTCTGCAGACCGCCCCCGCGCTTGAACTGCTCTTGGTCGTCTACTTGGCAGAACAGGAGCGGCGCGAGTTGCGAGCTAGCGTAGCTTGCGACGAGGCTGCCATCGCTCACGCGACGGGCTTCGCGTGGATCAATCGACTGGAAGAGGCCGCACTACTGCGTCGGCATGCCTCTTCTGAGAACTCGAAGTACGCCCTGCTGCGCCTCACTGATGAAGGGCGTTTGCGAATGGGCGCGTTGCTAGCCGAACTTGATGGTGAATGGTTCTGATCATCCATAAGGGCCGTAGTTGATGCTCACGTCTTTCCTCTTTGCCACCGTCGCTGCCGGCACCTCCTTCACCTGCACCCCCACGCAAGTCTGGGACGGCGATGGGCCGATCTGGTGCGCGGAGGGTCCCAAGATCAGACTTGCTGGAATAGCTACACGTGAGATCGACGGCGCATGTAAGCCGCACCACCCTTGCCCCACAGCTTCCGGGGTCGCTGCTCGAGATGGGCTGGTGGCTTTGTTAGGGGGGAGCAACGGCGTCGCGGGAACGGGACACATCCTTGTGAAGGCGATGCCGCTTCGCTGCAGTTCGGAAGGATCGGCGAAAGGGGATCGCACCGCCGCCTGGTGCACCACGTCAGCCGGCGTGGACCTCAGCTGTGCGATGGTGCGGAGAGGCTTCGCATTGAGATGGGATCAGTACTGGCGCAGACACCGCTGCTCATGATCTAGGGTACGTGATGGCAGTCGATAAACCAGATTGCGCGCCGACCCACATCCTTACGGACTGGGAACTCTGGGCCTGCGCGCAAGAGATGGTGAGGCAACACGGCTTTGATGCGCCGATCATCGCTGCCATGCGTGCAGACGAATTGATGAAGAAGGTCGATCTTGATGGAGCGGCCAACTGGCGCTTGATCGTCCAGCGTATCAACCAACTCATCCCCCCGGGAGAAGCGTCGAAGCACTAGCTGCTCAGCGCACGGTAGCTTTGAGTCAGCGCGACACCGAAAGCCGCAAGTCTGATCGGGTATAGCCCCGAACCAAAGTGCCCTTCGGAAGCTTGGCACTTGTGCCGGTTACGAAGGCACCAAAAGCCCCAGCGAGAACGGCTGTCCCGACGACGGGAGCCGCACCGCTCTTTCCACGATCGTCGGTGCGGCCTTCAATTCCTATCCGGTGCCCACCCACCTCCATGAAGAGCAACTGCATATCAATACGGCCGCGCTTACCGACCATCCCCTTGCCAATGACGCGGCGGACTTCCCCAACAGCGCGGGAGCCGCGAGGAATCACCACGTAGCCACGTGCCAGAACGTCGTCGGTAACAGTGAGGTCGAACCGCTGCCCCTGACGGGCCGTCAGCGAGCTAAGCTCCTCGAGCGTCGCAAGAGGAACTTCAGTACCTGCCGGAAGTACCAGGCTTCCATGCTCTGCTGCACCCACCGGCGCGGGCACGGGGCTTTGATGGGCTGGCGCTAGCGCCAACAGCGCCACGCCGGCGGCAAGTGACAGCGGAATCATCGGGCTTCAGCAGCGGTCGTTGCGGCTCTCGCTTGCACAAAAGCGGCTGTAGCCGGATCGAAGGCCATATCCTCCGACACGTAGCCGTTGAAGATCTCGCCGGCTTTGAGCTTGGCGGCATTACCCTTGGTCAAAAGACCGAACACGCCGAAACCGATCATGCTCATGATGACGCGATTGCTGCTGCCGGGACCCTTCGTCTGCTGCTCTCCTCGGATTGGGATCTCGCCCTCACCGACCTGCACGTGAAGAAGCCGAGCCCCGAGGCGTCCGGACTTACCTACAGCCCCGTTCTCCTGAACATGCACGATCTCGCCGACGGCCTTTGCGCCAACAGGAATGACCTTCACGCCGTCGAGGACCACATCCTCGTCAACGCGCAGGAGGAAGCGATCTCCCTCCTTCGCGTCTCGCGAGTTCACTTCCTTCGTCACCATGAGACGCACCAGAGTGTCTCGTGGAAGGAGAATGGCCCCTGTGGCCGTTCTGGTTGGAGGAGCGATTATCACCGCCGGGGGCTTAGGAGGTTGCCCAGCTGTGTCGATCGCCTGTGCCGGCGCGATGCCCGGCAGGCACAATCCAGCGCAGGTGGCCGCCAGGAGTGCCTGCCGTCTCATCAGCTGCCGCTCCTTACTTCTTGAACTTGATGGCAGTGCCGGTCGCGTTCGTCTTGCCCCAGCTGGTAAGTGATACGTGGGAGTCGCCGTAGCTGGCGTTGATCACCGCATCAGCTCCGAGCTTCTCACCGCGCTCCCAGAGCTCCTTGTAGATCTTCTTCTGCGAAGCTTCCTTGCTAAAGACAGTGGCCTTGCGGACGCCAGCCTTCACCTCGCCAAGCACCGTGTACTCGCGATCCTTGATGTCATGCGGAAACACCGGAACCCCGACGTCCTCATTGACGATGACGAACTCCTTCTTTGCCTTCTCCTTCGAAAGAGCAGGCTGAGCAGCGGCGAACGAAAGAACTGCCGCCAGCGCGGCGACTTTGATCAGTTTCATTTGGATTTTCCTCGAATTTGAAAGGCCAGAAATGTCAAAATAACGCATTTGCGTCAAGGACATACCTCAAATATGTTGTTGCGGATGAGCAACAGCATTCGATCAAACCCGCGCCAGTAAGAGTGGCTTTGGGGCCGAAGGCGACTTTCACATTCCCCGGTTGCGGGGGAGCACCTTGTCAGCCGTCGCCTCGCCGTAGCGATACGCCTCTCGCTGCTGCGTCGGCTCACGCCGGCAGGCTTAATCGGACGCTGGAGACACGTGTTTGGTAGGCTAAGGCCTGCCGACGTCCGGTGAGATCATGAGGTACTGACAGCTGCAAGCGGCTCCGAGCGCCTAGGTCAAATCTGACGGAATGATGTCCACACCGTGTGGGTGAGCGGCTCCAGAAGATACTGCAACGCAGTCCGCTTGCGGAGCGGAATGAGGATCTCGACTGGCATCCCGGGCTTCAGCTCAAAGTCGTTTCCGAGAATGCGCTTTACGTTCGCTAAATCGTGGGGCCGCACCGTTACCTCAGCGGGAAAGAAGCTCTCTCCGGTTCGCTTGTCGGTGAGGCTATCCGCGGAAACCCTGGTCAACGTACCCTCGATGTTTGGGAGGCTTCGTTCATGAACTCCGCTAAGACGCACCTGAGCGAGCTGTCCCACCCGCACGTCATCAGCGTCGTTCGGTGCTATTTGCACCTCCAGCACCAGAGCTGCCCGCTCCGGTACGATCTCCATTAGCGTCTCCCCAGGAGCCACAACCCCGCCGGCCGTGAAAACCGACAGTCCGACGACTCTCCCTGTTGCCGGTGCTGTGACTCTCGTGCGGGCGAGGCGAGCGCGTGCAGCACTTAGCTTCGGCAAGAGGTCACCAACGGCGGCTTCCACATCACTCAGCTCGGAAGAGGCCTTATCGCGGGAGGCTTTCTCGGCTTGAGCAACCTCTAGGCGAGTGCGCTGTGCCTCCTCAGATGAGCCGACCACGGTAGCAGCATACTGCCCGAGCTGTCCCCGCAGTTCCGCTTGTGCTCGCTCCAGCGAGCGTATCCTAGTCTTCGAGACGAACCCTTTGACTTCCAGCGCTCGGAGGCTCTCAAGTTCCTCGCTGATCAAACGCTCCTGTTCCCTTACGGCTGCCAACTGGCTTTTGAGCCCAGTCGATCGAGCACCCACTTCCGCCGTCTGTTGGCGGATCACGCTTTGGCTCACGTTTAGGAGAGACGATCGCGCAGCCAACTGCGCCTGATTCACCCTGAATGCGTCTTGGGCCTCCTGGAGGTCGCGCGGCTCAAGGGATCTAAATTCGGCCGGCCAGGTCATATTGGTCGAGCCAAGCTGTTCTGACCGCAGCCGAGCCTTCCGAGCGACCAGACTGATGAATTGGCTGGTGAGCGCCCGTTCCTCCCCAAGCGCCTCAGGCGACGACAGCTGCAGCAGCAACTGACCCCTTCGGACGCGGTCACCTTCTTTCACGAGGATCGATTGGACGACTCCGCCGTCACGATGTTGAACCGACTGACGTTGTCCTGATACTGTCACTCTGCCCACGGCGTAGGTCGCAGCATCCATCCTAACGGTCGCGGCCCATCCGAGAAAAACCACGAAAAACAAACCTGCGACAAGGAGCCCGATCCGAATCTCCGTTCTCGGATCGTCGTTCAAGTCTGGACCTGATGGCGACGGCAAGAAGGCTTCGGCAGAGACTATCTGGTTCATGCCTGCTCCCTGGCTAACGAGGTTGGCACCACCCTCGGCGATGCGATTGTTTTAAGCACCTCGTCGCGGGTTCCCTTCAACTCCACGTGCCCGTTTCGAAGCACAAGCAGGCTATCCACCACCGATAGAACGCCCATCCGGTGGGCGATTAGCAGAACAGACGCACCCTGCGCCTTTAGGAAGGAGATGGTTTTGACGAGCCGGCTTTCGGCTTCGTTATCGAGGTGTGCATTTGGCTCATCGAGGATGACAATGCGAGGCTGGCCGTACAAGGCTCGCGCAAGGGCAATCTGTTGTGATTGACCAGCAGAGAGCCCGCGGCCGCCCCACCCCAGCCTGAAGTCATACCCGCCCGGCAGCTGGAGGATCATCTCATGTGCGCCGCATAGCCGTGCCGCTTCGATGACTGCAGCATCAGTCTCGGCGGAATCACCACCGGGAAGATTGGTCTGAAAGCGAGCGATATTCTCCTTGATTGTCCCCGAAAAGAGGCATGGTTCCTGCGCAACGTAGCCGATGTGGCGCGCTAAACGCTCTGGTTCCCACTCCTTCATCTCGGCACCATCAAATCGAACGTAGCCAGCGTCCGCAGGAGTGGCACCCGAGAGGACCCGAGCCAGAGTGGATTTACCAGCTCCGCTTGGGCCGATCAGTGCAAGCACCTCCCCAGGGGCAAGCTCAAAACTAACCTGGTGAAGGATGGGCGCTTCTCCGCCGGCACGAGTAACGGTGACCGCCTCCACATCGATCTTTCCTGTAGGAGGAGGAAGGATCGTCTTCGCAGCGCAGGCCGAGCCCCTATCCAGCAGGTCGCCCAGTTCGGCGTAGGCAGCTCTTGCTTGGACGATGCTACGCCAAGCCCCGATAATCTGCTCCATGGGACCAAGGGCACGAGCGGCAAGGAATGACGAGGCAAAGATCGCGCCCCCGGAGATCAGATTTTCGACAGCTAACAAGGCTCCAAGCCCAAGTGCGAGCGACTGAAGTGCGAGCCGTACGAATTTCGTCAGCGAGACATAGCGGCTGGAAGCAAAATTCGCTTCGGATTGTAGCGACCCGCTCTGGCGGCGCTCGGCGACGTGGCGCGCCACCAATGCTTGGCGCATCCCTAAGGCTCGGACCACCTCCGCGTTCGCAGCGGTCTGATCCTGGCTAGCATAGGCCAGTCCCGAAGCGACGGCCGCCTTTTGCGTGCGATCCTTGGTTGCTCGCTCATTTAGCCAGCCGAGGAGGAGCAAAAGCAATGCGCCGCAGAGCGCCAGTGCGCCGATAGCTGGGTGGATGAGGAAGCAAACGCAGATGTAAATCGGCGTCCATGGCGCATCGAAGAGAGCTAAGACAGCCGGCCCAGTCAGACTTTGGCGCAGAGTGTCGAAGTCTCGCAGGATCTGCCTGTTGACGCTGCCGCTCCTACGGGTGTCCGCGAAGGTCGCGTCAAGGATGTCGGGAGCGAGTTGCTTCTCCAGTCTAATGCTTGCGCGGACGAGCAGGCGTGAGCGAAGTGCGTCCAACGCTGCGAGCGTTGCGAGCGAGAACAAGAGAACAAGCGTAAGAGCTAATAGGGTCGTGGTCCCCCTGGTGGGCACCACCCGATCGTAAACCTGTAACATGTAGATCGAGGGCGCGAGGAAAAGCAGGTTCAGGAGAGCACTGAAGAACGCCGTCCAGAGGAAGTGACCTCTCACCGTCTCCATCACGCGGCCAAGAGTCCCCTTCACCCTTGGCGCTGCCTCGCCATTACCCATTTCGTCCCCCCAGAAGAGAACCGTCACCGGAACCGGCGTAAGCTCTCTCTCACGTCAAACCTATCTTATCGATCGCCAATCGAACAGTAACTGCGTGTGGCCCCAACCGCTAGACTGGCGCGGCCGGTGGGCGGGTGTCCCACTTTGAAACACGGGCTTGATTTGGCTCAGATTCATTGTCAGCCTCCATGTTGCGGCCGACCAGTTCGCTCACCGATGCCGGCTATCGCGTTGTCCGAAAACCTTTTTTGTGGGGGGAATCACTCATGGCTAAAAAGACTGACAAATTTGCTTCGATCGAGAATGGCGTGTTCACGCTGAACCAGCCCGGCAATTACACCTTCGACTTCACCGGCAGCAGCGTGTCCGTCAGCAGGGGCGGCACTACCATCTTTTCTGACGCGCAGTTCTCCACCATCACCGCAGTCGATCTCGCTGCCGCAAACAAGATCAACATCGTCGGCATCAAATTCGTCGGAGCAGATGCTGCTACGAACCACAAGTTCGAACCCGACTCCAATCTCGACGGATTCCTGAAGGCAGTTCTCGACACGTACGGCGTTGCCGGCGCGGTGAATATGCTCAGCGTCGATGGTGCGAAGGCCGGCGTCTTCATGTTGCTCTGGGACTACATCGACGACAATTACAGCTACTACAACACCGTCATCAACGGCTACGGCGTCGAGCTGGGTATCGCGTATGCGAAATACCTCCAGGCAGGTGGTGCGCCACTCACCGATGTGGTCGCGAAGTTCACCCCGGATGGTCCGGACGCTGGCACCAATCCGGACCGCCTACAGTCGATGCACGACAATCTGCTCGGTAATCTGCATATCGACTCGATCATCGATAAGTTCTTCGATGGGAACGCGGCAAATGGCAGCCCGAATGCACCTGGTTACGCATCCGGGGGCAGCAACGCGACTCCCGACGAGGCGAAGGGGCAAGCGCTTCTGGATACCCTCTTCGGTCTCGATCTTGATGGACGGCCGTACTACGGTGGGAACGAAGGCTCGGACAGCGGCCCTAGCCACACCTGGGACATGGACCACGGTCTTCTGTAAACTCGAACCAGGGGGCGCATGGGTGCGCCCCCGCTTTCGAACAAACCTGTCCGGTGCTGAGACGTATCGAGCGGTCTTCCCCTCATCGACGTAACCGATCAACGGGAGAAAGTGGTAGACCGCTTCGGCAGAATACCCCTCAGCTATCAAGCTGCGTATCGAGATCCGATTGGCCGAAGTATCGAACTCGAGTCCTGCAAGAAGTTTTAGATCGAAGCTTGTGCCACACCGGGCGTCCGTGGCATTGCCGATCGGCCGCTGCGCTTCCGGGGTTCCCGTGCCAAGAAGAGGTGGTAAGCACATCAGAGATGCAGTATCCGCGGCTTGAGAGTCTGCCTTCGCTGTAGTCGATGTGCGTTTGGACCGCACCTGTGGGACGGACAGCACGACCTCGAAGATGAAGCAGGCTCTCACTTGGAGCGGCGATCGATGGCTGCGGTGCAAGCTGCTAGTTACTGGGTCGGAGTTGACGCTGGCGTGGCTAGCGCAAACCTTTGCATAGTGGATGCTCACGGAAATATAGTTTGCGAGAGCGAGTGCTCCGCTAAGCCCGCTGACGTAGCAGCGGCTTTGGCTGCGGTTCCGCGGGAGGCGGTGGAGCAAGTTGCCCTTGAAGCCGGTTGTTCTACGTACCTTACTCGAAAGCTGCGACAGATCGGCTATCGGGTAGTAGTCCTAGAGTCCATCAAGGCTCAGCGCCTATTAAGGATACGACGCAATAAGAGTGACATCAACGACGCAAGGGGCTTGGCGGACATCGCTCGCCTCTCGGGAGGTGCTCTTGGGGAAGTGCACCTGAAGGGTCTCGATTGCCAATGCATTCGAACGCGATTGCGCCTCCGATACAAGCTGATCCAGCACAGGATGGCCGCCGAAGGGTTCATGCGTAGTCTCATTCGTTTGAACGGCGGACAATGGCCTCGGACTGACACCACGCGTATTCGATCTCGCGCGGAAGCCGCGATAGCTCAGATAGAGCTGAGCGAGGGAGTAGACCTGTCAGATGAGGTTTTGCCTTTGGTGGAGATCGCGGAAGGCCTCCGGACACACTTGAAGCAAACTGATGCGTGGCTCCTAAAAGCCGCCAGGTCCCATCCTGTGTGCAGTCGCTTTCTGGAGATACCTGGCGTTGGTCCGATCTGCGCGCTGTCCTTCTATAGCGCGGTGGAGGATCCGTGGCGCTTCTCTCGTTCAACCGACGTGGCGGCCTACCTCGGCTTGACACCCCGCCTTCACCAGTCGGGTAGCACCAAGCGAATGCTGAGGATCACCAAAATGGGAAACAAACTCACTCGCACCAACCTTGTGCAAGCTGCCAATGCTCTATTGATGACCCGAAAAAAACGAGTTCTATCCAGGAATGGGGCCATTCGCTCTCAGCGCGGATCGGCGTGAGAAAGGCGAGGGTTGCAGTCGCGCGTAAGTTGTCGGTGCTGATGCTAAGCATGTGGAAACACGATAGTTCTTTCAACGTTGAAGAGTTATCCGGGATGCAATCGTTGTGAGGCTCCCACCAGGGAGCGGCCGGTTCGGACTTCGATTGACTCTTTAGGGCGCGACCCTGCATTCCGAGGTGAAGCTGGACCGGCCGTCAATCATGGGTGGAGCGAAAGATGGAATACCTCAAGATAGAGAGGGCGAAGGTTGCCCCAGCACGATAAACTTGAGCCCGCGCGGCCGATCTATCGGCGTCACATGACCCTTGTGGAAAAGCTAAGCGCTGCCGCTGGGTATGTTTCCGTCGCTTTGATAGTGGGTGTGGTTGTGATGCTGCTCCGGAAGATGTTCTGAATATCCATCTAGCTGCAAGTCCGCAGAGATGAAGCACGGCCGCATCCCCGAAATAGCGCTTTGGCTTCGGGACGAGGCATCTGCACAACTGGCATTGGAACGCCTGAGATGGCCGCACGGAGTAAGTTGTCCCCAGCCGGACTGTGCAAGCATCAATAAGGTTTACCAGATCACCTACGCCTATCGGGATCCACCGGCCGGCGAGATCAGGCGTCCCCGGAACCGGTGGAAATGCGCAATATGTCGGAAAAATTTTTCCGTCACCACAGGCTCAATCCTTCAAGGCTCCCACATACCAGCAGGGAAGTGGCTATACGCAATCTCGCTTTTAGGGCTTGCTGATGGTCCCATCACCGCTGAGCATCTTAGCAGCGAACTTGGCCTTACCCCCAAGAGTGCCTTGTTTATGTGCCGCCGGTTGCGTGATGCGTTGCTGCAAGAGCCATGGCAGGGGATCCTTGGCAGAGCGGCCGCTGCATTGATCCAGATTGAGGAGGCGTCGGAGGACGAACCCTATCGAAGCTCTCTACACAGCAGTTGGCTACCCGTTCATCGTCACTACCTTACTATCCTTACGGCTAAGGTCGTCTCGGCCTACGTAGCCGGCGAACCCGTGGCTGTTCTCGAAGTACCGAACGCGATCCGAAGCGTGCACCAGGCATTCAGCCAAATTGCGACGGCCAGCGCGCAGACACTGCTCAGGCAGAAGCTATCTTTGGGCTTTCCTTTCGAACCTCATGATGGTGCACATCGCCCTCAACGGCCGCTGTGTTAAGTTCGCGCTCGTTACATTAGCCGCAACGGACGTTGCCGTTGATGATACCGCAGGCCGTCTGTCGGCGTCCGCTTCGCGCCATTTCTTTTTGAAAGCAGACGTTCCGCTAACGGCCATCAGCGGACGCCTAAGTCGATCCAATATGGAGCACCAACCCTCTCCCGTTCAGCTCCGGGCCAACCCTGAGAAACTGGTAGCAAAGCAATTGCCGACGCGGTCGATCGGGATTACCTTAGTAGCGTCGCTTTCCAGGCAGGGAGCGGACCCCCGCAAGACGCCCTTAGTTGGGGGCACCCGTGGGGGCATCGGTATCAGAGTGGCATATAATATCTCATTGCTATCAAAGGTTTCCGGCCTGCGGTGTGGCTCCCTCCCGCTCCGCCACTGGATTTCCAAAGCGTTCCACCCGTGCCATCCCGGCTTCTTCGGTGCCGGGGCTGCCACCGCGTCGAAGGCATTGGGTAGTCGTTCAGCGCTTCGAGCAGGAGAGCCGGGAATTCCCTTGAACCGACAATTTTCGGAGATGGCCCTGTAGTGGCACAGCCGGATCCGAACCTTCTGTTCGCGCGGGCCGAGCAGGCGTTCGTCGCCGGGCGCCTGGAGCAGGCGCGGAGCGACCTCCAGGCGGTGGCGCGGCTGATCCAGGATCATCCGGCGGTCTGGCACCTTCTGGCGCTCGTCGAGAAGAAGTCGGAGCAGTGGGAAGCATCACGCAAGGCATTCGCAAGAGCGTTGGCGCTGAATCCTATCGATCCGGAGATCAACACGAATTTCGGCAATCTCCTCGTGCAGCTGGGAGAATTCGAGCCCGCTCTTGCGCATTTCAATCGCGCCCTGAACACTGCGCCGCAATTCGCCAACGCGCGGCTTGGCAAGGCGTTGGCTCTCCAGCGGCTCGGGCGCCGGCAGCATGCTTTGGCCGAGATCGACCTTGCTGCGCGCCAAGACCCGGGGCGAGCGAACGTGCACACGGCGCGGGCTGCCGTCCTTCGGGAGCTTGAGCGACTTGGCGAGGCTCGGCAGGCATATGAGCGCGCGCTCCAGCTGGCGCCGAACCATGCCACCGCCTTGCACGGGAGAGCGCGTGTGGCGCTGGAGCAGGGCGATAGCGATGCGCCCCTTCACTACCGCGCCGCTTTGACCCATCGTCCGGACGACCTCGAGCTGATCCTGGGGCTGGCCGAGGCCCTTGAGGCCGAGGGAGACGATGGCGGCCTGCGCCTCTTGGCCGAGGCAGTCGAGCGACACCCTGACTGGGTGACCGGCCACGAGCAGCTTGCGAGGATGCGTTCGGAGGCCGGCGACGGGCGCGATTTCGCAGACCATTATCGTATGTCGCTCCAGTCGAGCCCCGACAATCGATCCCTTCGCCTATCCTATTGGAAGATGCTCGCGGCGGGTGGGGAAGCACCGGCTGCGCTGGATGCGCTGAGGGCTGCCAGGCCGCGGCTGGTCCAGGATGCGGAACTGCAGCTCATCGAAGCAATCCTGGCCAGCAAATCCGGAGAGCTGGAACTGGCCTCGAAGCTCTTTGGGGCCGTCGGGGAGAGCGCCTTCCTGGCGCGGGGCGTCCATCGCTTGCGGACCGGGGATGCCGCTCAAGCGGCATCCTATCTCGAAAAGGCGGTGGAGGCCGACTCGTCTTCGGTGGAGGCATGGGCCTACCTTGGCGCGGTCTGGCGGCTGTTGGACGACCCGCGCTCCGACTGGCTGTCGGGCCAGGAAGGGCTTTATGGCACGCAGGATCTCGGCCTGGACGAAGCACGGCTTCTCGACGTGGCAGAGCTGCTTCGCAGATTGCATAAGGCTCGTGCACATCCGATCGCTCAGTCGCTCAGAGGCGGAACGCAGACGCGGGGGCGTCTGTTCTGGCGCACCGAGCCTGAACTTGCGGACCTCCGCCGGAGCATCATCGCCGCCGTGGAGCGTTATTGTGAAGCTCTACCTCCGGCCGACCTGGCCCATCCGCTCCTGCGGCATCGGGATTCTGATCTGTCGTTCGGCGGATCCTGGTCGGTACGGCTCCTCGGAGGAGGATTCCACGTCAGCCACGTCCACCCGGAGGGGGTGCTGAGCTCGGCCTGCTATATCGCCCTTCCGGATGCGACCGGTGACGCCCGGGACCGGGATGGGTGGCTCGAGATCGGAGGCGCGCCGCCGGAGCTCTCGGCGGCCGTGTCCCCGGTCGCCACGATAGAGCCGCGCATCGGGAGACTGGCTCTGTTTCCCAGCTACTTCTTCCATGGGACGAGGCCCTTCGCAGCAGGCGAGCGGCTTACGGTCGCTTTCGACATGGTTTGCCGCGGGCACCCCTGACGCCAAAAAAAAAGGGGCGGCGGGATGACCCGCCGCCCCAATCGTCCTTGAGGGACTTCGAATTAGAACCGGAACCTCGCGCTCACGAAGAAGTCCCTGCCGAGGACATCGTAGACCGAGGGATAGGTTCCCGACTGCTGATCGCGCTCGTCCGGCAGGATCTTCGGCTGCACGTCGAACAGGTTGTTGACCCCCATCGCGAACGTGAACTGGTCGCTCACGTCGTAGGAGAAGCTGAGATCCGTGTAGAACTTCGGCTTCAGGATCGGAACCGCGATCACGGCCGGATCGCGAGCCTGCAGGATGATGCGATCGTCCTTCGTGCGGCCGATGTAACGCCCGCGGGCAGAGACCGTCACGGGGCCGTCGATCCAGGACAGGCGCGAGGTGAACTTGTATTTCGGCTGCGGATTGCCGCAGGTGGTTCCGAAATAGCCCGCGCACCGGTTCACGATGGTCGGCAGGTCCGCGACCGGCGTGAGGTCGTTCTTCTCCGTCCAGGTTCCAAGAAAGAAGAAGTTGATGCGCGATTCATCGCTCATCATCCCGAAGCCGAGCCGGGTGGTGTAATCCACCTGAACGTCGACACCGGACGTCTTCAGCGCACCCACGTTGGCGTTCAGGATGTTCGGCAGGAACTGCCCGCCGATGGCGCCGGAAATCGGGTTACGTGCCCCTTGGGCGGCCGAGACCGCCTGGCAGTAGATCGAATTCACATCCTGGATGACGTTGTAGCAGAGGTTCAGAGTGTTGTTCAGACCGCCGCCGAGAGTGGAAATATAATCGTCCACCGTGATGTTGAAATAGTCGGCGGTGATGTTGAGGCCGGGGATGAACCTTGGCCTCAGCACGGCCCCGATCGTGTAGGTGTCGGAGGTTTCCTCGCCGAGGTTCGGGTTGCCGCCGAAGCGGCCTTCCAGCTGGGTGTTCGACTGAACGATCGTCTGGAAGACGTTCGCCGCGGGAACACCGGTGGCTTCGCAGAGGCTGCGAACGGTCGCCGTACGGCCCGCGACCGGCGAAGAAGCGCCGCAAGGATCGGTCGCCGAGGGGAAGCCCTGCGACTGACCCCCGAACAATTCGCCGACGTTCGGTGCACGGACCGCCCGCTGGTACTGAGCCCGGAAGCGGATGTCCTGAATGGGTGCCCATTCAGCGCCGGCCGCCCAGGTGAAGGTGTTCCCGACGCCGACAAGCGAATAGTCCGAATAGCGGGCGGCGCCGTTGATCTCCAGGCGGTTGAAGAAAGGCCGATCGGCGATGATCGGAACGCGAAGCTCGCCGAACACTTCCTTCACGTTATAGGAGCCCTTCGTCGGCTGGCCGCCGTTGAAGCCGATCACGTCCCCGGAGGAAAGTGCGGTATCCGGATTGTAAGAGGAGGATTGAGACCTCCACTCGACACCGGCTGCAAGACCGATGTCTTCGGCACCGAGACCCAGGTTGAAGAGCCTGCCGCTGACGCTTGCGGATGCAACCTGCAGCGAGGACGAATCGAGGTTGGTCGAGTTGATCGAGATCGCAGCCGCGGAAGCGGCTGAGATCGTCCCCGGACCGAAGATGTCGAGCGTGCCGCCATTCGCCGCGGTCCCGAGCAAGCCCGCCGCGAAGGCGGAGCGCGAGATATTGCCACGCTGGAAGATCGTGTTCCGCGTCCGAGCATAGAAATAATATGCGTCGTACGTGAAATTGCTCGTCAGATCGCCTTTCACGCCGGCGAGCACCCGGAACGCGTTCCGTTCATTGAGCGCATTACGCGCGTTGATGTCGTTGACGCGGCGGTTGACCGAGATCTGGGCGATCTGGTTCGCCGTGATCGTGGTGGTGCCGTCCGGGTTCTTGACGACGTTCGACGTCGTGGACGTGAAGCTCGCTTTTCCCGCGGCCGTCGCACGCGCGAAGCGGGCCTGCTCGATGGCCGCTTCGTTGGCATCGATCTGAGCAAGCGCAGCGCGATCCGCGTCAGTGACGAACGGGTTGTTCGTCCTGATACCGAACGTCCCGGTGACCGGCGTCGGCGCCAGTTCGTTCTGCACGCGGTTATTGACGAAGCTCACCTCCATGTACCCGGTGATCCCCTTGGAGACTTCATACTCTCCGTAGGAGCCAAGGGCCCAGCGCTCCTGCGGCACAACCAGCAGGTTGTCCGGATAGAAGTTGTAGGCGTTCGCCGAGGTATAGGGGATCGAGCCGTCATTCGGCGTCAGGAAGGTGGCGCCGTTGGCGGTGCCGAAGTTAGTCCCGGCGCCGAGGTTCAGAGTTACTGCCGGAAGGTTGTTGCCGGCGCCGACCGTCTGCGTTGCCGCTACCTGGAAACGGCCCTGCGGCGTGGTGGTGTTTCCACCCAGATACAACACTCCGCGCGTCTCGGGAGTGGTGGCGGTGCCGAGGGTCGCGTTGTAGACCTGGCGCGAGAATGCGCGCTTGCCCGCGAACGTGGCGTCCCGGTCGTAATATTCCGCATAAGCCGTGACGTGGCCGCGGCCGTCAGCAAAGGCGGTGCCGATCGCGATATGGGCATTGAACCGAGGCGTGTCGCCGCGGTCGGTGATGCTGTAGGTGGTGCCGGCTTCGATGCCCTGAAGGTCTTGCCGAAGGCGGAAATTCACCACGCCGGCGATCGCGTCGGAGCCGTACACGGCAGAGGCGCCGCCCGTCACGACATCGACGCCGTCCAAAAGGAAGGCCGGGATCGTGTTCAAGTCGACGCGCTGGGAGGTGTCGAAGAACATGTAGCGACGCCCGTTGACGATGACGAGCGTACGAAACGAGCCGAGGCCGCGGAGATCGAGGGTCGCAAAGCCGCCGCCCGGATTGTTCGAAAAGGCCGTCGTTCCCGGAAGAACCTGAGGCAGGGTGTTGATCACCTGCTCGACGTTGACCGTCCCGGAGAGCTTGAATTCCTCATCCTGAACGACTGCAACGGGGCTCGATGAGGTAAGGTCGATCCGCCGGATGCGCGAGCCGGTGACCACGATCGATTCGGTGCCTTCGCCGCTATCCGGGTCAGCCGTCGCCTGAACCGCATTCTCTTTGGTGTCCTGGTCCGACGCTTGCGCGTAGGCCGGAGCAGCCATGGCGGCAGCCCCTGCGATAAAGGTCGAGGCAAGCAGCCTCTGCCGTACGTTTCTAGCCATTTTCATCCCCTTTTATTGACAAGTGCCGATGCGCTCCTTGGGACCAGGTCCCCGACAGCATCGCACCCCACGACATTTGTCTCTCTTGCGGCGCAGTAGGAGACCACGCCGAACCTGCTCGATACACGGAGTTTTGCTGCTTCGCGAACGATCCTGAGCCGAAGAGGATATTTGAATCCTCCTGTAGCAAATCAGCAACAAATAGATGCGCTTGTGCATCGGTAAAGCGCTGTTTAGACCGGTTGGGGTCTCCTGCAGGAAGAGGCGGAAGAATGAGATTGGCCATCCTCATTGCCGCGGTCATTGCCGCTCAAGGCTTCGCGGCCTCCGCTGCGCAGCCCCGCCGGTCCGCAGCATTGACGAAACTGGCCGAGTGCCGGTCGATCGCCGAGGCGGCCGCCCGGCTTGCCTGTTTCGACCGGGAGACGGCGGCGCTCGAGGCGGCGCAGGCAAGCGGCGCGGTGGTGATCGTGGAACGGGAGGAAATCCGGTCGACGCGGCGCAAGCTGTTCGGGCTCACGCTGCCCAATCTTTCGGTGTTCGGAGACGACACCCCGGGCGCCGAAGGCATCTCGCAGATCGAGAGCAAGATCCGCAGGATCAGCCGGAACCCCTATGGGAAATGGATATTCGAGCTGGAAGACGGCGCCCGCTGGGCGCAGATCGACACTCGGGAGCTGTCGAGGACCCCGCGCGTCGGAGACAGCATCAAGATCAGGCGGGCGACCATGGGCTCCTACCTCGCGAACGTGCAGGGCCAGATCGCCATTGGAGTGGAGCGCGTTCGCTGAGCCGGGAGGCGGGCTCACCGTCATCGATCCCTGAACCAGCCGGTGATCGCGAACCGTGCTGCCGGCGCGAACGGCGGGACGTAGCCGACATTGTGCCTCTGCGGCACGCGGAACAGGTTGAGCGCGTTGAACCGGGGCGCGAAGCCGGCGATCACGTCGCCACCCTCGTCGAAGAAGTTGAGATAGCCGCCCCAGTCGGGCCTCCAATCGACCGCGCAGAAATTGAGGACGTAGGCCACCCGCCGCCCCTCCGCCGCGTCGCTGTCGTCGTGCACGGACAGGAACTGCGTCGGGCCATAGAGCGTCGCCTGCGCGTCCGCCTTGATGAGTTCCGGTATCCCCGTCACCTGCCGGATGAAATCGAGGAAGGGCGCGTCGTTGATATGCTCGAGCAGAAGATCCTGCGGGCTGCCTTCCGACCATTTCTGGAGATAGGCGTCGAGCATCGGATACTGGCTGTAGGCGAATGCGTAGTCGCTGCCCCCCATCGCTGCGCCGATCTTGGCCCCGATCGCCTGCCTCTCCTGCGGCGCCAGCGCCCTCAGCCGCTCGCTCCGGATGTTGTGCGGTCCGTCGCCGGCCGCCTGCCAGGCGAGCCCCCACGGCGTTTCCCTCTCGAGGATCCGGTGGATCGTCCTCGCGGTCGGCTCGGTCAGGACGTCCCTTACCTGAAGCCGGCCATGCGCCGCGAAGCTGGCGGCGAGATCGCTGCGCCGAAGCTCCGGGTTCAGCTCGAAAAGCGGGGTTTGAGTGCGCGTCAACTTCATGGCCTCCGCAGGTTGGAGGAGGCTATGGCATGCGCCCGCCGGTCCGGGAAGCAGGCTGGTTGACCCTCCGGAACCGTCGTCATAATCGGCCATGGTGTTGACCGAAGACTTCGCTCTCAATCCGGCTCTGGACCCTGAAAGCCTGTCCCGAGAGTTCAGCCGGCGGCGGCGGATCCACATTCCATCCTTTCTGCACAAGCGCTCGGCCGAGCGTCTGCTGGCGCATCTTCGCGAGCGGCAGGACTGGCGGCTGGTCTTCAACCAGGGGGACCGCCTCTTCGAGCTCGACCGCACGGCGCAGGCGGCGCTGACGCCGCAAATGGCCGCCGATCTCGACACCGGCATCTACAAGAGCGCCCGGCAAGGGTTCCAGTTTCGCTACGAGACGGTGCGCGTGCCCGACAGCGAGGGCGAAAGGTGCGAAGACGGCAGCCTGCTGGCGCAGTTCGCGCGCTTCTTGTCCTCTCCGGACTGCCTCGATTTCTTCCGCCGGGTGACGGGCCAGAGCTCGATCGGCTTCGCCGACGCCCAGGCAACCGCCTACGGGCCGAACCATTTCCTGACGAGCCACGACGACGAGGTGGCGGGAAAGAACCGGCTGGCCGCCTACGTCTTCAGCCTGGCATCGGAGTGGAGGGCGGATTGGGGCGGATTGCTTACCTTCACCGACCGGTCCGGCTGGGTGGAGGAAAGCTTCGTACCACGCTTCAATACGCTCAACATCTTCGCCGTCCCGCAGCCGCACAGCGTCAGCTTCGTCGCTCCTTTCGTGCCCTATCGGCGCTATAGCGTCACCGGCTGGCTGAGGGAAAAGCCGCCGGCGCTCCCGGGGAGCCGCAGCAGCTAGCAATCGCCCGCTCCCGCTTCGTCGGCCAGGTCCATGAAGTTGCGTGCGGCGTCGCGGTCGGCAGGGTCTTCAAAGGCTTCGAGGTCAGGCGCGGCGCCGAGCGTGTAGAGGAGCACCCAGAGCGCGAAGCGGCGGCCGCGGTCGGTCTCAAGGCCGAAATCGACCCGCATCCGCTCCACGCCCGCTTCAAGCGCCGCCGGGGTGACGGCGGAGATGTCGGACGTGCCGAAATAGCGGCTCAGCTGATCATCGAAGTTCATGGGCGCTCCTTACCATCGTTGCCGAGCCGGATCGCCCGCTTAAGCGGAACGGCGGCTCGGGCGGGCCCGATCGCGGCACTTTGGGCTTGATCCTTCCCGGCGGCTGCCACACTGCACCCGGACTTCCTTCCCACCCGAACGCGCGAGGATGCGGGCCGCTCGCTCCGCCTCGCCCGCAATCCTGGATCCGCATGCTCTTCTCCCGCCTCTTCAGGTTTCCCTCCCACGACATGGCGATCGACCTCGGGACGGTGAACACGGTCGTCTACGTGCGCGGCAAGGGGATCGTCCTCAACGAGCCGTCGGTGGTGGCGATCGAGACCGTGAACGGCATCCAGCGGGTGAAGGCGGTCGGCCGGGACGCCAAGCTGATGATGGGCAAGACGCCGGACAGTATCCGCACGATCCGCCCGCTCCGCGACGGCGTGATCGCGGACATCGAAGTCGCCGAGCAGATGATCAAGCACTTCATCCAGAAGGCGAATGGCGGCCCCTCGCGCCTCCCCCGCTTCCCGGAGATCGTGCTTTGCGTCCCGTCCGGCTCGACCTCGGTCGAGCGGCGCGCGATCAGGGACGCGGCGACCAACGCCGGAGCCTCGCGGGTGTGGCTGATCGAGGAACCGATGGCGGCGGCGATCGGCGCCGGCCTGCCGGTGATCGACCCCGTCGGAGCAATGGTCGTCGACATCGGCGGAGGCACCACCGAAGTCGCCGTGCTGTCGCTGCGCGGCCTTGCCTACAGCTCCTCGGTGCGCGTCGGCGGCGACAAGATGGACGACGCGATCGCCGCGTCCGTCCGGCGCAGGCACAATCTGGTCATCGGCGAGACGACGGCCGAGCGGATCAAGCACGAGCTTGGGAGCGCGCTTCCACCCACCGAAGAAGGAATCTCGATGCACGTCCGCGGGCGGCACCTTGCTGAAGGGATGCCCAAGGAGGTCATCATCAGCCAGGCCGAGGTCGCCGACGCCATTCACGAGGCCGTGAGCCAGATCATCGGCACCGTCCGCACCGCGCTCGAAAGCACCGCGCCCGAGCTTGCCGCCGACATCATCGACCAGGGGATCGTTCTGACCGGCGGCGGGGCCTTGCTCTCCAGGCTCGATGAGGCGCTTTCGGCCGCCACCGGCCTGTCGGTGACGGTTGCGGAATATCCGCTCAACTGCGTCGCCCTCGGCTCCGGCCGGACGCTCGAGGATCCGGACTATAAGGGCGTGCTGACCGAGGTCTGACGGCGCCGGAACGGCCCGCGGGGGAGCGCAGCGCGCCGGCGTAGCGAATGGCACGAATGGCACGACTGTCACATGGAATCGCGGGGGGTGTCCCCTCCAAGGCGGCACCGCATGCGGGCGCCGCTCCTGCGCACCGGCGAACAAAATGCTTCGGATGGGCACGGGACAGGCTTCATCCGGACCATAGGCCAGACGAAATCCTATTTTGCAATGTTCCTTTTTCGTTCCATATGGCCCGATGGCGAAATCGCGGAACGACCGGTGGAAAGCCGAGCAGCGGGAGGCGCTTGCGGCGCAGCGGATCTGGCCGGTGTGGGCGCGGACGCTCGGCGAGATGATCGAGGCGGAGGCGGCGGTTCGGTTCGCCTGCCCCGCGTGCAAGCGCGTCTACGACGTGGATCTGGAGGCGCTTGCGATGCTGAGGGGGCGGGCATGGAGCCTGATCGACCGCAAGGCGCGCTGCAAGGCCTCGAAATGCCGGACGAGCGGCCGCTTCGTCGCGGCGGCGGGCGCGGACCAGCCCTTCATCTGGCTCGCCGGCTCGGAGCGGATGCCGGACTGGCTGATCGGCTCAAAGCCAAGTGACCACGACCCCCCTCCCCCGGCTAGCCCCACCCCACCCGCGCCACAGGGCGTGGACCCAGTCCGTTGGGCCTATGCCGACGAGCGCGAACGCAAGCGGATGGTGAGGCAGGTGCGGGGTTAGGCTACTTGTTTGGCTGAGCCTCCTTACTCCCCTATTTCCCCCGGCCGGTCGCACCGTTACTGGCCCCATGATGCACGACCTTATCACCTTCGCGCAGCGGCTCGCCGACGCCGCGCGGCTCGAGACGCTGCCGCGGTGGGTGAACGGGGCCGCGGCGGACGACAAGGGAGGCGGCGAGTTCGATCCCGTCACCGACGCGGACCGGGAGGCGGAGCGGGTGATGCGGGGGCTCATCGAAACGGAATATCCGGAGCATGGGATAAGCGGGGAGGAGTTTCCGGACCGGCCGACGCGGGGGCGGTATTCGTGGAGCCTCGATCCGGTGGACGGCACGCGCTCCTTCATCTGCGGATTGCCGACCTGGGTGACCCTGATCGCTCTGCTCGACGAAGGCGAGCCGGTGCTCGGGATCATCGACGCGCCGTGCCTCGACGAGCGCTATGTGGGCTTCCCCGGGGGAAGCCTTTTCCGCGGCCGGGGGAACGAGGCGGAGCTTCGCGGCAGCGGGTGCTCGAGCCTGAAACAGGCGCGGCTTTCGACCACCGATCCCTACCTCTTCCGAGGCGCCGAGGCCGACGCATTCGAGCGCATCCGGGAGCGGGTGCGCACCACCCGTTACGGCCATGACGGCTATGGCTATGCGCGGCTTGCGGCGGGATCGCTCGACCTCGTCATCGAGGCGGGGCTGAAGCCGCACGATTACAACGCGCTGATCCCGGTCGTGCGGACGGCAGGCGGCGCGATCGGCGACTGGAAGGGCGGCGCGGACTTCTCCGAAGGCAAGGTGATCGCGGCGGCGACGCGGGCGCTTTACGAGGCGGCGCTGGAGGCGATGCGCGTCTGATCCACTCGTCCGCTCGTCCTGAGCTTGTCGAAGGACTGCCCTTTCTCTTTTACCCTGAAGAGAAGGGCAGGGCTTCGACAGGCTCAGCCCGAACGGAGTGGCGCAGGTTTAGCCGGTTTGTTGCCTAGGCCCCGTGGCGGGTGCGGAGGACGCGGATCACGTCCGTCCAGCCGAAGCCCTTCGCCTGCATCAGCACCGCGATGTGATAGAGGAGGTCCGCGACCTCCTCGGCGCAGCCCGCGGCATCGCGAGTGACCGTGGCGAGCGCGACTTCGACGCCTTCCTCGCCGATCTTCTGCGCAATTCGCTCGGGCCCCTCCGCGAGCAGGCGCGCGGTGTAGCTCGTCTCGCCGCCGGCCGCGGCGCGGTCCACGATCACGCGCGACAGCTGAGCGAGCCAGCCCGGGCCCTCCCCCTCCCCGCCGAAGCAGCTCCGGGTGCCTAGGTGGCAAATGGGGCCTTCCGGGTCGGCGCGCACCAGCAGGGCATCGGCGTCGCAATCCTCGTGCACCGAAGTGACGCGGAGGCGGTTGCCGCTGGTCTCGCCCTTCTGCCAGAGGCGGCCCTTCGAGCGGCTGAAGAAGGTGGCGAAGCCGGTGCTTAAGGTCGCGGCGAGCGCCTCCCGGTCCATGTAGCCGAGCATGAGCAGCTCGCCCGTGGCCGCGTCCTGGGCCGCGGCAGGGAGGAGCCCGCCCATCTTGTCCCAGGCGAGGCCGGCGATATCCGCCTCGGTCAGCGGCGCATTTCGATCCCGCATCGGGCCAGATACTCCTTGAGGTCGGGGATTGAGAGGATGCGGTCGTGGAAGACGGTGGCGGCAAGCGCGCCGCTGGCACCGGCGGCGAACGCGTCGCGGAAATGCTCAGGTGCGCCTGCACCGCCGGACGCGATTACGGGCACGGGCGCGGCCTCGACGACGGCGGCGGTATGGTCGAGGTCGTAGCCGGTGCGGACGCCGTCGCGGCGCATGCAGTTGAGCACGATCTCGCCAGCGCCGCGCCCGGTGGCCTCGCGCACCCAATCGAGCGTTCGGCGGCCGGTGTCGCGGGTTGCCTCGGGGGAGCCGGTATATTGCTTCACGCGGTAGTCGCCGTTAGCCTCATAGCTGTCGACGCCGAGCACGACGCACTGGCTGCCGAAATCGCGGGCGAGCTCTTCGATCAGCGCCGGCCGCTCGATCGCTGGGGAGTTGATCGAAACCTTGTCGGCGCCGGCATCGAGGCAGGCGGCGGCCTGGTCGCGGGTGCGGACGCCGCCGGCGACTGCAAAGGGGATGTCGATGACGCGGGCGATGCGGCGCACCCACTCGGTGTCCAGGCTGCGGCGCTCCGCGCTTGCGCTGATGTCGTAGAAGACGAGCTCGTCGGCGCCTTCCTCGCGGTAGCGGAGCGCGTGCTCGACGATGTCGCCAACGTCGCGATGCTGGCGGAACTGCACGCCCTTCACCACGCGGCCGTCCTTGACGTCGAGGCAGGGGATGATCCTACGCGCAGGCACTTATCGCCTCCGACAAGTCGATGCGGCCTTCCCAGAGCGCCTTGCCGACGATCGCTCCGGCGGTTCGGAGCCGGCGAAGGTCGTCGAGCGACGAGACCCCGCCCGAGGCCTGGATGGCGAGGTGGGGGAAGCGGGCGGCCGCCGCCTCGAGCAGCTCGAAGTTCGGGCCGGCCAGCATCCCGTCGCGGCCGA
>NZ_DASVUE010000163.1:0-4693 GCF_036387215.1 Allosphingosinicella sp. | reverse complement strand
CGGGCTTTTCCAAATCGAGGAGAATAGTAATGCTGGAACCAGGTACAGGCGGCGGCGGGATCGGCGGCGACGGCGGCAGCGCGCATGACGTGACCGTGCTCAACAGCCTGATCGAGACCACGATCGACAGCGTCGACGGCTATCGCCGCTCGGCGCAGGAGGCGACCAACAGCCGCTTCAGCGCCGAGTTCCTGGAGCGCGCCAGCGAGCGCGAGCAGGTCGTGAGCCAGCTTCGCGACCGCGTCCGCCAGCTCGGCGGCAATCCGGAGGACGACGGCAGCGTGCTTGCCGCAGCGCACCGCGCTTTCCTCTCGCTCCGCGGCAAGGTGACGGGCAGCGACGACGATGCGGTCATCGCCGAAGTCGATCATGGCGAGAGCTATCTGAACGGGAAGTGGGAAACCGCGCTTCGCGACGACCGGCTTTCGACCGAGACGCGCAGCCTCGTCCAGAGCTGCTACGACAGCGTCCGCGACGGGCACGAACGCTTCCGGCGCCTCCACGAGGACGTGTCCGGGACGAGCGGCGGCGGCTCCGGCTACTAAGCCGACCCTTCAACGGGAACGGAACGGGCGTGCCGCGAGGTGCGCCCGTTTCTATTTGGATCCGGCGCAGACTTGCGCGAGCGCTTCCTTCAGCGCCTCCGGGGGCGCGGGCACGGGGCCGATGCGCTGGGTGCCGTAGAGGGCGCTGATTTCAGACGCGCGGTCCAGAAGCGCCCCGAAATCATCGGGAACGGCCCCTTCGGCCGTCACGCCCCCTTCGCGGCTCTTGAGGTTGGCGACGAGGGTGACCGGCTCCTGCCCAAGGCCCAAACTGAACCGGTCCTCACTGCCGATGGCCGAGAAGCCGGGCGCGGTGGCGGTGAGGCGTGCGGGGGAGCCGAGGCAGGCGATGCCGAGCAGGAGCCGCCCGCCGGACTCAGTCAGCCGAAGCGCGGTGCCTTCCCCGCTGACCGCGCTTTCCCAGCTGGGTGCGGCCGAGGGAAGGCTCGGCGGCGGCGAGGCATTCACCTGCTGGGCGACTGGCGGCCCGGACGGCTCCGGCACATCCACGCCTCGGTCCGCTTTCGGCTGGCCGGGCCCGCCGCAGGCGGCTAGCAAGGCGAGCAGCGCGAGCGGCGCCCACCGCATCAGCGGGCCCTGGTCCACCGCACCGTTTTGCAAAAGATGGGGATGCAGCCGGAGACGTTGAGCGACCCATCGGAATTGAGCGCCATCTTCGAAGCGTAGCTCTTCCCGCTCCTCGGATCGTAGATCCGGCCGCCCTCCCATTTATCCCCCCTGCGAGAGAAGCCGCTGAGGATGCGGAGACCCTCGATCGGCCGGTTCCGGAGCTTGGGATCCGGATTGCGCACGTCCGTCTTGGGATAGCCGGGCCGCTCGATGAGCACTTTGGCGATCGTCCCGCAAAGTGCTTCGCCGCAGCGGGCGATCACGACCAGCGCCGATTTGTCCCCCGTGAGCCAATTGCCGGTGACATCCGCCGCCTGCGCGGCGGCAGGGGCGGCGAAGAGCGCCAGGACGAGGAGAATATGTCGCATGGTCATCGGTTTAGAGCAGCGAAGCCCGGGCGGCTACCCACTGCCGGAGCCGTTTGGCCCGCATGAGGACGAAATGCGTTGGAGGCTTCATGACGCCTGCATTCGAACGCCGCCTCCTCCAGACCGCCGTCGCATTCGCCTCGCTCGTGCCGTTGTCGATGGGCACGCTCAGCGTGATCCGGAGCGCGGACGTGCTGCGGGGCGTAGCGCAGCCGCTGCCGATCGATCTCGACAGCCATTTCCGCTATCTTTCCGGGATCCTTCTGGGGATCGGCATCGCCTTCGTCGCCTCCATCCCGTCGATCGAGCGGCGCGGGGCGCTGTTCCGGACACTCGGCTTCGTGATCCTCGTCGGCGGCCTCTCCCGCCTGCTTTCGCTGCTGCAGGTCGGGGTACCAGGGCCGGGGCATCAATTCGGGCTGGTGATGGAACTGATCGTGGTGCCTTCGATCGTCCTTTGGCAGGCGCGGATCGGGCGGCTCTCCCGCGCTCAGGCCTGACGACATTCCTCGATGAGCGTGCCGATGCGGCGGTCAGGCGGCATCGAGAGCTTCGGCTCGCCCTTGAGTTCGATCTCGATGGTTCCGCCGAGGCGGCTGAGGCCGTCGGCGAGGCGGTCCTCAAGCCGGACGGTGGCGCCGGCGATCGGAAGGCTGGCGCCGTCCCACATGACCGGCAGCCGCTGCGTCTCGCCGCCGGCGCTGACCTTCATCATGTCGACCCCCGGCTTCGGCGTCACCGTCATCCGCTCGATGAGCAGGCTTTCGAGCTGAACGTCGCAGCGGAGCGCCGCGAGCGGCCGTTCGCGCCGATGCCCGAACACCAGGGCGGAGCCGCCGTCCATATCGATGCGGCGCCATTCGGCTCCGGCCGAACTATCCTGCTTCGCCTGCCCCGGAACGGCCTTTGCCTCGGCGGCGCCCTCGCCCGCCTCGTCGCCGGCGGCGCCGCAGGCCGAAAGAGCGGCGGCGGCGGCCAGTAGGATCAATTTTCGCATGTCGCTCTCAAACGCCGCATCCGGGCGCTGGTGCCACATTTCTGCGGACAAGTTAAAGGGCCGCCGGGATAATCCCGGCGACCCTTCTAACATGGTCAGCGGCCGGAAGCTCCAGCCCGGGAAACCACTGGAAAGCCTAGGCTTTCATTCCCCGAACGAGCAGAACCGACCCCCTTGCTGAACCATGAGACATCGGATCACCTCCTTTCGCTTGTTGATGGCAAGGCGAGTATGAGTCGCGCCGAATCTGCGATCAAGTCTTGTATTCAAATTGTTTCGGGCTAGTATCTTCTGCTTGCGCCGCTCCGGCGGACCGGAGACCTCCGTTGCGCATTTCCACCATCGCGCTGCTTCTTCTTTTGCTGGCAAGCGGTTGCGCGCGGCAGGCCGAAGAGCTGCTCCCCATCCCCGCATCGATCAAGGGCGCGAGCCGCATCGCGGACGTCGAAGTGACGATCGGAAGAGGGGCCGCGGCAGCGGTCGCCGCGATGGATGCGAAGCAAGGCGCGAACGGAGTTTCATTCGCGAAGCTGCTCGACCAGTCGGTGCGCGAGGCGGCCGAGGCGGCGGGGCTCACGTCCGGGCGGGCGCTGAAGCTCGTTCTCGAGGTGGACAGGGTCCAGACGGCGAGCGCCGCGGGTGCGCTCGTGGGGCGGGACGATCGGCTGGAGGGATCGGCATACGTGCGCGACGCCGCGACCGGCGACAGCCTCGGCCAGCTCTACGTCAGCATCGACCGCAACAATGGCGGCTTCATCTCGGCGCTGTCGCGGATCGGCAGCGTGCGCGAAAGCCTGGCCCGGCAGTTCGGAGCCGAAGTCGCCGCCGCGCTGAGCGCGAGGAAGCGTTAGCCCCGGCAATCCTCGACCACCCGGGCCGGCTCGGGCCAGGCCGGGATCACGAGCATCGGCAGCCCTTGCGCCTCGACGGTGAAGCGGCCGCGGCTGAAGGCGATAGCGTCCAGCAGCGGATCGGTCGCGGTGAGCGTCGTCGAGATGAAGCCGGGCTCAGCCTCGGCGGCGACGGGAAGGCTGCGCGAGGTGGAGGTGGTGCGGACCACCATCATGCTCGCAGCCGCCGCCCCTTCACGGGAAAGCGTCACGCGCCGGGTGCTTCGATCGCAGCGGACGATGAAGCTCGCCGAGCCCGCGGCCCCGAACAGCGCCTGCGACGTCATGCCCTGGTTGCCGTAGCTCCAGCCGCCGGGCGTCAAAGGCATATCCCGCCAGTCTTCGGCGGCGGGAGGCGGCGGCGGTGGGAGCTGCTGCTGCACGGGCCTGCGCACCGGAGGCTGCGGCTGAAGCTGCGGCGCCGGCTCCCGCTGGGACACGCAGGCGCTCGCCGCCAGTGCTCCGGCGATGAGGAGGAGACGCAGTGGCTTCATCGATACGCTTCGATAATTCATGCCGCGCTCAACAGCATTCCCCGCGCTCCGATCCAAGCTCTAAATGCCCGAACGGTTGGATAAACGTGACCGTCTGCTATTGCGCCCGCATGCGCGGCCTTGCTTTCGCCCTCCTGCTCCTTCCGCTCGGCGCCTGCGCGCAGACGTTCGAAGGGCGCGTCGCGAGCCGTTTGACGGACGCAGGTCTGTCCCGCCCGATGGCAGAGTGCATGGCGAGCCGCTGGGTCAGCCGGCTGAACGTCCTCCAGCTCCAGAAAATCTCGAATCTGTCCGGGGACCTGCAGCGCGAGCGGGAGAAAGGTCGGCTGACGGTCGGACGCTTCATCGAGCGGGTGCGGGCGGTGGAGGATCCGGAGATCCTCCAGGTCGTCACCAGCTCCGCCGCCGTCTGCGCGATCCGCCGTTGACGGATTAGCGCCTTCCCGCAGCCCACCTTGCGCCTCTGATCGCCTGTTGCTTGCCGAAGCGGGTCTTGCGGGTGCCGGGCTTGCCTTCGGTAGAGTTGCCGAGCACCGGAGCTCGCTTCTCGTGGTCGGGGATGCCGAGCTCGTCTGCCTCCAGGCGCCTGATCTCGTCGCGGAGGCGCCCAGCTTCCTCGAATTCGAGATCCGCGGCTGCCTTTCGCATCCGCTGCTCCAGGTCCTCGATATAGGCGCGCAGATTATGGCCGACGAGGTGCGGACGCTCCTCGTCGCCGGTATCGACGACGACTCCGTCGCGGCTCGAGACGTGGGCGATGATGTCGCTG
>NZ_DASVUE010000162.1:0-2267 GCF_036387215.1 Allosphingosinicella sp. | reverse complement strand
GCTGGGCGAAGGCGCAGCGCTGGTGCTGGAGGGGCCGCAGGCGAACTACCTATCGGCCGTCATGCGTCTCGGCCCCGGCGCGCAGCTGAAGCTGTTCGACGACCGCACAGGGGAATGGCTCGCGGAGATCACCGAAGCGGGCAAGAAGCGCGTCTCCCTCCGCATCGTGCGTCAGCTCCGGCCGCGCGAGCCGGTGCCGGACCTGTGGCTGCTGTTCGCACCGATCAAGCGCGGCCGGATCGACTGGATCGTGGAGAAAGCCACCGAACTCGGTGTCGCGCGGATCGTGCCGGTGATCACCCGGCGCACCATCGTCGACCGCACCAATTCCGACCGGCTCCTCGCGCACATGATCGAGGCGGCCGAGCAATGCGAACGCACGGCGCTCCCCGAGCTCGCCGAGCCGCAGAAGCTCGATGCGCTGCTCAGGAGCTGGCCTGAGGATCGAACTTTGCTGTTTGCGGACGAGAATGGTGGGGAGCCGATGCGGGAGGCCGTGAAGCCCGGCCCAGCCGCGATCCTGATCGGCCCGGAGGGCGGGTTCACCGAGGACGAGCGCACCGCCATCGGCGCCCTCCACACCGCCCGCCCCGCCTCCCTCGGCCCCCGGATCCTGCGCGCCGACACGGCGGTGGTGGCCGCAATCAGCCTGTGGATGGCGGCGGCCGGCGATTGGGACCTAGCCGCGCGGCATGCTGGGGGCATGCCGTAAGGCGGAGCCCGGCGCCAGGCGCCGGTGGGCATCCACTCGATAGCAAACCGAAACGGACTGGCGGCGGCAAGCGGCTGCGTTTAAGGGCGCCTGCCATGACGACCCGGACCGACAGCGGCAAGGCCGACCCGCAGATCGAGAGCCGCGAGGATTTGCTCGCGCCGTTCGTGAAGGGCGAGAAGCCGGAGGCGGCCTGGCGGATCGGGACCGAGCATGAGAAGTTCGTCTACCGCCGGGACGATCAACGCGCGCCCGGCTATGACGAGCCCGGCGGCATCCGCGATCTCCTGATGGCGATGACGGAGTTCGGCTGGACGCCGGTGGAAGAAGGCGGGAACGTCATCGCGCTTGCCGGCCCCGACGGAAACGTCAGCCTCGAGCCGGCCGGCCAGTTCGAGCTGTCCGGTGCGCCGCTCGACCACCTCCACCAGACCTGCGCCGAGGCTGGGCGGCATCTGCGGCAGGTGAAGGCGGTGGGCGAAAGGCTCGGCCTCGGCTTCCTCGGCCTGGGCATGTGGCCGGACAAGGCGCGGGTGGACCTGCCCATCATGCCCAAGGGCCGGTATGCCATCATGCTCCGCCACATGCCGCGCGTCGGCACGCTCGGCCTCGACATGATGCTTCGCACCTGCACGATCCAGGTGAACCTCGACTACAGCTCCGAAGCGGACATGGCGCAGAAGTTCCGCGTCGGCCTCGCCCTACAGCCGCTCGCTACCGCGCTCTTCGCCAATTCACCCTTCACGGAAGGAAAGCCGAACGGCTTCCTTTCCTACCGGAGCCATATCTGGTCGGACACCGATCCCGCGCGCACCGGCATGCTGCCCTTCGTGTTCGAGGACGGGTTCGGCTACGAGCGCTATCTCGACTATGCGCTCGATGTGCCGATGTACTTCGTCTACCGCGACGGCAGATATATCGACGCTGCCGGCCTGTCCTTCCGCGACTTCATGCGCGGCGAATTGTCCGCCCTGCCGGGCGAGAAGCCGCGTCTCTCCGACTGGGTGGATCACCTATCGACCGCCTTTCCCGAAGTGCGCCTCAAGAGCTTCCTCGAAATGCGCGGCGCCGACGGCGGCCCGTGGAGCCGCATCTGCGCGCTTCCAGCCCTCTGGGTCGGCCTGCTCTACGATCAGAACGCGCTCGATGCCGCCTGGGACGAGGTCAAGCATTGGAGCCTCGACGAGCGCCAGCGCCTCCGCGACGAGGTGCCGAAGCTCGGCCTCAAAGCGCGCACTCCGGCCGGGGAGCCCCTCCGCGATCTGGGCGAGCGCGTGCTCGCCATCGCCGAAGCCGGCCTCAACGCCCGCGCCCGGCTAAACGCGGCTGGCGATAACGAAACCGGGTTCCTCGATCCCCTCCGCGAGATCGTCGCAAGCGGCCTGACCCCCGCCGAGCGGCTGCTCGAACGCTTCCGCAGCGAATGGCAGGGCGACGTCGTGCGCATCTACCAGGAAGAAAGCTTCTAGCCCTCCGGCCGCCGCAGCTCGAGATAGATGCTGTCGCACCATTCGCCCGCGATGAACCAGGTGTTCTTCTCGCGGCGCACCTCGCG
>NZ_DASVUE010000161.1:0-16970 GCF_036387215.1 Allosphingosinicella sp. | reverse complement strand
TGGTGGATCCCGAACCGCGCCTGCGCCGAAGCGATGCTGCGCGCGTCCGGCTTCACGATCGAAACGAGGGCCGCGGACGAGGTGTACATTTGTCGGCGGGCGGAAATGCCCTATGCTGACTGGGGGAATAAAGGCGCGGTCTACCCGGCGTCCGGACCGGCAACAGGGAGAGAATAATTGCTCGAAGCGGCGATGATCTGGAACGAGCCCAACAACAAGTCCCACTGGGACCCGGAGCTCGATCCCGATTGGTCGATCTTCTCGAAGACGGTGATCGAAGCCGGCAAGGCGATCCAGAGCGTCAATCCGGGCGTGAAGCGCGTGCTCGGCGGCATTTCGCCGATCGACCCGCACTTCATCAACCGCCTCAAAGGGAACGGCGTCCTCGACGAGATCGACGTGGTCGCCGTCCACGGCTTCCCGCTCGACTGGAATTTGTGGCCGATCAACGAATGGCCGGACCGGATCGCCGAGATCGAGGCGGTGGTTCCGGAGCATGAGATCTGGGCGACCGAAGTGGGCGTCGGAAGCTTCGGTGCCGAGGAGGTGCAGGTATTCGGCGTCGACCGTACCGCCGAACTGCTGCTCGGCCGGGTGCCGCGCGTCTATTGGTACAGCCTGTTCGATCTTCCCAAGAGCTGGGAAGCGACCACGCGCCACAAGCAGGCGGAGGGATCGAGCTATTACCGCCACTTCTACATGGGGCTGATCAAGGAAGACGGGACGCCCAAGCTCGCGCTCGACCATTTCGCGCGGCACACGCCGGAAATGGGCATCATGCAGTGGTTCCATTACGAGGATCACCGGCTGGACGATGCCGTGCAGTGGCTCCGGCGGCTCGGCGTCAAGCACCTGCGCACCGGCCTTTCCTGGTGGGACAGCTACCGGCCGGGGTGGGAAAATTGGTTTGATAAGCAGATGGATGCGCTGGCGGAATTTGACACTATGGTTACGTTCTGCTTCACGCCGGACTGCGAGGGCATACAGCCCCACCATACCAGCCCGCCCAAGGATCCCATGTACTTCGCCGATTTCTGCGCACGCATGATCGACCGCTACGCGCCGCGGCAATTGCAGGCGGCGGTGGCCTGATGAGCCTCCACGATCCCAAGGCGATCAGGGTCGCCATCATCGGCGTCGGCAATTGCGCGAGCTCGCTCGTCCAGGGCCTGTCCTACTACCAGAATGGCGGGGCCAACGATCAGATCGGCCTGATGCACTGGGACCTTGGCGGATACCGGCCCAAGGATATCAAGATCGTCGCGGCCTGGGACATCGACCGCCGCAAGGTCGGAACCGACGTCGCCGAGGCGATCTTCGAGAAGCCGAACTGCACGGCCGTCTTCTGCGACCATGTGCAGCCGAGCGGCGCCGAGGTCCGGATGGGCCGGGTGCTCGACGGCTATTCCGAGCATATGGCGGAAGCGCGCGACGAGCGCACCTTCCTGCTCGCCGACCTGCCGCAGCCCGACAAGGCGGACGTGGTCCGCGTGCTTCGCGAGACGGAGACGGACGTCCTGCTGAACTACTTGCCCGTCGGCAGTCAGGAAGCGACCGAATTCTATGCCGAATGCGCGCTCGAGGCGGGCGTCGCGTTCGTGAACAACATCCCGGTCTTCATCGCCAGCAACGAGAGCTGGGCGCGGCGGTTCGAGGAAGCGGGCGTTCCGCTGATCGGCGACGACATCAAGGCGCAGCTGGGTGCGACCATCGTCCACCGCGTGCTCACCGACCTGTTCGCGAAGCGCGGCGTGAAGCTGGACCGGACGTACCAATTGAACACCGGCGGCAACACCGACTTCCTCAACATGTCGAACAAGAAGCGGCTGGCGTCGAAGAAGATCTCCAAGACCGAGGCCGTTCAGTCGGTCGCCGAGCACCGGATGGAGGACGAGAACATCCATATCGGCCCGTCCGATTACGTGCCCTGGCAGAACGACAACAAGGTCTGCTTCCTGCGCATGGAAGGGCAATTGTTCGGCGGCGTTCCGATGAACCTCGAGCTCCGCCTGTCGGTCGAGGATTCGCCCAACAGCGCCGGAGTCGCGATCGACATGATCCGCTGCGCAAAAATCGCGAAGGACCGCGGCCTCGGCGGCCCGATCCACCCGGCGTCGGCCTATTTCTGCAAGCACCCGCCGCAGCAGATGACCGACGACATCGCCCACGACGCGCTGGAGCGCTTCATCAAGGGCTGAAGTGCGCCTTGCCGTACTGGCCGTTGAGGTAAAGCAGCGGATCGACGTCTTCCCGAACCACCGCGTCCTCGACCACGCCGATGAAGATGCTGTGGGTCCCGAACTTGTGATGATCGATCCGCCGGCAGAGCAATGACGCCTGCGCGTCGGCGAGCCGCGGCGGGCGCGCGCAATCGAGATGCCAGCCGGCGGTGAAGCGAAGCGCCCGCTTGCTGCTGTCGGCGAACATCCCGGCAAGCTCCGCCTGATCGGTGTGGAGCACGTTGACGCTGAAGTGCGACACATCTTCCATCGACGCATGCATCGCCGCCGCCCGGTTGATGCAGACGAGAAGGCTCGGCGGGTCCATGGAGATTGACGACATGGCGGTGGCGGTGATCCCCATCGGCTCCCCGTTCACGCAGATGGTGATGACGTTCACGGTCGAAGCGACGCGGCGCATCGACTGGCGGAAGGCTGAGGCGAGCTGAGGATCGGTTTCCGGGATCATCCACGCCTAGCTGGCCACTGAAGCGCCGAGAAGCAAGTGCCGAGGAAGACGCGGCGGGAGCGGACCCGGCCTGCTGCTCCCGCTGCACCCCGAAATCGGAGGTGCAGCAGCAGCAAACGTCGGGTTTTGCTGGATAATTTCGGATTTGCCGGTTACGACTCGGGGCAAGGGGAATGGGGATGTTCGACTTCATATTGGCGCCTGAGAACCTGCCGTTTTCGGTAGCGCTTCTCGTCATGCTGATGATCGGGGCGCTGGAAGCGTTCGGGCTCGGCGCGGCGGCGGCGCATTTCGATCTCGACGCGGACGTGGACGCCCATGGCGGCGGCGATCTGCTCGCATGGCTCGGCTTCGGCAAGGTACCGTTCCTGATCCTGCTCGTCGTCCTGCTCGCCCTCTTCGGCATGATCGGCCTTGTGCTCCAGCAGGTGGTGACCGCGCTTGCGGGCGTGCCGCTGGCGCCGTGGAATGCGTCGGCGATCGCCTTCGTCGCCGCGCTGCCCTTGCTGGGCGTGAGCGCCCGTGCCCTCGGCCGAATCCTTCCGCATGACGAGACCACGGCGGTGAGCCTCGACACGCTGCTTGGGAAGCGCGCCACCGTGACCGTCGGCACCGCCCGCCGCGGCTGCCCCGCCCAGGCTCGGGTGCGCGATATCCACGGCCAATCGCATTACGTCATGATCGAGCCGCACGACGACGCGCACAGCGTGTCCGAAGGCGAGACGGTCCTGCTCGTCCGCCGCGAGGCGAACATCTTCATCGGCCTGTTCGAAGGCGACGCTCTCACGTCGCGCCTCGACGAACGGCCGGCACTCACACGCTAAAGGAGAGACGAAGTGCCACTCATCAACCTTGCCATCTATGCCGGCATCGTCCTTGCGACGTTGCTGACCCTGGGCCTGATCATCACCAGGCTCTACCGCCGCGCAACCAAGGAGATCGGCTTCGTCCGCACCGGCTTCGGCGGCGAGAAGGTGGTGATCAACGGCGGCGCCCTGGTGCTTCCGGTGCTCCACGAGACGATGCCGGTGAACCTCAATACCGTCCGGCTCGCGGTGGAGCGCAAGAATAACGACGCCCTCATCACGCTCGATCGCCTGCGCATCGACGTGAAGGCGGAATTCTACGTGCGTGTTCGGCCCGACCGGGAAAGCATCGCGATCGCGGCGCAGACGCTCGGCCTTCGCACCATGCAGCCGGAGCATCTGAAGGAGCTGATCGAAGGCAAGTTCGTCGACGCGCTCCGCTCGGTCGCAGCGGGCATGACGATGAACCAGCTGCACGAGCAGCGTTCGGAGTTCGTCCAGAAGGTGCAGCAGGTCTCGTCCGCCGACCTGGCGATGAACGGTCTTGAACTTGAATCGGTGTCGCTGACGGGGCTCGACCAGACCTCGATCGACCATTTCAACGCGAACAATGCGTTCGACGCGGAGGGCCTCACCAAGCTGACCGAGCAGATCGAGCTTCGCCGCAAGGCGCGCAACGACATCGAGCAGGAGACGCGGGTGCAGATCGAGGCGAAGAACCTCGAGGCGGCGCGGAAGAGCCTTGAGATCTCGCGCGACACCGAGTTCGCGCGGCTCGAGCAGGAGCGTGAGGTCGAGGTTCGGCGCGCCGCCCAGCATGCCGAGGTCGCTCAAGAGCAGTCGCTCCGCGAGCGGGAAGCCGAGCAGGCGCGGATCGAGGCCAAGCAGCAGGTCGACAGCGCCCAGATCGAGGCCAACCGGCTGATCGAGCAGGCCAAGATCGCGCAGGCGCAGGCGATCGAGATCGCCCGCCAGGAGCAGCAGATCGCGGTCCAGAACAAGAGCCGCGAGGAAAGCCAGGCCAAGGCCGAGGCGGACCGCGCCCGCGCCGAAGCGGTTGCGGCCGAGGAGCGCGTCGGCACGGCGCGCGAGACCGAGGTGGCCGAGCGCGTGAAGCGGATCGAGCTGATCGACGCCAGCCGCGAGGCCGAGCGGGCGGCGATCGGTATCAAGGTGCAGGCCGAAGCCGACAAGCAGGCCGCGGCCGACCGGGCCGAGGCGGCGCGGCTTTCCGCGGAGGGCGAGGCCGAGGCCGAGAAGCTTCGCGCCGAAGCGTCGCGGGTGCGCTTCGAGGTCGAGGCGGCGGGCCAGCGGGCGGTGAACGAGGCGGCGAACCTCCTCTCGTCCGACCAGATCTCGCTTCAGACCAAGCTTGCCCTGCTGAAGGTGCTTCCGGAGGTGGTGCGGGAAGCCGCCAAGCCGATGGAGGCGATCGATTCGATCAAGATCGTGCAGGTGGACGGCCTTACCGGCACCGGCGCTGCCGGGATCGGAGGCATCGGCGGTACGGCCGCGAACGAAGGCAACCTCGCCAGCAGCGCCGTCTCCGCAGCCCTGCGCTACCGCGCGCAGGCGCCGATCGTCGACGGGCTGATGAAGGAGCTCGGCTTCGACGGAGCGACGCTCGAGAACCTCGTCGCGGGCGCGGTGCCGAAGGCCGCCGAGCCGCCGGTGGTGACGGTGATGCCGCCGGTGGCGGACGACAAGGCTTGAGCCCTTCCCCTCCCTGAGAAGGGAGGGGACTAAGGGGTGGGTTGCGGCTGAGCCGGTTCGATGCCGGGGAAGACGCCTTGGAAGCATCGAAGAGGCATCGAACCTCTTCGAAGCTCACCCACCCCCGGCCCCTCCCTGGAAGGGAGGGGAGTTAGCGGGCGGAGAAGCCCGCCAGCACTTCGCAAACCCACCGGCCGGCCGTGAGTGCGGTGATCTCTCCGACATCAAGGCTGGGATCGAACTCGGTGAGGTCGACCAGCTTCACCTTACGCTCGGCGCCGAGGATCCGAGCGGCCTCGAAGAACATGTCGACCGGCATTCCGCCGGGGCGGGCTCCAGGGGCACCGGGGCATTGGGAGCGGTCGATCACGTCGATGTCGAAATCGACCATGAGTGCCGGGCTATGCGCCAGTCGCGTCATTGCCGCCTGAAGGACGGAGGCGATGCCGAGGCGCTTCACTTCCGAGATGGTGAAGACGCCGATGCCCGCATCCAGCGCGGTGGCGTGCATCCTGGCCGTGTTGGCGAAAGGCGAGATGCCAATCTGGCAGATGTTGCGGCCGGGCAGCCCGTCTTCGAGCAGGGCGCGGATGGGGTTGCCGTTGAGCAGGCCCTGATCGGTGTCACGCAGGTCGAAATGCGCATCGAGGGTGATGAGGCCGACTTCGTCGATCGGATAGCCGAGCGCATGCGCGGCGGGGCGGGTGACGGCGTTGTTGCCGCCGAGCAGGATCGTCAGCCGGTGATCCGCCGCACAGGCGGCGACGCGGTCGCGGATCGGCTCGAACCCGTCGGCGGGCATAATGCCCTGCACCGGGATGTCGCCCGCATCGAGCAGCCGGAGATCGAGCTCCTCGCCCGTCTCCACATCGTAGGTGCTGAAGCGGCGGAGGGTGTTTCGGATCGTCTGCGGGGCAAGATCGCAGCGGCCGGGAGTCACCGAGCCCGCTTCCATGGGCGCGCCGATCAGCGCGACGTCGGCGGGCCCGTCGCTGACGATCAGATCGGCGATATTGGGCCAGGCGCTGCGCTTTTTGCCGTCGTTCATGGCTTGGCCCTTACACCGGCTCCGTGCCAGAAGGCGAGCATGTGGGACCGCCTGCTCATCGACTGCCACGTCGCCACCATGGACCCGGCCGTGGAAGCGCCGTTCGGCGCAATCCTGAACGGCGCCGTCGCCACCCAGGACGGGCGGATCGTCCGCGTCGGCCGGCGCGCTGAACTGGCGGGGTACAAGGCGGCTTCGATCGAGCCGCTGGGCGGCGCCTGGGTGACGCCGGGGCTGGTCGATTGCCACACCCACCTGGTGTTCGGCGGCAATCGCACGGCCGAGTTCGATATGCGGCTCCAGGGTGCAAGCTATGAGGAGATCGCCCGCGCCGGCGGCGGGATCGCCTCGACCGTGGCGGCGACGCGGCAGGCATCGGCGGGCGAGCTGATAGCTTCGGCGCGGGAGCGGCTGCAGGCGCTGATGCGCGGAGGCGTCACGACGATCGAGATCAAGTCGGGCTATGGCCTGGATACCGCAAGCGAGATGCGGATGCTGAACGTCGCCCGCTCGCTCGGCGAGAGCGAACCCGTGCGGGTGGTGCCGACCCTGCTCGCGCTGCACGCGCTGCCGCCGGGCGTTGAGCGAAGCGAGTTCGTTCGGCAGGCGGTGGAGGAGACGCTTCCCGCAGTCGCGCGTGCGGGGCTGGCAAGCGCGGTGGATGCATTCGCCGAGGGGATCGGCTTCACCGTCGAGGAAGTGCGGGAGCTGTTCGTCGCTGCCTCGAAGCTTGGGCTCCGGGTGAAGCTCCACGCCGAGCAGCTCAGCAATCTCAGCGGTGCGGCGATGGCCGCGGAGTTCGGGGCGCTCTCGGCCGATCATCTTGAACATGCCGACGAGGCGGGGATCGCCGCGATGGCGCGGGCGGGGATGGTGGCGGTGCTTCTTCCGGGCGCATTCTATGCGCTTTCGGAGACGAAGAAGCCGCCCGTGGACCTGCTCCGCAGGCACAAGGTGCCGATGGCGGTGGCGACGGACTGCAACCCCGGAACTTCGCCGGTGCTGTCGCCGACGCTGATGCTCAACATGGCCTGCACCTTGTTCGGCCTCACGCCCGAGGAGGCGCTTGCGGGGATGACCCGCGAAGCCGCGCGTGCGCTTGGGCTGCAGGAGGAAACGGGGACGATCAGCCTCGGCAAGGCCGCCGACCTCCTCGTCTGGCGCGTGGGGAGCCCGGCCGAGCTCAGCTACTGGATCGGCCATCCGGGCCCGGAGCGGCGGATCGTTGCGGGGGTGGACAGCTAAGCCTCGTACGATAGGAGGCGTGCATGCACTCCAGACGCGACAACAGCCGGCACATCCAGGCCCCCACCGGGCCGGAGCTCACATGCAAAAGCTGGTCCACCGAAGCGGCGATGCGGATGCTGATGAACAATCTCGATCCGCGCGTCGCGGAGGCGCCGGAGGAGCTGGTCGTCTATGGCGGCATCGGGCGCGCAGCGCGGGATTGGGAGAGCTTCGATGCGATCGTCGACACGCTGAAGCGGCTTGGCGACGACGAGACCCTGCTCGTCCAATCGGGCAAGCCGGTCGGCGTCTTCCGCACGCATTCGGATGCGCCGCGGGTGCTGATCGCCAATTCGAACCTCGTGCCGAAATGGGCGGACTGGGACCATTTCAACGAATTGGATCGCAAGGGGCTGATGATGTACGGCCAGATGACGGCCGGAAGCTGGATCTACATCGGCACCCAGGGCATCGTTCAAGGCACCTACGAGACGTTCGTGGAGATGGGCCGCCAGCATTATGGCGGCGATTTTAGCGGGCGCTGGATCCTGACCGCGGGGCTCGGCGGGATGGGCGGTGCTCAGCCGCTTGCCGCCGTGATGGCGGGAGCGCATTGCATCGCGATCGAATGCCAGGAGAGCCGGATCGAGAAGCGGCTCGAGACACGCTACCTCGACCGGCGCGCCGCCAGCATCGACGAAGCGCTGGAGATCATCCGCACCGCGAGCGAACCGACGTCGGTCGGCCTGCTCGGGAACGCGGCCGAAATCCTTCCGGAGATGGTGAAGCGCGGCATCCGGCCCGATGCGCTGACCGACCAGACATCGGCCCACGATCCGGTGAACGGCTATCTGCCGATCGGCTGGAGCGTCGATCAGTGGATCGAGAAGCGCCAGCGCGACCCGAAGGCGGTGGAGGCGGCTGCGAGGGCATCCATGGCGGTGCATGTCGACGCGATGCTCGCCTATCGCGCGATGGGCGTTCCGACCTTCGATTATGGCAACAACATACGCCAAGTGGCGCGGGACGAGGGCGTCGAGCATGCGTTCGACTTCCCCGGCTTCGTTCCGGCCTATGTGCGGCCGCTCTTCTGCCGCGGCATCGGGCCGTTCCGCTGGGCGGCGCTGTCGGGGGATCCTGAGGACATCTACCGCACCGATGAAAAGGTGAAGGAGCTGATCCCGGACGACCCCCACCTCCACCGCTGGCTCGACATGGCGCGGGAACGGATCGCCTTTCAGGGGCTTCCGGCGCGGATCTGCTGGGTCGGGCTGGGGCAGCGGCACCGGCTGGGGCTGGCGTTCAACGAGATGGTGGCGCGCGGGGAGCTGAAGGCGCCGGTGGTGATCGGACGGGACCATCTCGACAGCGGCTCCGTCGCAAGTCCCAATCGCGAGACGGAGGCGATGAAGGACGGTTCGGACGCAGTGTCCGACTGGCCGCTGCTTAACGCGCTACTCAACACGGCGAGCGGCGCGACCTGGGTGTCGCTGCATCACGGCGGCGGCGTGGGCATGGGCTATTCTCAGCATGCCGGGATGGTGATCGTCGCCGACGGCACCGAAGCGGCGGCGCGGCGGCTCGAGCGGGTGCTGTGGAACGACCCGGGCACGGGTGTGATGCGCCACGCCGACGCCGGCTACGAAGACGCGATCGCCTGCGCGCGCGAGCAGGGGCTCAATCTGCCGATGGTGGGGAGATGATCGAGGGATTGCACTTCCCTTCCCCCCATGCGGGGGAAGGTGGCGCGGAGCGTCGGATGGGGGGGGCGCGCCAGAGGCGCGCGCGCTCGCCGCGCGAGCGCACCCCCACCCCTGCCCCTCCCCGCAAGGGGGAGGGGTTATGACCATCGCCCTCAATCCAGGCTCCGTCTCGCTCGCCGACTTGCGGGCAATCTGGGGCGGGGCACCCGTGGCGCTCGCGCCGGAGGCTTATGCAGCGATCGATGCGGCTGCGGAGAGCATCGCCCGCATCGTTGCGTCGGGACGCACCGTCTACGGCGTCAACACTGGCTTCGGCCTCCTGGCGCAGACGCGGATCCCGGCGGAGCGGCTGGCGGAGCTGCAGACCAACCTTGTGATGTCGCACAGTTGCGGGCTTGGGGAGGACCTAAGCCGGCCGGTGATGCGGCTGGCGATGGCGATGAAGGTGATCGGCCTCGCCCGCGGCCATTCCGGCGTAACACGGCTGGTGGTGGACCGGCTGCTGGAGCTTCTTGAAGCCGACGCAATCCCTTGCGTACCCGCCCAGGGCTCCGTCGGCGCTTCGGGCGATCTTGCGCCGCTCGGGCACCTCAGCGCTGCTTTGCTGGGCGAGGGGCGGATCTCGCTCAAGGGCAGGACCATGCCGGCCGGAGAGGCGCTCCAGGCGCTGGGGCTGGAGCCGCTGGCGCTTGGGCCGAAGGAAGGCATCGCGCTGCTCAACGGAACCCAGATCTCGACGGCCGTTGCGCTCGATGCGCTGTTCACCGGCGAGCGGGTGTTCGCCTCCGCGCTGGTGAGCGGGGCGCTGTCGGTGGATGCGCTGAAGGGCAGCGTCGCCGCCTTCGACCCGCGCCTGCACGAGGTGCGGGGGCAGCCGGGGCAGATCGCGGTGGCGGCGATGCTGAAGCGGCTGCTGGAGGGGAGCCCGATCAACGCCTCGCATGCCGATTGCGGGAAGGTGCAGGATCCCTACAGCTTCCGCTGCCAGCCGCAGGTGATGGGCGCGTGCCTCGATGTCATTCGGGGCGCCTCGCGCACGCTGGAGATCGAGGCGAATGCGGTGACGGACAATCCGATCGTCTTCCCGGATGCCGACGAAGCCGTCTCGGGGGGCAATTTCCACGCGCAGCCGGTGGCGTTCGCGGCCGACATGCTGGCGATGGCGCTGTGCGAGGTGGGATCGATCTCGGAGCGGCGGACGGCAGTGCTCGTCGACCCGAAGATGAGCGGGCTTCCGCCCTTCCTCGTCAAGGACAGCGGCGTCAATTCGGGCTTCATGATCGCTCAGGTGACGGCGGCGGCGCTCGTTTCGGAGAACAAGACTCTCGCCTTCCCCGCGAGTGTCGATTCGATCCCGACTTCGGCAAACCAGGAAGACCATGTGTCGATGGCCACCCACGGGGCGGCGAAGGCGCGGCGGATCGCCGGCAATGCGGCGGGCGTGATCGGCATCGAGCTGCTTGCGGCGGCGCAGGGTATCGACTTCCATGCCCCGCTTGCCACTGCGCCCAGACTGGATGCGGTGGTGCGGGAGATCCGGAGCCACGTCCCGCACTACGAGGCAGACCGTTACCTCGCCGACGATCTCGCCTGGGCGCAGCAGGCGGTGCTCGGGGGGGCGCTTTCCGAACCGATCCAGCAAGAGTTGTTCGAATGACATCAGTACGGCCGGTTGGCGCCAACGACACCTTGCTCTGGGGCATGAGCTCGGAAGAGCGGCTGCGGCGGATCGCGCGTGCGCAGAAGCTCGAATTCGGAGCGAAGGACGCCGAGCTGCTCGCGAACCTCGGCTACGTATTCGATCCCGGCTGGTTGCGCTTCGTTGCGGAAGAGCCGGACCGGGTGATCACGCTCGGCGGGGTGCCGGTGCTTGCCCATTGTACGCGCGGCGAGGACCGCGCCGCGGTGGCCGAAGCGATGGAGCGGGGGCAGCCCCTTGCCGGCACGGGCCTTTCCGTCACCGCCTGGGAGGAGAGCGAGGGCCTCACCAACAGCGAACTCCGCAAGCGCGAGCGGCCGTTCATGGACCGGCTGGTGCCGGAGACGGTGCGAAGCCTCGAGCGGACGAGCTATTTCGGCGCCTATAAGGGCGTGACCGACATCCTAACCAAATATCTGTGGCCGGAATGGGCGCTAGTGCTGACGCGCTGGTCGGCCCGTGCCGGGATTACGCCCAACCAGGTGACGGCGGTCGGGGCGCTGCTCTGCGTCGCTGCGACATTCCTCTTCTATTACGGCTGGTATTGGACCGGGCTTGCGGTCGGCCTCGGCTTCATGGTGCTGGACACGGTCGACGGAAAGCTCGCCCGCTGCACCATCACGTCGAGCAAATGGGGCAACGTCTTCGATCATGGCATCGATCTCGTCCACCCGCCCTTCTGGTGGTACGCCTGGGGCGTGGGGTTAGGCGCCTATGGGCGGCCGCTGAGCGACGAGGTCTTCTGGCAGGTCATGGCGGTGCTGATCGGCGGCTACGTCGTGCAGCGGCTGATCGAAGGCATCTTCATGCGCAAATACGGGATGCACATCCACGTCTGGCGGCCCTTCGACAGCTGGTTCCGGCTGATCACCGCGCGGCGGAATCCTAACATGGTGATCCTGTTCGGGTTCCTGATCGTCGGGCGGCCGGACTGGGGGCTGGTGGCGGTGGCGGCTTGGACGGTGATTTCGCTCCTCGTCCATGCGGTCCAGCTGGTGCAGGCCCTCATGCGGAGCGCGAGCGGCAAGCCGATCGTGTCGTGGCTGTCCTGAGGAGGATGAGATGAACGAGACCATCACCCGCTTCGGCTATCCCGACACGCTCGTTGCCGAGTATGAGCATTGGGTGGTGCTGCTCCGGCCGGCGCAGCCGACGCTGGGCAGCCTGGTGCTTGCAGCCAGGAGCGATGCCACCGCCTTTTCTGATCTCGTCCCTGCGGCCTATCAGGAGCTCGGCACTGCGATCCGGGACATCGAGGATGTGCTCGCGTCGGCCGTGCGCTACGAGAAGATCAACTATCTGATGCTGATGATGGTGGACCCGAACGTCCACTTCCACGTCATTCCCCGCTATTCAGGCGAGCGGCAGGCGGCGGGCCTGAGCATCGATGACACCGGCTGGCCCAAGATGCCGGTGCTCGGCGATGCGGTGGAGCTCGATTCCGCGCAGACCGAGGCGCTTGCGGAGTGGCTCAGGAGCCAGTGGCCCAGCGGGCGGTAAGCGCGCGCGCCTTGTCGAGATCCTCCGGGAAATCGACCTCCTGCCAATCCTCGCCCTTGATCGAGACCGTGTGCACGTGCGTTTCGGCGGCGAGCGCGTCGATGGCGCGCAGATACCAGCGCCGGGTGCCGTCGGGCAGGCGAAGCATCCGGTCCACCTGCTCGGCGAAGATGCGGGGCCCGTCCGCCTTGAAGGCGAGAAGGCCGATCGATTCCGCATTATACTGGCCCGGCTCGAGCGCCTTGCCGATGCGCATGAGGCGCGTGCCGTCGCGCAGCACCTTCATGTCGTCCGCGTCGTAATCCTCCTTCTCGTCGACTGTGACGGTGATCGGCGCCTGCGCGCCGGCGAGCACCTTCTCCAGCAGCGGGGTCGAGATCAGCGTGTCGCCGTTGAGGAGCAAGGTGTCGCGGTCGAATTCGGAGCGGACCATCCATACCGATCCCAGATTGTCGGCGACATGGTAGAAGGGGTTGAAAAAGGTCCTGACGCCCTGCCGCCGCTCCGCCACTGCATCGACGAGATCGTCGCGGAAGCCGGTGACGATCACGACCTCTTCGATGCCGGAGCCCTGAAGCGCGTCCAGCTGCCATTCGAGCAGGCTCTTGCCCGAGAATTCGATGAGGCATTTCGGCCGGTCGGCGGTGAGCGGCAGAAGGCGGGAGCCCTTGCCGGCGCTGAGAATGATGGCTTTTCCGATCGTCATGGTGCCGCGCCCGCTTCCCTTTCCGCAGTGAAAGGCGCCGCCCCCGCTTCGCGCCCGATAAATCAGGCGCCTTCATCACGTTTTTCATGGCACCTTTATGGCGAAGCTGATTGAAGCGGCGGATGAGCGACTGGACCGCGATACTGCTGGCAGGGCAACGGCCCGGGGAAAACGACTTCGCAGCCGCTTATGGGCTGAAGGCCAAGGCGCTGATCCCGGTGGCGGGCGAGGCCATGCTCTCGCGCGTGGCGCGGACCTTGCTCGCCTGCCCCTCCGTTGTGCGCATCGTCGTCCTGGCGCAGGAGCCCCGGGCGCTGTTCACGGGCGACGCCGCCTGGCTTGCGGATGACCCGCACGTTTCCGCAGCCGCCGGCGGGGAGGGCATTTCGGCCAGTATAGGCGCAATCGCGGGATCCGACGCCGCGCCCTACCCCGTGCTGGTCACCACCGCCGATCACCCGTTGCTTCGGCCGGAGATGGTGGAGGCGGTGATCGCCGGCAGCAATGGCAGCGACGCCGCCTTTGCACTCGTCGAGCGCAGCGTGGTCGAGCAGGTCCATCCGGAGACGAAGCGGACCTGGATCAAGTTCAGCGACGGCCATTATACGGGCGCGAACCTGTTCGCGCTGGCGACGCCGGCTTCGGGGCGTGCCGTCAGCTTCTGGTCGCGGGTCGAGCGGGACCGGAAGAAGGCGCTGAAGCTGCTGACCTTCTTCGGCCCCGGCATCTTCCTCCGCGGCCTTACCCGCACGATCTCGCTCGACAGTGCGGTGGCAAAGGCGAGCGCGAAACTGGGGCTTACGGTCAAGGCGGTTAGGCTGCCCTTCCCCGAAGCGGCGATCGACGTCGACAAGCCTGCCGACCTCGAGCTGGCGGAGCAGATCATTGCCACGCGCGCGGAAGGGCGGCTAAGCCAAGGCCATGGCTGATCTCGAGGCGTTCATTGCCGGCCTGCCCAAAGCCGAGCTCCACATCCATATCGAGGGCAGCCTGGAGCCGGAGCTGATGTTCGAGCTCGCGCGCCGCAACGGCGTGGAAATCCCGTTCCGGAGCGTGGAGGAGGTCCGCGCCGCCTACAGCTTCTCCAACCTGCAGGACTTCCTCGACATCTACTATCAGGGCGCGAACGTGCTCCTCACCGAGGAGGATTTCCGCGACCTCGCCGCCGCCTATTTCGAGAAGGCGGCCGCGGACACTGTCGTTCACGCCGAGATCTTCTTCGACCCGCAGACCCATACCGCCCGGGGCGTGCCAATGGCCGTCGTCATGAACGGCCTCCTTGCCGGCATGGCCGAAGCAAAGGCGCGGCATGGGCTCACCTCGAAGCTCATCCTCTGCTTCCTCCGCCACCTGGACGAGGAGGATGCGTTCGCGACCCTCGAAGCCGCGGAGCCGTGGCTGGACCGGATCGAAGGGGTGGGGCTCGACAGCTCCGAACTCGGCCATCCGCCTGCAAAGTTCGCCCGCGTGTTCGCTGCCGCGGCCGAGCGCGGCCTGAAGCGCGTCGCGCATGCGGGGGAGGAAGGGCCGCCGGAATATGTCTACGAGGCCCTTGACGTCCTCGCCGTCGACCGACTGGATCATGGCAATCGCTCGCTGGAGGATCCGTCCCTCGTGAGGCGGCTCGCGGAGGAGCAGATGACGCTCACCGTCTGCCCGCTCTCGAACCTGAAGCTCTGCGTGGTGCCGAGCATGGATGAGCATCCGATCGACCGCATGCTCGCGGAGGGGCTGCGCGTGACCGTCAACTCGGACGACCCTGCTTATTTCGGCGGGTACGTGAACGACAATTACCGGGCGGCCGCTGAGGCGCGGGGACTTGGGCGAGAGGCGCTCGCAACACTCGCCCGCAACAGCTTCCTCGGGTCGTTCCTGTCGCCCGCCGAAGTGCAGGACCATCTCGAACGTATCGACGCCTATCTAAGCGCCGCCGCCGCGCCGGCTTCGAGCTGAAGGAAGCCGCATGTCGTCCGCTCCTGAGCCCGACCTCTACTACATCCCGCACGAGGATTTCCTCGCCGGCGTCGAAGCGCTTGCATCGAAGCTGGAGGCCGACAGCTGGCGGCCCGACGTGCTGGTGGGCGTCGGCAGGGGCGGGCTCGTCCCTGCGGCCTACCTGTCGCACCGGATGGACATCCCTTTGCTGTCGGTCGACCACTCCTCGGGTGAGCCGGATTTCGCCGACGAGCTGCTCGGCAAGCTCGCGCTGAAGAGCAGTGCCGGCAGCCGGATCCTGATCGTCGACGACATCAACGACAGCGGCTCCACCATCGCCCATCTGCGCAGCGGCATCGTCGCGCAGGGCGGCGTCGAGGAGCATGTCCGCGTCGCCGTCCTCATCAACAACCTCCGCTCCCGCGCGGTCGCCGACTATAGCGGCAGCGACATCGACAGGGCGACCGACAAGAGGTGGTTCGTCTTCCCCTGGGAAGCGGTCGCAAAGCCGGCGACGCTGGTCGAGGAAGCGCTGTCCGTCCCGGAGCGGCTCGCGTAAACGTGGGCGGTCGCGGTGGGGTGCTGTGGAAGATGAAGGGACGCGGTGCAGGCGTTCCCGTATTCACCGCGTGAAAGAGAGAGACCGGGTCTTTACCTGAAGCGGGAGCCGGCCCGCTAGAAAGCCCGGCTGAAGGCAAGTTCCAGCGCCCGGCGATGCGTATCGTAGAAGGCGATGTTGCTCCGGTTACGCTCGATCGTGAAGCGAAGGCTGGGGGCAAGCCCCTGGAAAGCCAGATGCCGCGACAGGATGGTGAGGCTGGCAGTCGCGCTGCGGTCCTTGCGCCTCTCGGGCAACAGGAACAGCCGGTCGTCGGCGCGGAGCCGGCCTACCGTTGCCGATCCGCCGACGGTGAGGCGGCCGAAATCCCGCCAGGCCGCGGCGCCAAGCTCGAACGAGCGCGTTGCATAAGCCGCGTCGCGCGCCGTGCGCCGGTTCGCGGAGCCGGAGAGGCTTATGCCGGCCGCCGGGGAAAGGGCCATGTCGATAGCGCCGCCAAGCGCAAAGGAATGGCCATGCTCCAGCCGATTGAGTCGGCCGCCGACCTTGGCCGCTCCGGCGCTGAAGCGGAGCTGGGCGGTGCCGGACAGCGGATGGCTGCCGTCGGCCTCGATGCCGAGCGAAGTCAGTGCGAGCTCGCCTCCGATCCGCTGCCGCTGGTGCGCGATCGCGACCGACAGGCGGCTTGCGCCTCTGGCCAGCTGTGCCCCCGCGCGGGCTTGCAGGGTGAGGCGGTTGAACTCCGCCTTCCTGTAGCGTGTGGCCTTGCCTCCGGCCTGTACGATCAGGGAAAGTCCGGCCGACAGCGGCTGGCGCGCGAATGCCGAGACTTCCATGGCCGCGCCCACTCCGGATCGCGCGCGCCCCTCTTCGGCGATGTCGAATTCGCCGATCACCGTATTGAGGCGATCGCTTGCAGTGGCGCGGTTGATGTTGCTGTCGGGCGCAAGCGACAGCCTGATCTCGCCGCCGAACGGCCGGCGATCCCGAAGCGCCGCGGCATAGCTGTCGATGAGGCGTGCGACCTGCGCTGGTGGGCGGCCGGCCTGCGCGGCGCGAAGCTCCCGGCGAGCGGCGGTCTCGTCGCCGAGGGCTACGAGCAGCTGCGCCATGGCAAGGCGCACGGGAACGGCCTGGGGTTGCTCGTCCAGCACCCTCCTCAGCAGACCCGCCGCCTCCGTGTTGCGCCCGCGCGCCGCGAGCAGTCGTGCAAGCTGGTAACCCGCTTCCGAGCGGAGCTCGACGTGGGGGTCGGCGAGCAGCGCCCGGTAAAGCGTTTCGGCCCGCTCTGCCTTTCCTTCCCGCTCCGTCATCTGCGCCAGGTTCAGCAGTCCGGCGCCATCGAGCTGGAGGGTCACCGGACCTTCCGTCGAGGGCTGCGCGGCG
>NZ_DASVUE010000160.1:0-3916 GCF_036387215.1 Allosphingosinicella sp. | reverse complement strand
GAACAGGCTCACCTGGTCGGCCGGAAACTGCGCCGCGAGCTGGCGAATCTGTTCGCCCGGCGGCATCTCGAGCGAGCGGAATTCAAGCCCTGCTGCTCGGGCGAGGAAGCGGGCGTAGCCGGATTCGCCGGCGCCGCGGATCGTCTCGTCGGCGCTGTCGGCGATCGGGCGGTTCGGCCCCTCGTAGAAAACGACGCTCGGCTTTGCGGCCTCGAAGGCCGTGCGGATCCGCTCGAATTGCGGATGGGCGGGATCGCGCGCGTGCTCGGCGCCGACGACGGTAAGCGTCGGAGCCCTGAAATCCCATTGCTGGCCGGGAGCTTCGCGCCACGTGCCATAGTCGGCGATCCTTTTGGCGCAGGCCGATGCCGGCGCCGCCGCCGCGCCGGCGGCAAGCAGCAAGGGGACGGAGAGCATCGAAAGTCCTCCTCATCGGGAGGGCCGCGGCGGGTGGTTGTCCGCCGCGGCCGTTCCTGCCTTCCTCAGCGCGTGCCGAGCGCTTCCTTGAGGCCCGGGGCGAATTCGGCGCCGTGCTCGACCTTCGCCGTCGAGGCCTTCAGCGTGTTGCCGATCGGCTCGGCGCGGCCGCCGAGGCACTTCGACAGGAAGTTCTCGGCAACCGCGTTGAAAGCGATGTTGTTCTGCGGCCGGGCGAAGCCGTGGCCTTCGTCGGGGAAGACGACGTAGGTGACGGGGATGCCCTTCGCCTTCATCGCATTCACGATCTGCTCGGATTCGGCGACGTTCACCCGCGGATCGTTGGCGCCCTGACCAATCAGCAACGGACGCTTGATCTGGTCGGCCTTGTAGAGCGGCGAACGCTCCCTCAGCAGCGCCTGGCCTTCAGGCGTCGTCGGATTGCCCATGCGGGCATACATCTGCGCCTTCCCGGCCTCCCAGTAGGGCGGGATCGTCTTCAGGAGCGTGTTGAGGTTCGACGGGCCGACGATATCGACACCGCAAGCGAACTTGTCCGGAGTGAAGGCAAGGCCGGCAAGCGTCGCATAGCCGCCGTAGGAGCCGCCCATTATCGCCACCTTGTCGGAGCTGGTGACGCCCTGCTTCACAGCCCAGTCGACGGCGTCGAGCAGGTCGTCGTGCATCTTGGTGCCCCACATCAGGTTTCCGGCGGAGACGAACTTCTTGCCGAAGCCGGTGGACGCGCGGAAGTTGGTGGAGAGCACGGCATAGCCGCGGTTGGCGAGCCACTGGTGCATCCCGTTATAGCCGTAGGCGTCGCGGCCCCATGGCCCGCCATGGACGAGCAGCACCATCGGCACTGCCTTGTTCGGACGGCCGTCCCCGTCCGGGTCGGTGCCCGGCGGAAGCGTGAGGTAGGAGACCATGTTGAGGCCGTCGCGAGTCTTGATCTCGATCGGCTTCATCGCTGCGAGCGGAGCGCCCTCGAGCTCCGGCCGGGTGACGTAGAGCTTGGTCAGAGCCTTGGACTTGCGGTCGTAGAGATAGGCGGCCGAGGGGGCGGTGACGGGATCGACGCTGACGATCCACTTGTCGTCCGCGTCGGTGCGCGAAGTGACCGCGATCTCGCCCTTGAGGCGGCTCTTCAGGAAATCGAGATCGCCCTTCACTGCGTTGCCGAGCGGGATCCACTCGTTCTTGAGGTAATTCTCGCCATAGGCCTCGATCCGGCCGGTGCGCGGATGAGCCATCGCGGCGCCGATATCGGCGCGGGCGCTTTGGGCGATGAGCGTCTTGCGGCCGGTGGCGACGTCCTGGGCCAGAAGGGCGGCAGTGTCGCGGCCGCGCGAATCGATCCAGTAGAGCGTCTTTCCGTCGGCCGTGTAGCCGACCGGCTGGGTCGTCTGCGCGTCCTCGAGCGTCACCGATTCGTACGGCGTCGCCTCGACCTGGTTGTTCACGACCCGGAAGAAGTCGCTGCCGCCGTCCGGCCGCGGCTTCACCGCGCCGCGGATCGCCAGCTGCCGGTCGGCGGAGAAGCCGGCATAGCCGCCGGTGTTCGTCAGCACCGGCGTCAGCTTGCCGGTCTTGAGGTCGAGGCTGTGGACGTCGTGCCACTTCGGATCCCGGTTGTTGACGCCGACCAGGATCCGGTCCTTCACCAGGTTCGAGATGCCGACGACCTGGACCCGGGTCTTTTCGAACGGAGTGAGAGTGCGCTGCTCGCCGGTCGTCACGTCGACTCCGTACAGCAGGAAATTCTCGTCGCCGCCCTTGTCGTTGATGAAGAGGATCTGGCTGCTGTCGGGAGCCCAGAAATATTGGCGGATCGGCCGCTGGCGCTCGTTGGTGAGCGGCTTGGCGGCGGCCGGGTTCGAAGTCGGTGCGACATAGATGTTGAGCACGCCGTCGCGCGGCGCGATCCAGGACAGATACTTGCCGTCCGGCGAGAGCCGGCCTGCGGTCTTGGTCGGATTGCCGAAAATCTTCTCGCGCGGGATCAGCGGCACGTTGGTCTGCGCGAGCGCGGGCAACGCGACGAGCGGCAGCGCGGCCGCGGCAGTGAGCAGCAACAAGCGATTCTTCATGTGATCATCTCCCCTATTCCCTCCCGTCGGATAGCATGACGGCCGAGGCTGTGGGAGTCAGCTTAGTGTATTGCCGATATAATACACAAGCAGCTTTTCAGGTGACCTTGCCGCGCACGCTGAAGCGCGGATCGCGCCAGCTGCCGCTCTCGAGGGTCTGCGCGAGGCGGTCCACGGCCTGCCAGATGTCCTCGTAGCCGAGGTAGAGCGGAGTGATCCCGAAGCGGACGACGTCGGGGGACCGGAAGTCGCCGATCACGCCCGCCGCGATCAGCGCCTGGCAGATCTCGAACGCATGTTCGTGGCGGTAGGAGATGTGGCTTCCGCGCCGCTCCGCTTCGGGCGGGGATACGCATTCGAGGCCGTGGCCGCCGCACCTTTGCTCGACGAGCCGGGCGAAGAGATCGAACAGGCGCGCGGACTTCTCCCACAGCGCGTCCATTTCAGCTCCCTCGAAGGCGTCGATGCCGCTTTCGAGCGCGCTCATGCTGAGCATCGGCGGAGTGCCGGCGAGGAAGCGGGCGATGCCGGGGGCGGGGAGATAATCGTCGGTGAAGTCGAACGGTGCCGCGTGGCCCATCCAGCCGCGGAGCATCGGCGCCAATTGCTCCTGGAGATGCTCGGCGACGTAGAGGAACGCCGGCGCGCCGGGGCCGCCGTTCAGATATTTGTAGCCGCAGCCGACGGCGAGCTCGGCTCCGTCCTCGTTGAGGCGGAGCGGGACTGCCCCGGCGCTGTGGCTGAGGTCCCAAATCGTCCGTGCGCCGGCCGCCTTGGCAAGCGCGGTGATGCGGCCCATCTCGAAGCGCTCGCCGGTCTTGTAGTGGACGTGGGTGAGGAGGAGGAGGTTGGTGTCGGGGCCGATCCCCTCCTCCACCTGATGGCGCGGCTTCACCTCCAGCCGCATGCCGGGCACCGCCTCGACCGCGCCGCTCGCGACATGGAGATCGGTGTGGAAATTGCCGGCTTCCGAGAGCAGCGCGTGCCGATCGGGGGCGAGGCGTGCGGCGGCGGTGATCAGCTTGAAGAGGTTCACGGTGACCGAATCGGCGACGATCACCTCGTGCGGCCTGGCGCCGATCAGGCGGGCGATCTTGGCGCCGATCCGCTGCGGCGCATCGATCCATCCATGATCGTTCCAGCTGCGGATGAGGGAGACGCCCCATTCAAGCTCGACCACCTTGCGCTGGCGCTCGGCGGTCGCCCTCGGCAGCACGCCGAGCGAATTGCCGTCGAGGTAAATGAGGCCTTCCGGGATGAAGAAGCGCTCCCGGAACGCGCGCAGCGGATCGGCCGCGTCGAGGGCGCAGACCTCTTCCACCGTCACTTGCGGAGCGCCTTCTGGATTTCCTCGACGGCGGCCGCCCAGGCTTCGGTTTCGGGAGCGATCAGCTCGACATGGCCGGTGC
>NZ_DASVUE010000159.1:0-2931 GCF_036387215.1 Allosphingosinicella sp. | reverse complement strand
GCCTGCCTGGTCGGGGCGTAGCGCAGCCTGGTAGCGCATCACACTGGGGGTGTGGGGGTCGCTGGTTCGAATCCAGTCGCCCCGACCATCATCCGCCCGCACCGGCGGGCGGCGGCGCGCCGCCGGAGCGGCTCCCCACCGCGCTCAGCACCCTGGTGTAAAGCTTGCCGATGCCGATGAGGGCGATCCCGAGCCCGAGGAAAGAAAGGATTCGAAGCACGCCCTCGAGCGCCGAAGCGTCGATCAGGAACACCTTCAGGATCGTTCCCGTCAGCAGAAGCAGGCCGGCGAAGCGGAGCGGCTTGTCGTGCATCCGCATGCCCATGAGCAGCAGCCCGAGCGCGATCAGCGGCCATGCGCCGGAGACGAACTCGCGGCCGACGAGATCGTGAGCCGCAAGGCCGAGCAGCAGGGCCGAGGTCACTCCGGCAGCGAAGGAACCTGTGCCGCCCGGCTCCCTTCGGAAGCGCCACAGCAGCAGCAGCGCCGCGCAGCCGAGCGCAAGCGCCAGACCTCCCCATGAGGCGCGGCCGAGCAGCTCCGGCTCCAGCAGCCGAAGGATGAACAGCGGGCCGGCGAGCGCGGCGCAGACGGTCAGGGCGCGGAGCGGCTGGCCGCGGACGCCGAGGATAGCGGTGCCGAGCCCGAACAGCAGGGTGGTTGCGGCAGCCGCGGTGCCGAGCAGCGGATCGTCGCCCGCGCGCGCCTTCGTGGCGATGAGGACGAGGGAAAGCAGCAGTGCGGCCGCGGGCGCCGCCCGATGCTCACCCCGAAGCGCGGCCAGCGGCAGGGTCGCCGCAGCGAGCCCGCCGAACAGCAGCCACCCCGGAGCGCCGACGTCCGTGCGGCTCACGAGGACCGCCAGCTCGACGAGGCCGATGATCGCCGGCTGCATCAGCGAGAGCTGCCGCCCTCTGGTGGCTTTCGGAAGCGAGGCGGCAATTCCGAGGAGGGCTGCGAACAAGCCTGCGGGGAGCGCGTCCCGGAGCGGCTCGAGCACGAAATATCCGGTCCAGGCGAAGCTCGCGGCCACCGCGGCCGCGGCCAGCCAAGGCCAGCCACGCCGCCACGCTATGGCGAAAATGGCGACGTCCAGCAGTGCCAGATAGGCGAGGACAGGAACCGCGCCCGCGGCCGCATCTCCAACCAGCAAGGGCGTCAGGAACCCGCCCACCAGCCCCATGACCGCGGTCGGAGCGCCGTGTCGCAGCGACAGAGCGAGCGAAGCTGCGGTGATGAGCAGCATCAGGAGCGAGGCCGTGCCGCTGCCGATCAGGCCGAACAGCAGATAGCTTCCGTAGGTGGTCGCATAGAGAATTGCGATGCCGGCGCCGACCAGGGCCTGGCCGATGCGCGGGTCGTCGGCGAGGGGGCGGCCGCCGCGGGCATATTCGCCAGCGCCGAGCAGGAACAAGCCGAGCGCGGCCGCGGCGATCATCCGCGCCTCGGGCGTGACCAGCTCGATCGAATGGCGGATGAGGAAGATGCCAGCGGCGGCAAGCGCGATGCCGCCGATCCAGATCAGCAGCCTCCCGCCCATCAGCCGCTCGAAAAACCGGTCGAACGTCTCGCGGGGAGGGGGCTCCAGCGCCGCCTCGGCCATCTCCGGCGGTGCCTCGCCCGGACCGAGCCGGCGCAGCGCTTCCACCTCGTGCTGGAGCGCGGCGACCCGCGCCTCGATCCGCGCCGTCCGGGCGGCGGAGCGAAGCTCGAGGACGACCATCAGCACGGCGACCAGTACGAGCAGCAACAGCGTCATCGCCTCCAAGGCTAGCCGCCCCCGGTGCGGGTGTCGAGGAAAGCGCTCGATCGTGCACGGGAAGCAAAAGATTCCGCTTTCCTATTGTTATCCTATTCGGTTATTCCTGCTTTCAGTAGAGAACCGGGAGTGGAAGCAATGGACGTGGACAATCTGATCGACGAGGTGATCGGCCGCGAGGGCGGCTATTCGAACCATCCTGCCGATAAGGGCGGAGCGACGCGCTGGGGCGTGACCGAGGCGGTGGCGCGGGCGCACGGCTATCGCGGCAACATGCGGAGCTACCCGCGCGAGGAGGCGACGGCGGTCTATCGCCGGATCTACTGGCTCCGGCCGGGCTTCGACCGGGTGGCGGAGCATGCGCCGCGGATCGCCGCCGAACTGTTCGACACCGGCGTGAACATGGGCCCGGGCGTGGCGGTCGGCTTCCTCCAGCGGGCGCTGAACGCGCTCAACCGCGGCGCGAGCGACTATGCGGACCTGGCGGTGGACCGGAGGATCGGCGGCCGCACGATCGAGGCTCTGAAAGCCTTCATCGCCAGGCGCGGCGCGGCCGGCGAGGCCGTGCTGCTGAAGGCGATCGAAGCGCTTCAGGGCGAGCGCTACCTGCGCCTCGCGGAAGAGCGGCCGGCCAACGAGGCCTTCCTCTACGGCTGGCTCGCCAACCGCCTTGGGTGAGCACGAAGCAGCATCACTTGGCGTGAACTTAGTGTGAACTTAGCCGCGAGAGTGCATTTATGACCAATGTGGAGAACCAGATCGGTGCTGCGCCGCCCAGGGAAGGCGCTCTGTTCCGCGCCCTCCTCGGCCTCGTCGCCCTGGTCGGCGGCCTGATGGGGCTTGCCGGCCTCTATTTCGTTCCGATCCCGGAAGGCAACCGCGAACCCTTGCTGCTCGCCCTCGGCCTCGTCCTCGGCTGGGGAAGCACGGTCGTCAGCTACGAATTCGGGTCATCGCCGGCCGGGCGGAAAGCCGCGGATGCGGGCGTGAAGGAACAGAGGTGAAGAGTTCAGGGCGCGAAGCGGGGCGCCTCGGCCTCGGCGAGGATGAGGACGAACTGCTCGTCGGCGTCGGTCCACTCCTCGACGACGCCCCAGCCTGCCGCGCGGAGCAGCAGTCGGGCGTCGCGGAAGCCGTATTTGTGGCTGTTCTCGGTGTGGATCGTCTCCCCC
>NZ_DASVUE010000158.1:0-5520 GCF_036387215.1 Allosphingosinicella sp. | reverse complement strand
GGTCGCCCGCATCGAGGAAGGATTGGCGTTGTAGCTTTCGTCGATCAGCAGCGCCTCGCCGCCCCGAACGGCGACCCGATGCCGCTCCCCGCGCCCCTTCAGCCCCGGCAGGTCGGCGAGCGCAAGGCCGGCGGCTGCAAGGTCCCCGCCCATCGCCTCGACCGCCCCCAGCACCGCAAGCGAATTCGACACCCAGTGATCGCCCGGCTGCGAGATAGTGTAGGTGAGCTCGGCATCCGGGAGCACGGCGCTTACAATCGTGCCGCCGCTTGAAGACGGCATCGCTTCGCGGGCCCAGATGTCGGCTCCTTCGGAGAGGCCGAAGGTGACGATCCGGTGCGCGTGAGGCTCGGCGGCGGCGATCAGCCGGTCGCGATGCGGGCTGTCGAAGGGGATGAGGGCGATCCCGCCCTTTTGCAGCCCCTGGAAGATCTCGCCCTTGGCGTCGGCGATCTCCTCCTCGCTGGAAAAGAATTCGCGGTGCGCCGAGGCGATTGCAGTGACGATCGCCACGTGCGGCCGGACGAGCCTGGTCAGCGCCGCAAGCTCGCCGGCATGGTTCATGCCCATCTCGAACACGCCGTAGCGGGCTTCCCGCGGCATGCGGGCGAGCGAGAGCGGGACGCCGGTGTGGTTGTTGTAGCTTTTCACCGAACGGTGCGCCCGCCCCGGCGCCGATCGTGCCAGCGCCGCATAGAGCGCTTCCTTGGTGCCGGTCTTGCCGACCGAGCCGGTGACTCCGCAGATGCGGGCATCGCTTCGGTCCCGGGAGGCGCGGCCGAGGGCGTTCAGAGCCTCCGTGGTGTCGGCGACGCGGACGTGAGGCTGGCCGATCTCCTCGCTGACGAGAGCGCCGGCAGCGCCCGAGGCGAACGCCTTGTCGAGGAAGCGATGGCCGTCGGTCAGCTCCCCCTTCATCGCAATGAAGAGATCGCCCGCGCCGATCTCGCGGGAATCGAAGGCGACGCCGTTCGCGTCGAAGGCGCTCGAGGCGGTTCCGCCGGTGGCGTGGGCGATCTCCTGGGAGGTCCAGAGCGGGCTCATGCCGCGCACTCCCTTGCGACTGTCACATCGTCGAACGGCAGCACCTTGTCCCCCACGATCTGGCCCTGTTCGTGACCCTTGCCGGCGAGGAGGATAATGTCGTCCGGGCCCGCTTCGGCGACGGCGGCGGCGATCGCTTCGCGGCGGCCGGGCACTTCGCGGGCGCCCGGCGCACCGGCGAGGATGTCGCGGCGGATCGCGGCGGGGTCCTCGCTTCGGGGATTGTCGTCGGTGACGATGACGAGATCGGACATCCGGACGGCGACCGCCCCCATTTGCGGGCGCTTGCCGACATCCCGGTCGCCGCCCGCGCCGAAGATGGTGATGAGGCGGCCCCGCGCGTGCGGGCGAAGCGCCTCGATCGCGCTTTCCAGCGCATCCTCGGTGTGGGCGTAATCGACGTAGACGGGCGCGCCAGAGCGGGTGATCACCGCCCGCTCCAGCCGGCCGCGAACCGGCTGCACCCGGGAGAGGTTGGCGAGGGTCGGTTCGAGCTCTGCCCCGGTCGCAAGCACCAAAGCGGCGGCAGTGAGCGTGTTGGCAGCCTGATAGGCGCCGATCAGCGGGATGTTGAGGACGTGCCTTTTGCTGTCCGCCTCGATCGTCAGCTGCTGGCCGAGCTGGCTTGGAGCGCGGTCGATGAGGCGAAGCGTCTCACCCTGACGGCCGACGGTGAGGCGGCGGATGCCCCTCGCCTCGCAGCGCCGTGCGACTTCCCCCGACTTCGGGTCGTCCGCCCAGATCACCGCGGTGCCGTCGGGTTCCAGGACTTCGGAGAAGAGGCGCATCTTGGCCCTGAAATAGGCCTCCATCGTGCCGTGATAATCGAGATGGTCGCGGGTGAAGTTGGTGAAGGCGGCGGCGCGGACGGGCAGCCCCTCCGTCCGATATTGCGAGAGGCCATGGCTTGAGGCCTCGAACGCCGCGTGAGTGACGCCTTCGCGGGCGAGGCCGGCCATGTTGGAGAGGAAGGTGACGATGTCAGGCGTGGTGAGGCCGGTCGTCACCTGATCGTCGGCGGTGGTGACCCCGAGGGTCCCGATCGAAGCGGCATGGTGGCCGGCCATCCGCCACAGCTGGCGGGTGAGCTCGACGTTGGACGTCTTGCCGTTGGTGCCGGTGACTGCGACCACAGTCTTCGGAAAGGGCTGGAAGAATTTGGCGGCGAGGCGGGCGAATTCGCGGCGCGGCTCATCGGCGGCGAGGTGCGGTGCTCCGTTCACTTCGGCTTCGGCGCGGGCAACGACGGCAACCGCGCCGGAGCTCACCGCCTCGGGGATGAAGTCCTCGCCGTTGAACCTGGTGCCGCGGAAGGCTCCGAAGACGGTGCCGGGAGCCACCTTGCGGTGATCGATCGCGAAGCCCGTGACCTGAGAATCCGAATCGATCCCCGCAAGGTCGCGAAGGCGCATCGATCAATGTTCCTTGGCGTGGACGAAGGGCAGGACCTCGGAGAGGTTCGCATCGCGGCGCTCGTCGGGACGGATGCCGAGCATCGGGCCGATCCGGCTCACGACCTTGGACACCACGGGAGCCACGTTCCAGCCGGCGGTGTGGAAGCCGTAGGTGTCCTTGGTCGCCTTGGGATCGTCGAGCATCGCGATGATTACATAGCGCGGCTCGTCCATCGGGAAAACGCCCGCGAAGGTGGTGACGACGGCGCTTCCGGTATAGCGGCCGCCGACGATCTTCTCGGCGGTCCCGGTCTTGCCGCCGATCCGGTAGCCCGGCGCGTCAGCCTTCTTGCCGGTGCCGTGGGTGACGACCAGCCGGAGCAGCGAGCGCATCTTGTAGGACGTCTCCTCGCTGAAGACCCGGCGTCCCTGCGGCACCGAATGGCCCTTGCCGGCCTTGAGCAAGGTCGCCGGGCGCCACACGCCGCCGTTGAACAAGGTGGCGTAGCCGGTGGCGAGGTGAAGCGGAGTGACCGCGATGCCGTGGCCGAAGCCGACCGTCATCGTCGCCGCCTCGCCCCAATTGTTGCCGGGCGTCAGAGTGCGGCCGCGCTCCAGCAATTCGATCGACACCTTTTCGAGGAACCCCATCTTGCGGAGGAATTCCTTCTGCCGGACGCCGCCGAGCTGGGCAGCGATCTGGGCGGTGCCGATGTTCGAGCTTTCCTTCATGATCTCGGCGACCGAGCAGGGCCGGCCGAACGGATGGGTGTCGGTGATCGTGTGGTTGCCGACGTTGAGGCCGCGCGGGCACGGATACATCTGGCCGAAGCTCTTCACGATCCCTGCGTCCATCGCCATCGCGACCGTGAACGGCTTGAAGGTCGAACCAAGCTCGTAGACGCCGAGGGTTGCCCGGTTGAAGCGCGCGTCCATGGAACCCTGGCCAGGAACGTTGGGATTGAGCTCGGGAAGCGAGGTCATCGCAAGCACTTCGCCGGTCTTCACGTCCATCACCACGCCGGACGCGCCGATCGCGCTGAAATTCGCCATTGCCGCGCCGAGCTCGGCCTCGAGCGCCTGCTGGACGCGCGCATCGATCGAGAGCTCGACCGGCGCTCCGCGCAGCGCCGGGCTGGACAGCCGCTCGTCGAGCGCGCGCTCGATGCCGGCATCGCCGTGGCCGTCGAGGTTGGTGAAGCCGAGGACGTGCGCGGCAAGACCCATGTTCGGATAGAGGCGCTCGGGCTCGCGGGAGAATTCAATGCCGGGCTCGCCGAGCGCGTTCACGGCGGCGACCAGCTCGGGGACTGCGCGGCGGCTCAGGTAGAAGAAGGTCTTCCCCGATTTCAGGATGCGCAGATATTCGGCCTCGCTCCGCTCCGGCATCAGCTCGGCAAGCTTCGCCGCAAGCTCCTCGGGATCGGTCAGGAGCCGGTTCGGGTGGACTGCGATCGACCAGGCGTCGATCGTGCTCGCGAGCCGGACGCCGTTCCGGTCGACGATGTCGGCGCGGGCGGGAATGAGAGGATTTCCGGCCGCGGCGGAGGACCGGTCGGTGAAGATCTGGAGCATCACCAGGCGCAGCACGATGATGAAGGTGACGCCGGCGAGCACCAGCATCATCAGCATCAGCCGGTGGTAGGTGAGAGCCAGGGCCTTCTGCTGCTGCGTCGGCGCCTTCACCCGCGCCGGGATTGCCGCCATCGCTGTCATCGGCCGGCGGAGCTTCCCTTGGTTTCGGCCTTGGCGGCGGCGCGGATGTCGGCGACGAGATCGTTGTCGATCAGCGCCGGCTTCTTCTTCGCGGTCTTGGCCACGGGAGCGGCATCGGCGAGCTTCTTCGCGGGCGCGGCGGCGGGCTTGGCCTCCGCCAGCTTCTTCCTGGGCTCAGGCGCGGGCTTCACCTCCGCCTTCGCCGCCAGCTTCGGCTGCGCGGGCACTCCGACGAGCGGCTTCTCCTCCGGCAGGACGATCGACGCCTGGTGAACGAGCGAGGGCTCCCGGGCGGCCGGAGCGGGGGCGGAAGCGAGCTGCACGGGCGCGGCGATCTTCGAAGCCGGCGCCGGCGCAACGTCCGCCGAAGCCATCTGCACCTGCACCCGGTCGGCGACGGGCCGCTCGGTCCGATCGAAGCGGGCAAGCGTCATCTCGCTGTCGACGAACTGGTTGGCGGCGGGAGCTGAAAGCGCCAGCACATGCGCGTTCCAATTCTCGAGCTGCTGCAGGCGTCCGCGCGTGCCGAGCTCCGTCTGGAGCGTCCGAATATCGCGCTTCGCCATCACGATGCGCCATTCCAGCTTCTTCAGCTCGGCGCGCTCTGCGGCGACGTTGAGCGAGAGCATGTAGCAGGCGAGAGCCGCGGCGGCGACGCCCGCGACCCAACCGACGGGCTTGAAACCCCGTGCCATCATGAGGGCATTCCTTTGTACGCTTGAGACCAGGGGGAAGCGGAGGTGCGGCGCGCGACGCGGAGCGTCGCCGAGCGGGCGCGCGGGTTTGCCTTCAATTCGGCCTCGCCGGCGCGGACGGGCCTCGCCACGTCCTCGAAGCTCGGGGCCGGGCCGTCATTGGCCTGAACCGGAAGATGGCGCGAGCCGGCGGGGACCGCACCGCTACGCTCGCGCAGGAAACGCTTTACAACACGGTCCTCGAGGCTGTGGAAGGTGACAACAGCTAAGCGGCCGCCCGGACGCAACACTGACTCGGCGGCGGCAAGCCCACCTTCCAACTCCTGAAGCTCTTCGTTCAAATGGATCCGGATCGCCTGGAAGGTCCGCGTCGCCGGATCCTTCTTCATGCCTGGATGGTGGCCGAGCGCCTTGCGGACGATCGCTGCGAGCTGCCCGGTCCGCTCGATCGGGCGCGCTGCAACAATCGCGCGGGCGACTCGGCGGGACTTCGGCTCCTCGCCATAATGGTAGAGAACATCGGCAATCTCTTCTTCCGACGCCTCGTTGAGGAAATCGGCGGCGCTCCGGCCTTCCTGGGCCATGCGCATGTCGAGCGGCCCGTCGGCCTGGAACGAAAACCCCCGCTCCGGCCGATCGAGCTGCATCGACGAGACGCCGATATCGAGGGT
>NZ_DASVUE010000157.1:0-3258 GCF_036387215.1 Allosphingosinicella sp. | reverse complement strand
TATGGCGCTCATCCCGGCAGCGCAAAGGCAGGACATGGTCTACGACGACACCTTCTCGATTACCGTCAACGGCGAGCACCGGCGGATCGCGAAGGGCCTGACGATCGCCGACCTCGCGCTCGAACTCGGGCTCGAGCCGACGCGGGTGGCGGTCGAGCGGAACATGGAGATCGTGCCGCGCTCGACGCTCGCGGAGACGAAGATCGAGGACGGCGACGATTTCGAGATCGTCACGTTCGTTGGAGGTGGTTGATGAACGTCATGGGTAAGGTCGCCGGAGAAGACAGCTGGTCCGTCGCCGGCCGCAGCTTCCGCTCGCGGCTGATCGTCGGCACGGGCAAGTATAAGAGCTTCGAGCAAAATGCGGCTGCGGTCGAGGCGTCGGGGGCGGAGATCGTCACGGTGGCGGTGCGGCGCGTGAACATCGCGGACCCAAAGCAGCCGATGCTGACCGATTTCATCGATCCGAAGCGCTACACCTACCTTCCGAACACCGCCGGCTGCTTCACCGCGGAGGACGCGATCCGCACCCTCCGCCTGGCGCGCGAAGCAGGCGGCTGGGATCTGGTGAAGCTCGAAGTGCTCGGCGAAGCGAAAACGCTGTACCCCGACATGATCGAGACTCTGCGCGCAACCGAGATCCTTGCCAAGGAAGGCTTCCTGCCGATGGTCTACTGCGCCGACGATCCGATCGCGGCGAAGAAGCTTGAGAATGCCGGCGCGGTCGCGATCATGCCGCTCGGCGCTCCGATCGGATCGGGCCTCGGGCTCCAGAATGAAGTGATGATCCGGATCATGGTGGAGAACGCCAAGGTGCCGGTGCTGGTCGACGCCGGCGTCGGCACCGCGTCGGATGCGGCGGTGGCGATGGAGCTCGGCTGCGACGGCGTGCTCATGAACACCGCCATCGCCGAAGCCAAGGACCCGGTGTTGATGGCGCGGGCGATGAAGCTTGCAGTCGAGTCCGGCCGTCTCGCCTACCGCGCCGGCCGGATGGGCAAGCGCCGCTATGCCGACCCGTCGAGCCCGTTGGCCGGGCTGATCTAGCTAGCGCGACTTCGCGGCGACCACTTGGGCGCGATCGAGGCCCGCCGCTGCCAGCTGGGTCAATGGCGTAGGCCCCGTGATCCAGGTCGCCGCTATTCGTTCGGCCTCCGCCCTTTCCTCCGCGCTCATGGCGGCAGCTATCTCGTCCAGCTGCTTCTGCGCACCTTCGCCTACATTGCCCCGCGCGGCGATGTGGGCGAGGCGAAAAAAGGCGTGCGTCTTGGGACGCGACGGCGCGGTGCCCAGTCCGTCCCTGTAGAACACGGACAGATTGTAGAGCGACTGCGCGTCGCCCTGCTTTGCCGCGGCTTCGAACCATTTGAGGGCGGAGCGATTGTCCTCTCGCCGCGCGTAGATGATCGCGACGTCGACCTGAGCAAGCTTATAACCTGCCTCGGCCGCCTTCAGCTTGTGTCGAAGTGCCTGCTCTTCGTCGGCTTTGACGACACCTTCGAACTGCCCCGCATAATAGCAGCCCACCTTATACGCGCCAAGCGGATCGCCCGCTTCCGCGGCTCGACTGAAATGCGCAAATGCGCGCTTCGCGTCCTGGGTCACGCCAATTCCGTTGTTGTAGATCATGCCCAGGTGGTAGCTGGCCTCGGGGTCTCCCGATTGAGCGGCCTTCTCCAGCTTCTGCGCGAGCTCTGTGGACTGTGCCTGTGCGCAGGAGGCAAGGCAAAGCCCCACCACGGCAGTGATCGTCGCCAAGTGTCGCATCCTTCGCCTTTCGCTGTTTCCCTCGAAGGTAGACCAGACGGACCGAGGTGCCTACCCGTGAGCGCCTCGCCTACCTACCGGCCGCATCAAAAAGCGCCCTTACGCCAACCTGTCTAGTGTCGCGCGATCCATACTGACGGACCGTCTGCGACGGGCATTCCCGCCCGGAAGCTCACCAGCTCAAAGCCGTTCGCCTCGAGTAGCGCCCGATATTCTTCTTGCGACAGGCTTGCATGGTAGAGCGGCTCGCCTTGCCATTCGCCGATTGCTTCGCCGTGCGTGGGGCCGCTCGCAAATATCAGCGCTGCGCCAGGGGCGGCGTGGGCTGCGAAGCGGGCGAACATCGCCCGCTGATCGTCGAAGTGCAGATGGAATAAGCTGTACCAGGCGAGGATGCCGTCGAAGCGGCGGCCGAGATCGAGCTCCCGCATATCGCCGACCAGCCACTCATGCTCGGGAAAACGCTTCCGGCACATCCCGATGAGCGTCGGAGATGAGTCCAGCCCGGTCACCTTGAAGCCACTCTCGATCAGGTGACGGGCGACCGGCTGGCCGCCGCCGCAGCCGAGGTCGAGAATATTGGCGCCTGGCGGGACGAGCGCCGCGAATGCGTCGATCCATTCCCGCTCCCCCAGCGTCGTCCCCCGCGCCTCGTCCCAGGCGGCGGCGGTCTCCTCATAAAGGCCGATGATCCGCTCGTGCATCGGAACGCGCTCTCCACTGACGCTTTTGGCTGCTGACAGGAGGAAGAAGATGGCAGACTTCGCCGCCTCGCGCGAGAAGATGGTCGAGCGGCAGATCGCCGCGCGCGGAATCCATGATCAGAGGATATTGGAGGCGTTCCGCGCCGTGCCTCGCGAAGAGTTTGTCCCGGAGCATCTCCGCGAATTCGCGTTCGAGGATTCGCCGCTGCCGATCGAGGCGGACCAGACGATCTCGCAGCCGTATATCGTCGCCCTGATGCTGGAGGCGGCGGAGCTTGAGGGCTCCGACATCGTGCTCGAGGTGGGCGCCGGATCGGGCTATGCGGCCGCCGTCCTCGCGCAGATCGTCGATCAGGTGATCGCGATCGAGCGGCATTCGGAGCTGGCGGAGCTTGCCGGCGAGCGGATGGAGCGGCTCGGCTACGACAACGTGTCCATCTACGAGGGCGACGGCACGCGCGGCTATCCGGAGAAGGGGCCGTTCGACGCGATCATCGTCTCGGCGAGCGGGAGCCATGTGCCCGAAGTGCTGCTCGCCCAGCTGGAGGTGGGCGGTCGGCTGGTGATGCCGATCGGGGAGCCGCACGAGGTCCAGAAGCTGCTTAAGATCACCCGCGTCAGCAAAGAGGATTATGAGCAGGAGGAGTTGGGCGCGGTCCGCTTCGTGCCGCTGATCGGCGCGCATGCCTGGGACGAGAAAGGCGGCCGGTCCGATCCGCGCTCGCTCCCGGAGCTGATCCGCGACGCCGCCGAGCCGCTGCCGGAGCTCGACGACCCCGCTTTCGGC
>NZ_DASVUE010000156.1:0-3158 GCF_036387215.1 Allosphingosinicella sp. | reverse complement strand
GCCGGCCGGTGATCGGGAGTCGAAGCTTGCGCCCCACCAGCGCGGCATAGCGCCCGTCGTCCGGGTGGACCGCGACCGCCATGTCGGCGAGCATCGTTTCCGGCCGGGTCGTCGCCACGTGGACGAAGCCGGAGCCGTCTTCCAGCGGGTAGCGAAGGTGCCAGAACTTGCCCTGCACTTCCTTGGTCTCGACTTCGAGGTCGGAGATCGCAGTGCCGAACTTCGGGTCCCAGTTGACGAGGCGCTTGTCGCGGTAGAGCAGGCCGTCGCGGTAGAGCTGGACGAACACCTTCAGGACGGCGCGGCTGAAGCCCTCGTCCATGGTGAAGCGCTCGTTTGCCCAGTCGCACGAGGCGCCGAGGCGGCGGAGCTGACGCGTGATCGCGCCGCCGGACTGCGCCTTCCACTCCCAGACTTGCTCGACGAAAGCCTCGCGGCTCATGTCCGTCCGCTTCACGCCCTGGCTCTCGAGGTTGCGCTCGACCACCATCTGGGTGGCGATGCCGGCATGGTCCATGCCGACCACCCAAAGCGCGTCCTTCCCCTGCAGGCGCGCGTGGCGGATCAGGATGTCCTGGAGCGTATTATCGAGCGCGTGGCCGATGTGGAGCGATCCCGTCACGTTGGGCGGGGGGATCACGATCGTGAACGGCTCGGCATCGGAGCGATCGGGGCGGAAAAGCCCCCTCTCCTCCCAATGAGGATACCACCGGCTCTCGATCGCGGCCGGGTCGAAGGTCTTCGGCAATTCGCTCATGCGGCCGCTCTTAGCGGGCAGCGGTGGCTCCGCCACCCCCTTTGAGCCAGCGGTCGAGCCAGGAGAAGACCTCGCCATACCATTGGATGCTGTTCTTCGGCTTCAGCACCCAATGGTTCTCGTCTGGGAAGACGAGCAGCCGCGAGGGTATGTTGCGGCGCTGGAGGGCGGTGAAGGCGGCGAGGCCCTGAGTCACCGGGATGCGGAAGTCCTTCTCGCTGTGCACCACCAGCATCGGCGTCTTCCACTTGGTCACGTGATTGACCGGGTTCCAGCGCTCGATCGCGGCGGCATTCTCGTAATAGGGCCCGCCGAGATCCCATTCGGTGAACCACAATTCCTCGGTCTCATAGGTCATGGCGCGAAGATCGAACACGCCGTCATGGTTGACGATGCACTTGAATGCGTCGGGCCAGTTCCCCTCGATCCAGTTCATCATGTAGCCGCCGTAGCTTGCCCCGAGGGCGCAGGCATTGGCGGTGTCGAGCTGACGATCTTCGGACGCAGCGGCGGCGAGGCCGAGCTGCAGGTCCTGGAGCGGCTTGCCGCCCCAATCGCCGCTGATGCTGTCGGTGAAGGCCTGGCCGTAGCCCGTGGAGCCGTGGAAATCGACCGTGACCGCAGCATAGCCGGGCGATGCGAACAGCATCGGATTCCAGCGATAGGACCAGGAATTGCCGAACGAGCTTTGCGGACCGCCATGGACCAGGAAGGCGACCGGAAGCTTGCCGCGCGCCGCCTTGGGCTTCACGATCTGGCCCCAGACCTTGTCGCCGCCCGCGCCCGCGAAGCTGAAGCGCTCGACGCTGACGGGGTCGAGATCCCGGAGCTTGTCCGCATTGACTTCGGTGAGACGGGCCGAGCGGCCCTTTGCGTCGATGCGGTAGAGGTCGTCGGGGCCGGTGAGGCTGTTCAGCGTGTAGACCGCGCCGCCGCTCCGGAGCGGAAGCACGTTGCCGACATTCCCCTCCTTCGTGAGCCGCGTCACCTTGCCGGTGCGCACGTCGACGCGGAAGGCGGGGTGGTCGAGCACCTCCTGCGCCGTCACGAGGAGGCTCCTGCCGTCCGGAGCCCAGGCGATCGATCCGACCGACCGGTCCCAGCCTTGAGTCAGCGCGCGGGTCTCGCCGGTGGCGAGGTTCCGAAGCTGGAGCACCTGCCGGTCGGCTTCGAAGCCCGGCCGCGCCATGGCCGCATAAGCGAGCCACTTGCCGTCGGGCGAGACGGCGGGAAGCGTGTCGGTGGCCTGGTTTCCGGCCGTGAGGTTCACCGGCGCACCGCTGCCGTCCGCGGGCACGGCGAAGATGTCCATGTTGGTGGAGGTGGATTCGATCCGCCCTGCCTCGCGCAAGGTGAAGAACAAGGTTCGCCCGTCGGGGCTCCAGGCGATCTCCTCATTGCCGCCGAACGGCTTTGAGGGCGCATCGCCGATGAGGGTGCCGCCGACCGGCGTTCCCGTCCCCACCGCCTTGCCGTTCACCAGCGGCAGGGTGAAGATGCGCGAACGCACGCCCGGCTCCGCCCAGGCATCCCAATGCTGGACGAACAGCTGATCGTAGGTGCGGCCGCTGCCGGTCTTTTCGGTCGGCTTCACTTCGGTGCAGCCGAGGGTCCTGCAGCGAAGGTCGAGATCGGCCCAGACCGCAAGCCGCTGCCCGTCCGGAGACAAGGAGAAGCCGGAAATATCGGTGGCCGCATCGGTGACCTGGACTGCCTTGGCGCCGCGCTCCAACCGCCAGACCTGCTGCTTGCCCGACTTGCTGGAGAGGAAGTAGATCTGGCGCCCGTCGGGCGAGAAGGCTGGAGAGGTCTCGTTCACGTCTGGCGTCGCCATCAGCCGCATCGGCGCGGCGCCGCGCGCCGCGAGATCCAGCACGAACAGGTCGTTGCGGCGCCTGTTGGCGGCAAGGTCGGTCTCGCTGAGTTGGTAGACGGCCCAGCGCCCGTCGGGCGAGACGGCAGGGGCGCCGATCCGCCTCAGCGTCGCGAGGTCGGTCGCGGTCATGGTGCGGGCGGAGGCGGCGGTTGGAGCCAGCGCGAGCGCGGCGAGGCTTGCGAGCAGGAGCTTTTTCATGGCGCCGGGGATTAGCACCGCCGCCCGAGCGGGCGCAATCGCCGCCTCAGAGGCTCTTGCCGGTGATCCTTGCGATCTCGCGGGCGACCATGTCCTCGACCATCTCGGGAAGGCGCTCGTCGAGCCACTGCTTCAGCATCGGCCGGAGCATCTCGCGGACGATCGCTTCCAGCGGCCCCTCGTTGGCCGGTCCGCCGGCGACGTGCTCGTTCTGCTGCCGCATTGCAGCCAGCGCGGCGAGCGACTGGCGGCTTGCGACCGCCGAGTCCGGAGACAGCAGCCCGTCCTCTTCGGACACCGGATCGCTGAGCTCCAGCACGTCTTCCT
>NZ_DASVUE010000155.1:0-1578 GCF_036387215.1 Allosphingosinicella sp. | reverse complement strand
CCGATCACGCCCTCCTGGCCGGAGATGGTGGGGCTCCTCACCGACACGGAAGCGGCGGGAGGGGGCTTGGCGGCCGGCGTTGCGGCGCAGGCGCCGGCGAGGAGCAGGAGCGGCAGGCTTCCGAAGCGCCGCTGTGACGATCTGATCATGGTCTTCCCCCGAACCCGAGCCGCCACTTTGGCCGGGCCGAGCCCGAAGGGTAAGTGGGAGCGGCTCGCCGCGCCGCACACCCGCCCCGAGCCGCCGCAAGTGCGCCGTTGACCGGAGGCGGGGCCCGCGGCTAGTTGCCGCGCCTTCTCCACCAGCTCGAAAGATCCCATTCGTGACCGACACTCGCCTCGACGTGCTTGCAATCGGCAACGCCATCGTCGACGTCATCGCCGCCGCCGACGAAGACTTCATCGAGCGCGAGGGGCTCATCAAGGGGGGCATGCAGCTGATCGACGCCGAACGCGCCGAAGAGCTTTACAGCCGGATGGGCCCCGGCCGCGAGATCAGCGGCGGATCGGCTGCCAACACGGTCGCGGGCGCGGCTGCCCTCGGGGCGCGCTGCGCCTTCGTGGGCCAGATTGCGGACGATCAGCTCGGGGCGGTGTTCGCTCACGACATCCGGGCCCACGGTGTGCGCTTCGATACTCCAGCCCGCGCCGGGGACCCGCCGACGGGGCGCGTCCTCATCCTCGTGACGCCATGCGGCGAGCGGACGATGAACACGCTGCTCGGCGCCTCGCACTTTCTGCCGAGCGAGAGCCTGGATCACGATCTGATCAGGGACAGCGCGATCCTCTACCTCGAAGGCTATCTCTGGGATCCGGAGCAGCCGCGCGCGGTAATGCGGCAGGCGATCGACATCGCACGAGCGGCGGGCCGGAAGGTCGCGCTGACGCTGTCGGTCAACTTCATCATCGAGCGTCACCGCGCCGACCTCCAGGGACTGATCGACCAGGGACTGATCGACATCCTGTTCGTCAACGAGGAGGAGCTCATCTGCCTCACCCAGGACGATGATCGGGAAAGCGCGCTTGCCAAGGTTTCGGCCAAGGTGCCGCTTCTGGTGGTAACGTTGGGCGCCGACGGTGCGCTTGCAATCCAGAACGGCCAGCGCTTCACGGTTGCCGCCGAGCCGGTCGAGCGGGTGGTGGATACCACCGGAGCCGGCGATCTGTTCGCTGCGGGCTTCCTCGCCGGTATCAGCAGGGGCCGAGGCGTGGAGGATTGCCTCAAGATGGGCGCGATCGCAGCCGCCGAAGTGATCTCCCACTACGGCGCCCGCCCCGAAGCGGATCTCAAGGCACTGGTCGCGCAGAAGCTCGGATAAAAAAAGGGAGGCCGAAGCCTCCCTTTTCCTTGTGCCGAAGGCCGAGCTTAACGGTGCTCGTCCACGCCCGGAATATCGGGCTTGATGTCGTGGATCTCCGTTTCGTGAACCTCAACGATCCCGCGGCCGAGATGGCTGTTGCGGTAGCTGTAGAGGAAGTAGATCACGATGCCGACGGCGCCCCATGCGGGCAGGACGAGCATCGCGGCCGCCGGAAGGTTGAAGAACAGGAAGATACATCCCGCGATCGTGAGCGGCCC
>NZ_DASVUE010000154.1:0-6917 GCF_036387215.1 Allosphingosinicella sp. | reverse complement strand
TGGCAGGCGTGCGAGCATGCGGGGGTGAGGCGCGTCATCCACTTCTCTGCGATGGGCGTCGATCGCGGCGGGCTGACCGATTTCTCCCGCACCAAGCTCAAAGGCGACGAGGCGCTGGAGCGGAGCGGCCTCGACTGGGTGATCCTGCGCCCTTCGGTGGTGGTCGGGCGCCAGGCCTATGGCGGCAGCGCACTCTTTCGCGCGCTCGCCGCTTTCCCGATCCTGCCGCGCAGCCCCGATGCGGGTCCGCTCGACATCGTGCAGCTGGACGATGTGATCGAGACGGTGGTGCGGCTGCTCGCGCCCGGCGCCCCCTCCCGGGTCGCGCTGGAGCTTCCCGGTCCGGACCGGCTCAGCTTCGAGGAGGTGGTGGCGCAGTATCGGCGGTGGCTCGGCTGGAAGCCGGCGAAGATCGTGTCCGGAGCGGGCTTTCTGATGGCAGCCGCCTATCGGACGGGAGATTTGATCGCGAAGCTCGGCTGGCGGCCGCCGATCCGGACGACGGCGCGGCGGGAGATCGTGCGCGGCGCAATCGGAGATCCGGCGGCATGGAAGCAGGCGACCGGGATTGAGCCGCGTTCGCTCGCCGCGGCGCTGGCCGCCGAGCCGGCATCGGTGCAGGAACGCTGGTTCGCCCGGCTCTACCTTCTGAAGCCGCTTGCGATCGGCACTTTCGCCTTGTTCTGGCTGTTGACGGGCCTGATCTCGCTCGGCCCAGGCTACGAGCTCGCGGCCGGCTATATGCGCCTTGCAGGCGCGGGGCCGCTCAGCGAGCCGAGCGTGATCGGCGGCGGCGTGGCGGACATATTGGTGGCGATCGGCATCGTCTACCGCCCCACCTCCCGGCTGGCGCTGATCGCCGCAATCCTGCTGTCGGTCTTCTACGTCGTGGCCGGCACGATCCTGCTTCCGCAATTGTGGCGCGACCCGTTAGGGCCGATGATGAAGATCTGGCCGATCCTCGCCTTCAACTTCCTCTGCCTGGCGATCCTGGACGAGAGATGACCGAATATTACGTCCTCAAATTCCTGCACGTGATCGGAGCGACGGTATTGCTCGGCACCGGCGCCGGGATCGCATTCTTCATGCTGCTCGCGCACCGGACGGGCGACACCAGGGTGATTGCAGGCGTGGCACGGATCGTCGTAATCGCCGATTATGTGTTCACGACGACGGCGGTGATCCTGCAGCCGATCACCGGGGTGCTGCTCGCACGGACCGTAGGCTATGACCTCACCGAGGGCTGGATCGTCGCCTCGATCGCGCTTTACGTCTTCACCGGCCTGTTCTGGCTGCCCGTGGTCTGGATGCAGTCGCGGATGCGGACCCTGGCGCGCGAGGCCGCGGCCGCGGATGCGCCGCTGCCGCCGGAATATCACCGCCTGTTCCGGCTCTGGTTCGCGTTCGGCTTTCCTGCCTTCGCAGCCGTGCTACTGATCTTCTGGCTGATGATCACGCGTCCGGAGATCCACCTTTGAACGACAGAAGATTGGGCCTCGGCAGCCGGATGCTGATCGGCGGGATCGCCGGCTTCGTCGGAACGCTGGCGATGACCGCGGCGATGCGGCGGATGCACGAGGCGTTGCCCGACAAGGAGCGCTACCCGCTCACGCCGCGGGAGATCGTGGATTCGACCTCGGAGCAGGCCGGAGTTCCGCTCACCGACGAGGCGGCCAAGGACGTCACCACCGCCGCCCATTTCGCCTATGGCGCGGCAAGCGGGGCTTTGCTGGGCGTCGCCAACGTGATGCTCGGCCCGATGTCGGGCGGCGTGGCGGGCACCGGCATCTGGCTCGGAAGCTATATGGGCTGGATCCCCGGCGCCGGCATCCTCAAACCCGCCAGCGACCATCCGCCGCGGCGCAACCTCCTGATGCTCGCGGCGCACGTCGTCTGGGGCGTCAGCACGGCCAAGGCGATGCGCGAGCTGGTGGAGGCGCGCGAAACGATCCTCGCTGAAGGCCCGGACCAGGATGCGCCCCCGGAGGGGCGGCGCACCTAATCGACGTGCGGGTTGAAGTTGGGCGGGTCGCTTGCGGGAAAGCTCTCGTCCGAGGCCTCGTCGACCTTGCCCCAGTCCTTGGGCGGATCGCGCATCGCCGAGGGGCCGGCGGGACGGACGTTGCCGGAATTTCCGACCGCTCCGTGCGCGCCGCCGCCGCTCAGCGCCGGGGCGTTGGGCTCGTCATCGCCGCCGCCGATCAGCCGGCAGCTGAGGAGATAGCCGAGGCCCGCCGCGCAGGCCGCTCCGAGACCGAGGGCGATGCCCTTCCTGTTGCTCCACTCCGGCATCATGCCTGCTCCATCGTCGCCATCTTCGCCGGCGGCAGGCCCTTGCTGCGCGCCTGTTCCTGCAGCTCCGCCTTCCGCTCCGCCATCTGCTCGCCGAGCGCGTCCATATCGACGTCGGTCTTGCGCGCCTGGCTGAAGAGGCTGCCCCATTGCTTCTCTTCTTCCTTCACATGGTGCTCGATCTCCTCCTGGAGGACCTTCACCTTGGCGTCGAAAAAGTCAGATTTGGAGCCGGAGCTCTCGATCTCGTTGATCAGCACCTTGGCGCCGTCATGCTCCACCAGCGCTTCGTCGATATCGTCGTCGTCCACCTTGCCGCGGATCGCGGGGTAGAAGATCTCCTCCTCAATGATCGCGTGGATCTTGAGCTCGGTGCAGATCTTCTGAGCGATCTTCTCCTTGGTCTTCTCGCCCGAGGTCTTCTGAAAGTCGCTGAACAGCGCCTCCACCTCGCGGTGATCCTTCTTGAGGAGCTCGATCGCGTCGAGCTTGTCCTTCTTGGCCATCTTTTGCCTCCTGTTGCGCTTCTGGAACATTCGGAGCAATGGACCGGTTCCCGCAGTCAAAGCTGCGCGAGGACCCGAATTGAACGACACCGAGACCCTGTCCCCACTGCTTCCCAACGAGACGGAAGAGGCGGCTCGAAGGATGCTGTCCAAGGCCGCGGAACGAGGGCTGAAGCTCGCCACTGCCGAAAGCTGCACCGGTGGAATGCTGGCGTCGCTGCTGACCGACGTGCAAGGCGTGGCGCATACGTTCGACCGCGGCTTCGTCACCTATTCCTTCGAAGCGAAGAACGAGATGCTGGGCATCCCGATGGATGTGATCGAACCCAACGATGCGGTGACGCGGGAGGTGGCGGTGGCGATGGCTGAAGGGGCGCTGGAACGGTCGCGGGCGAATGTCGCGCTTGCCATCACCGGCTTTGCCGATGCCGGAGTCGAGCCCGGGCTCGTCCATTTCGCCTGCGCCCGCGCAGGGCGGAAGACCGCCCACCGCGAGGAGCATTTCGGCCCCGGCGGGCGCGGCGCGACGCGGATCAAGTGCATGGCGGTCGCGATCGAGATGATGACGGAGATGCTGTGATGGCGAAGACGCCGCCGTTCGAGGCGATCCACCGCCACGGCTTCGTGCGGGTCGCCGCCGCGACCCCGGTCGCGAGCAGCGGCGATGTCTCGTTCAACCTCAAGGAGACGGTGGGGCTGGCGCGGCAGGGGCATGAGCGGGGCGTCGACCTGATCGTCTTCCCGGAACTCAACATCTCCTCCTACGCGGTCGATGACCTGCACCTGCAGGAAGCGTTCCTCGACGCGGTGGAGGAGGGGATTGCGGAACTGTGCCGGCAGACGGCGGACCTCTCGCCGGTGCTTGCGGTGGGGGCGCCGCTGCGGCGGAACGGTCGGCTTTACAATTGCGCGCTGGCGATCTCGCGCGGGCGCATCCTGGGCGTGGTGCCGAAGTCGTTCCTTCCCAATTACCGCGAATATTATGAGAAACGCTGGTTCGCGATGGGGTTCGGCCTCAACGGCATGGACATCGCGGTCGCCGGCCAGCTCGTCCCATTCGGCACCGACCTCATCTTCGCGGCCGAGGATCTGGACGACTTCATCTTCCACATGGAGATTTGCGAGGATTATTGGGCGCCGCAGCCGCCGTCCACAATTGGCGCCCTGTCGGGCGCGCTGATCCTCTGCAACCTCTCCGCCTCCAACATCACGATCGGCAAGGCGGACGAGCGGAAACTGCTCTGCGCCTCGCAAAGCTCGCGCTGCTGCGCCGCCTACATCTATGCGGCTTCCGGGCCGGGCGAGAGCACGACCGACCTCGCCTGGGACGGGCAAGGATCGATCTACGAGTTCGGCGAGATGCTCTGCCACAGCTCCCGCTTTTCACGAGAGCCCGAGCTGTGCGTCGCCGACATCGACGTCCAGCGGCTCCGGCTCGAGCGAATGCGGATGGGCACGTTCAACGACAATGCGATCGCCGCCGGGCACCCGGAGAAAAAGGCGCGGCGCATCCATTTCGAGCACCGGCCGAGCTTCAAGGACATCGGGTTCGAGCGGAAGCTGCGTCGCTTCCCCTATGTGCCGAACCGCCCCGAACAGCTCGATCAGGATTGCTACGAGGCGTTCAACATTCAGGTGCAGGGCCTCGCCCGGCGCTTCCAGGCGACATCCGGCAAGCATCTCGTCATCGGCGTCTCGGGCGGGCTCGACAGCACCCACGCTCTGATCGTCGCTGCGAAGGTGTGCGATTACCTGGAGCTGCCGAGGACGACGATCCTCGGCTTCACGATGCCGGGCTTCGCCACCGGCGACACCACCAAATCCAACGCTTGGGCACTGATGAAGGCATTGGGCGTCGTCGGCGAGGAGATCGACATCAAGCCCGCCGCCCGGCAGATGCTCGGCGACATGGGGCATCCGTTCGCTTCGGGAGAGCCGGTCTACGACGTCACTTTCGAGAATGTGCAGGCGGGGCTCCGCACCGATTATCTGTTCCGCCTCGCCAACCAGCGCGGCGGCTTCGTCGTGGGCACCGGCGACCTTTCGGAGCTCGCGCTCGGCTGGTGTACCTACGGCGTCGGCGACCAGATGAGCCATTACGGCGTCAATGCCGGCGTTCCGAAGACTTTGATCCAGTATCTCGTCCGCTGGGCGATCAAATCGAACCAGTTCGACGCCGAGACCGACCGGGTGCTGCAGGCGATCCTCGACACCAAGATCTCGCCCGAGCTGGTGCCGGCGGACGAAGAGGGGATGCAGAGCACCGAGGACCGGATCGGGCCCTACGAGCTGCACGATTTCTTCCTGTTCCACATCCTGCGGTCCGGCCAGCCGCCGTCGAAGGTCGCATTCCTCGCCTGGCAGGCCTGGCACGACATGGACAAGGGGCTGTGGCCGCTGGGCTTCCCGGAGCATCTGAAGCGCTCGTACGACCTCCCGACGATCCGCAAGTGGCTGGACGAATTCCTCTACCGCTTCTTCCAGACCAGCCAGTTCAAGCGCTCGGCGCTTCCGAACGCGCCCAAGGTCTCCGCCGGCGGCAGCCTCAGCCCGCGCGGCGACTGGCGGGCGCCTTCCGACGGCGTTGCAGGCCCGTGGCGCGAGGAGCTGAAGCGCGCGTTCGGAGATTGATCCCGCTTTGGCCGGTATTTGCTCCATTTCGCCGCAATGCAGCGAAAGCAACATCAGCAAAATCAAAGCTTTGATTTGTATGATTAACTCAGGTGAGGAGAGTAGAAGAAGAAGGCTGGAACTCGTTACGCTAGTGCGACGTTATCCCGGAAGTCCGTTCTAACTCAGAGGCTTCCATTGATCACGTTTTCCTCCGCCTCGTCACTGGGGCCCAATTACGATGCGGCTCCGCCCGGCAGCGACCAGGGCCTGATCTGCTTCTCCCATCTGCGGTGGAATTTCGTCTTTCAACGACCCCAGCATCTGATGAGCCGCTTCGCAAAGGAACGGCGCGTTATCTATTGGGAAGAGCCCGAAGCGGCGCTCGCGGGATGCGAGCCGGCCCTCGGCATCCGGACTTGCGCCGAAACGGGCGTCACCGTCGTCACTCCGTCGCTCCCGGAAGGTATGAGCGAGGAAGAGACGGAAAGCGCGCTGAAGGCGCTGCTCGATGAGTTTCTGACCGGCGAGGAGCAGCCGCTCGTCCGCTGGTACTACACCCCGATGATGCTGCCCTTCTCGAGGCACATCGAGGCTGCCGCCACCGTCTATGACTGCATGGACGAACTCGCCAATTTCCGCTTCGCCCCGCCGACGCTGCTCGATCTGGAGCGTGAGCTGTTCGCAACCGCCGACGTCGTCTTCACCGGCGGCTACAGCCTCTACGAAGCCAAGAAGGACCGTCACCCGAACGTCCACCCGTTCCCCTCCAGCGTCGATCGCGCCCACTTCGCCCAGGCAAGGGCTGCTTCGGAAGGCCCGGCGGACCAGGCCCAGCTGCCGAAGCCGCGCTTCGGCTTCTACGGCGTCATCGACGAGCGGATGGATCTGGAGCTGATCGGCGCGGTCGCGGACGCGCACCCGGAATGGTCGATCGTGATGGTCGGCCCGATCGTCAAGATCGATCCCGCCGAGCTGCCGCGCCGCGCCAACATCCACTATGTCGGCGGCAAGAGATATGAGGAGCTGCCGCACTATCTCGGCGGCTGGGACGTCGCGTTGATGCCGTTCGCGATCAACGACTCGACGACCTTCATCTCGCCGACCAAGACGCCGGAATATCTGGCCGGCGGCCGCCCCGTCGTGTCGACTCCGATCAAGGACGTTGGACGCCATTATGGCGATCTCGACGCGGTGTTCATCGCAGATGGCGCGGAGGCGTTTATCGCGGCGTGCGAGAAGGCGCTGGCGCTTTCGCAGGGCGACGATGAATGGCTGAAGGACGTGGACGCGAAGCTCGCCAACCTCAGCTGGGACACGACATATGCCCGGATGGCCGGGCTCCTCCGGGAGGTGGTCGCTCCGGCTGCCGCCGGGCCGCGGCTCGTCACGACCGCCGGCAAGAAGAAGTACGACTATCTCGTCGTCGGCGCCGGCTTCGCGGGCTCCGTGCTCGCCGAGCGGCTTGCAAGCCAGCACGATGCGCGCGTGCTCGTCGTCGACAAGCGC
>NZ_DASVUE010000153.1:0-3251 GCF_036387215.1 Allosphingosinicella sp. | reverse complement strand
ACCACCACCCGCTTGATCCGCGCGAAATCGTGGAGCGGCTTCAGCGCCACGACCATCTGGGCCGTCGAGCAATTGGGGTTGGCGATGATGTTCTTGCGCCGATAGCCGGCGATCGCCTCGGGGTTCACCTCGGGCACGATCAGCGGAACGTCGGGGTCCATGCGGTAGAGGGAGCTGTTGTCGATGACGGTGCAGCCGGCGGCCGCAGCCCGGGGCGCGTAGACCTTCGATACTTCCGAGCCGGCGGCGAACAATGCCATGTCCCAGCCGGCGAAATCGAAATGCTCGATGTTCTTGACGCGGAATGTGCGGCCGGAATCGCCGAAGTCGATCTCGTCGCCGGTAGACTTGGGCGAAGCGACCGCGGCCACCTCGTCGGCTGGGAATTCCCGCTCCGCCAGGATGTTCAGGATCTCGCGCCCGACATTGCCGGTCGCGCCGACGACAACCACCCGATAACCCATTCGAACCGCTCCTCGCTAAGGGCGCGATGTAGGGCTTCGCGGGCGATTGTCCAACGGAGCCGCCTTAGCGGGCGGCGCCGGCGCCCTTGTTCTTCACCTCTCGGTTCATGAAGCGTTCGATGGTCGACCAGACATGCGGCGCGACCCGGCCGCCGACGGCGCTGTGGGTCTCGCCCGGATAGGTCATCACCTCGAACGGCCGGTTGGCCGCCTGGAGCCGCGCCATCATCTCGGTCGTGTTCTGGAACAGCACGTTGTCGTCGGCCATGCCGTGGATGAGGAGCAACGGGTCGGCGATCCTGGCCGCGTCTTCCAGCGCGCTTGCCTTGCGGTAGGGCTCTGGGTCGGTGGCCGGATTGCCCATATAGCGTTCGGTATAATGGGTATCGTAGAGTTCCCAGCGGGTGACGGGGGCGCCGGAGACGCCGGCTGCAAAGGCGTGTGGAGCGGCTTCGAGCAGCTTCAAGACCATATATCCGCCATAGGACCAGCCGAACACGCCCACCCGCTCCGGATCGACGAAAGGCTGCGCCTTGAGCCATTTGAGCGCGGCGAGCTGGTCCTCGACTTCGACTCCCCCCAGCGCGCGGTAAGCGGGCTTCTGAAAGGCCGTGCCTCTGCCCTCCTCGCCCCGGTTGGCGACTTCGAAAACGATCCAGCCCTGCTGCGCCAGATACTGGTCGATCGGCTTTACGAAACCTTTCTCGACGTCGCGGGCGGTGGGGCCGCCATAAACGTTGAAGAAGACCGGCGCCCGCTGGCCTGGCCTGAGCCCGGGCGGCAGCAAGATGGAATAATCGAGGTCCGTCTTCCCGTCCGCCGCCTTGAGCTTGCCGTAGCGCGGCGGCTGCGCGGCTGCGGCGGCATAGGGTGCCCAAGGGTGTTCGCCGGTGACGGCGTTCTGCTCGATCCAGGCGAGCCGCTGTCCCAACGCGTTAGCGAGGTAGACCTGGCTCGGCTGCGCGGGCGAGGAGGACGTGATGAGCGCATGGTGCCCAGCCGCATCCATCACTGCGCTGTTGCTGGTGCCGGGAACGGTCAGCCGCACGGGCTTCGCGCCCTTGCGGCGGTAGTTGAGCGAATAGAGGTGCCGCTCGGTCGTATCGTCCATGAAACCCGTGAAGAAGAGCTTGCCCGCCTGCTGGTCGACGCCGACGAGGCCGTCTGTCGCCCAGTCGCCGCTGGTGAGCTGCGCCAGCTTGCCCTTGTTCCAGCGGTAGAGGTGCTGGAAGCCGCTTCGCTCCGATGTCCAGATCAGGCTTCCGTCGCTCAACACCCGCAGGTCGTTGTGAAGGTTGATCCAGGTCGGCGAGCGCTCCGTGAAGAGCAAAGTCGATTTGCCGGTGGCTGCATCGACCCGAAGCACGTCCAGCCGTTTCTGGTCGCGGCTCTGGCGCTGGACGAGCAATGCGCTGCCGTCGGGCATCCAATCGACCCGCGCGAGATAGACATCGGGGTTGTCCCCGAGATCGGCCTTCACGTGACCGGTGCCGTCCGGATCCATCAAATAGAGGTCGACGGCTGCGTTGGGCGTGCCGGCGCGCGGGTAACGCTGCTCGAAGGTCGTCGTCTTTTCCGCCCCAATAGAGGCGCGCGTGGCGACTTCCACCTTGCTTTCATCGACCCGCGCGACGGCGATCCGCCGGTCGTTGGGGGCCCACCAATGTCCGCGGCTGCGACCCATCTCTTCCTGGGAGATGAATTCGGCGACGCCCCAGCTGATCGGACCGCCGCCGCCGCTGGTGAGCGCTCGGTCCCCGCCGGTGGGAAGCGCGATCACGTGCAGGTTCTGGTCCTTCACGAAAGAGACGTAGCGGCCGCTTTCACTGACGGTGGCGTCAAGCTCGCTGTCCGGCGTGTTGGTGAGCCGCTGCACGCCGCCGTTCAGGTCGGCAAGGTAAAGGTCGCCCTCCAACGGCACCAGGATATGCCGACCGTCCGGCGCCCATGAGTATGAGACGATGCCGGTAAGGGAGCCGATGCGGGCGCGTTCCCGCTGCATCTTCTCAGCCTCTGACAGGGCAGCGCCTGAGCCGAGCTTCTTCGAATCGACCAGCATCCGCGAGGAGCCGGTCGCGGTGTCGATCGCCCACAGATCGTAGCGCTGCCGGTCGTCCGGCCGGTTGCGGAGCAAGGTCACCAGCTTCCCGTCCGGCGAGAGCTTCAGCGCCCGGGGAGCAAGACCGGTGAGCGATGGGCTCGCGAAAATCCGTTCGATGGTGAGGCGCTGCTGCGCGGCGGCGGGGAGCGCTGGCACTGTGAGTGCGGCGGCGGCGAATGCGAGGAGGAGCGGCTTCATGATCGCTCCTTAGCCGCCGGAACGCAGCTTCGGAAGTGCAGCTTCGGCACCAAAAAAAGGGCGCGGACGATATGCCGTCCGCGCCCCTTTCTTTTGCGAAAGCGTCCGATCAGCCCTCGGCGTTTTCCGTGGCCGGAGTGGCGGTCGGAGCGGCAGCCTTGCTCTCCGGGCCTTGGCGGGTGTCGCGCCGCTCGGCGATGCGGGCGGCCTTGCCGGTGCGGCCCCGCAGGTAGTAGAGCTTCGCACGGCGGACGGCGCCGCGGCGGACGACTTCGATCGAATCGATGTTCGGGCTGTAGAGTGGGAAGACGCGCTCGACACCCTCGCCGAAGCTTATCTTGCGAACCGTGAAGGAGCTGCCGAGGCCGCGATTGGCGCGGGCGATGCAGACGCCTTCGAAATTCTGGACGCGGGTGCGGTCGCCTTCGACGACGCGGACGCCGACGCGGAGCGTGTCGCCGGGGCGGAACTCCGGAATGGCCTTGGTC
>NZ_DASVUE010000152.1:0-7843 GCF_036387215.1 Allosphingosinicella sp. | reverse complement strand
CGGCGGGCATTGTCGAGAAGGTAGCTTGTATGTTGAGGTCAATCGTCCAGAGTTCAGGCGAGAACTTCGCCCACGATCCGTCGCACCGCGGCTATTGCGTCGTCTACCGCGAAAACCAGGTCAACCACTGCCCGGGATGCGGACGGACGCACTGGTATGTCGGTCGTGTTTCGGCCGAATGCGGCTTCTGCTCGACGGCGCTGCCGCTCGCCGAGGCGACGACGCGCGGCGCCGGCATGGTCACGCGCGGACTGCAGCGCCAGACCCTCTTCCACGATGCCGCCTGACACCCGCCTGATATCCGTCTGACACGAAAAAGCCCGGCGCGCTTCGCGGCCGGGCTCTTTTGTTGTCCGGGAAGCCGAAGCTTACTGGAGTGGCGCCAGGTTCACCGCCGCCGTCTTGCCGCGGCGATCGACTTCCAGCTCGAATTCGAGCCGGTCGCCTTCGTTCAGCGAGACCATGCCGGCCCGCTCAACTGCCGAGATGTGGACGAACGCGTCCGGCTGGCCGTCGTCGCGGCTGATGAAGCCGAAGCCCTTCATCGCGTTGAAGAACTTGACGGTGCCCGAAGCCTTCTCGCCGGTCAGCTGGCGCTGCGGCCCACCGCGGTCGCCGCCGCCGAAGCCGCCTGCGCCGCCCGGTCCGCCCCGATCGTCGCGCGGAGCACGCTCCTGGACGGCCATCGGCTCGCCTTCGATCTTGAGGTCGGTCGCCGAAATGCGGCCGCCGCGATCGACGAGGGAGAAGCCGAGCGGCTGACCCTCGGCCAGGCCGGTGAGGCCCGCTTGCTCGACCGCGGAAATGTGCACGAACACATCTTCGCCGCCGTCATCGCGAACCACGAAGCCGAAGCCTTTCTGAGCGTTGAAGAACTTTACGACGCCCGTGCCTTCGCCGACGACCTGGGGGGGCATGCCGCCGCCACCGCCGCCGCCGCCGCGGAACCCGCCGCCACCGCCGCCGAAGCCGCCACCACCGCCGCCGCCGCGATAGCCGCCGCCACCGCCGCCGCCGAATCGGTCGCCGCCGCCGCCGCCGAAGCGATCGCCGCCACCGCCGAAGCGATCACCGCCGCCGCCGTAGCCGCCGCCGCCATAGCCGCCACCGCCGCCGAAACCGCCCCGGTCTCCGCCGTAACTGCTGCCGCCGCTATCTTCTCCGAAACCGTCGCGCTTATCTCTGCCGCGCCCGCCGCGATCCCCGCGGCGCCCTCTGTCGAAACTCATGCCTTGCAATACTCTTCCAGCGCCCCTGTGACCTCAAACCACTGCGCCGTGCTTCGTGCGCAAACGGCTCCGTGCGCGAAAAATGCGCATACCGCCGACTCCTATAGCCTAAAACTATCGCGGCGGCGAGCGGTTTTGCCGGCGCAGCGGCGATGCTCGTAGAGCCATCGCTCGCGTCAGCCATTGAGGCGCCGCGGGCTTGGCCTTATGCGGGGTCGGATGAGCGTATATTTTCATGAAGAAGACCTTCCCGAAGGCGTTCTTGCACCGGGTCCCGTGGCCGTCGACACCGAGACGATGGGGCTCCAGCTCGGCCGCGACCGTCTGTGCGTGGTGCAGATCGCGGACGGCCGCGGCGACGAGCATCTCGTCCGCTTCCGCAAGGGCAGCGACTATGCGGCTCCCAACCTCAAGGCGGTGCTCACCGATCCCGAGCGGCTGAAGCTCTACCATTTCGCCCGCTTCGATATCGCTTCGATCAAGGCCTATATGGGGATCATCGCAGCGCCCGTTTACTGCACGAAGACGGCCTCGCGGCTCGTGCGCACCTATACCGACCGGCACGGGCTCAAGGAGCTCATCAAGGAGATGCTGGGCCAGGAGATATCCAAGCAGCAGCAAACCTCCGACTGGGGGGCGCCTGAGCTCAGCGATCCCCAAAAGGATTATGCGGCCTCCGACGTGCGCTATCTGCATGCGCTCAAGACGAAACTCGACGAGCGGCTGGAGCGCGAAGGGCGGACGGCGCTTGCCCAGGCCTGCTTCGATTTCCTTCCGCACCGGGCGCTGCTCGATTTGGCCGGCTGGCCGGAGGAAGACATTTTCGCCCATGTCTGAGGCGGCGGTGAAGGAGCGGGTCCGCAAGCAGGGCTGGGCCGCTCCCGGCGGGGTGCACGATTTCCTGGTGCGCCTGCTGAAGATCCTTCTGCCGACCGCGATCGGCGTGCTGCTCGCCTATCTGGCGCTGGCGCCGCTCCAGAAGGGCCGCGACATCAGCTTCATCCTCGACAAGAACAAGGTCGAGGTCGCCAAGGAGCGGATGCGGGTCGAGGCGGCGCGCTATCGCGGGCAGGACAATAAGGGGCGGCCGTTCACCCTCGATGCATCGTCGGCGGTGCAACCGAATTCGCAGGTGAAGATCGTCGATATCCTCGGCATGTCGGCCGAGATCGGGCTCGACAATGGCCCGGCTACTCTCCGGGCCGGTAAGGGGCGCTACGACATGGAGGCCCAGAAGGTGGACATTATCGGCGCGATCCAGCTTGCCGCCGCCGACGGATACAGGCTGGAGACGCGCGACGTAGCGGTCGATCTTAACGCCCAGCAGCTGGAAAGCAGGGGACGCGTCGATGGCACGATGCCGCTCGGTCGCTTCTCCGCCGATAAGCTCCAGGCGGATCTGCCGCAAAAGAAGGTGGTGCTGACGGGGCGGGCACGCTTGCATATCAAGCAGGGCGCGATCAGATGAGCAATATGAGGACCGCCAGCATCGCATTCGGCGCCGCCGCGGCGGCCATCCTGCTCGTTGCGCCGGCCGTGGGGCAGGAGGGGACCTCTGCGCTCAAAGGCCACAATACCAGCGCTCCCGTCGATGTCGCCGCGGACCGGATCGAGGTCCAGGACCGCGCCGATCGCGCCATATTTTCGGGTAATGTCGTCGCCAAACAGGCGAACCTGACGATGAACGCGGCCAGGGTCACCGTCGCTTATTCCAACGCCGGCGGAATCGAGATCGAACGGATCGATGCGAGCGGTGGAGTTACCGTCAGGAGCCCGTCCGAAACGGCGCAGGGGCAGTTTGCGATCTACGACCTCCGGAGCCGATTGATCACCATGCTCGGCAACGTCACCCTCACCCGCGGCGAATCGCGGGTGAACGGCGCCCGGCTCGTCCTCAATCTCGACACCGGCCGTGCGGTGATGGACGGCGGCGCCCGCTCCGCGCCGGGAACCGGCGAAGGCGGAGGCCGTGTCACGGGCCGCTTCACGGTTCCCCAGCGCAACAACTGAGAAGCAACGCTTCCCCTCAAATCCAGCAGCTTGGGTCGAATTGGGCTCGACCGGGAGCGCCGGCTCATGCAGGAATCTTGCCAGTTGAGGCGAGGCCCCGCTTCGCCTAAATTCCCGTTCGGGAAGGGGACTTAAGTGAACGACAGCGCCACCATCAGCCGGACGGATCGGGAATCCGCCTTCGGGCAGGTCTCGCGCGGCCTGTCGGTGGTCTCGATCGCCAAGTCCTACGATCGGAAGTCGGTGCTGAACGACGTTTCGCTCGGGGTGAATCGCGGCGAGGTGGTCGGTCTCCTCGGTCCCAACGGCGCGGGCAAGACGACCTGCTTCTATTCGATCATGGGCCTGGTGAAACCCGACAGCGGCCGCATCCTGCTCGACGGCGAGGACATTACCGGCCTGCCGATGTACCGGCGCGCGATCCTCGGCCTCGGCTATCTGCCGCAGGAAACCTCGATCTTCCGTGGCCTTACCGTATCCCAGAACATCATGGCCGTTCTGGAAGTCGCCGAGCCCAACCGCCGCGTCCGCGCGGAGCGGCTCGAACAGCTGCTCGGCGAATTCCATATCGAGCACCTGCGCGACGCCCCCGCAATGGCGCTCTCCGGCGGCGAGCGGCGGCGCTGCGAGATCGCGCGTGCCCTTGCCGCGGATCCCACCATCATGCTGCTCGACGAGCCGTTCGCCGGCATCGACCCGATCTCGATCTCCGACATCCGGGATCTCGTGAAGCAGCTGAAGCAGCGCGACATCGGCGTCCTCATCACCGATCATAACGTTCGCGAGACGCTAGACATCGTCGATCGCGCCTGCATCATCTACGATGGCCAGGTGCTGTTCGCCGGCAGCCCGGAAGCGCTCGTCGCCGACGAGAATGTGCGCCGGCTCTACCTCGGCGAGAGTTTCGAATTGTAGTCGCAATGGCGCTCGGTCCTCGCCTCGACCTTCGGCAAAGCCAGTCGCTGGTGATGACGCCGCAGCTCCAGCAGGCGATCCGCTTGCTGGCGCTTTCGAACCTCGAGATCGACAGCTTCATCGCCGAGGAGCTGGAGCGCAATCCCCTGCTCGACAGCGGCGGCGGCGACGAGGAGGCGCATTCGGAGCCCGCCGAGCCTGACCTCCCTCTCTCGGAAAGCGAGGAGCCGGCGACGATCGACATCCTCGTCCAGTCCGGCGATGCCGGACAGGATGCCCCGCTCGACATCGACTATGACAGCGAGGATTTCCACCAGGACAGCGCCGCCGACAGCCTTCGCGGCCTCGACGGCGGCCTCGGCATGGATGGAGTTGGCACCGGCGGGGGCGAGGCCCTCGATTTCGACGGCTTCGAAAGCGAAGGCGTGTCGCTCCACGAGCATCTGCTCGGCCAGGCCGGCGCCTGCCTCAGCGACGCCGACATGATGATCGCCCGGCAGATCATCGAGCAGATCGAGGAGACCGGCTATTTCGCGGGCTCCCTGCTCGAGATCGCGCACCGGCTCGGCGCTCCATTGCACGATGTCGAGCGGGTACTCGGCGTCATCCAGCGGCTCGACCCGCCGGGCGTCGCCGCGCGTTCGCTCGCCGAATGCCTGGCGCTGCAGGCGAAGGAAGCCGACCGCTACGATCCTGCAATGGCGCGGATGATCGACAATCTCGATTACCTCGCCCGCGGCAATCTCTCCGCCCTAAAGCGCATTTGCGGGGTGGACGACGAGGACCTAGCGGACATGATACGCGAGCTTCGGGCGTATGATCCGAAGCCGGGCTGCAAATTCTCGCATGGCGACCGGGTGGATGCGGTGGTGCCCGACGTGTTCGTCGCCCGGCGCGGCAATGCCTGGGCGATCGAGCTCAACAGCGCCACGCTTCCAAAGCTCCTCGTCAACCGCAGCTACTACACCGAGCTTTCGAGCGGACCTCAGGACAAGGCGTCGAAAGCCTGGCTGTCAGATTGCCTCGCCAGCGCCAACTGGCTGTTGAAGGCGCTGGACCAGCGCGCGCGGACGATCATCAAGGTCTCGACCGAGATCGTGAAACAGCAGGACGGATTCTTCCGCAACGGCGTCGCCCATCTCCGCCCATTGACGCTCCGAACCGTGGCGGAAGCGATCGGGATGCACGAATCCACAGTCAGCCGGGTCACCTCGAACAAATATCTCTCCTGCGACCGCGGCCTGTTCGAGCTCAAATATTTCTTCACCAGCGGTATCCAGAGCTCCGAGGGCGGCGATGCCGTGTCGGCCGAGGCCGTGAAGAGCCACATCAAGGCGCTGATCGCAGCCGAAAGCCCCACCGCGATCCTCTCCGATGACCAGCTGGTCGATCTGCTCCGCGCCAAGGGCTTCGACATCGCCCGGCGGACCGTCGCGAAATATCGCGAAGCGATCGGGCTCGGATCCTCGGTCCAGCGCCGCCGCCAGAAGGCGATCGGTTCCCGCGCCGCCTGACAGGGAAACGATTGCCGCGCCGGTTGTTGACCCTTCGAACAAGGAGATCAGCATGACCGACAACAAGAAGAAGGGCGATTTCGACCAGTGGCAGAAGGAAGACAAAGGCGGCGACAAGAAGCAACGCGACAACCGCAACGAGGACAGCCGCACCGGCGGCCAGAACAGCGGCAGCGGCGGACGCAGCTAGCCTACGCACCTTCATGACGGCGGCCTGGAACGGCAATCTCTCGGCCGAGCGCGAGACCTTCGTCGCTCATCTCGAATGCTCGATGACGGGCGAGCGCTACGAGGCGGATCGCCTGCAAGGGCTCTCCCGCGTCGGGCGGCCGCTGCTGGTCCGTTATGACCTGGCGGCGGTCCGCGCCGCGCTGTCGCGCGAAACGCTTTCCGAGCGCAGTCCCGATCTCTGGCGTTACCGGGAGCTGCTGCCCGTCCGCAGGGCGGCGAACGTCGTCAGCCTCGGCGAAGCGATGACGCCGATCGTGCCGCTCCCGCGCGTCGCGAAGCGGCACGGCTCCCGCGAGCTGCTGGTGAAGGACGAGGGTCGGCTTCCGACGGGGTCGTTCAAGGCGCGCGGCCTGGCGATGGCCGTGTCGCTGGCGAAGGAGCTCGGCGTCACCAAGATCGCGATGCCGACTAACGGCAATGCCGGCGCAGCGCTTGCGGCCTATGCGACCAAGGCAGGCATCGAGACGATCGTCTTCTGCCCGGACGACACGCCCGAGATCAACGTGCGCGAAATCGCGCTCCAGGGCGCCCGCGTCTATCGGGTAAACGGTCTCATCGACGATTGCGGCAAGATCGTCGGCGAGGGCGCCGCGGCCGGCCACTGGTTCGACATGTCGACGCTGAAGGAGCCGTACCGGATCGAGGGCAAGAAGACGATGGGCCTTGAGCTCGCCGAGCAGCTCGGCTGGACGTTGCCCGATGTGATCTTCTACCCCACCGGCGGCGGCACCGGCCTGATCGGCATGTGGAAGAGCTTCCAGGAGCTGGAGGAACTCGGCTTCATCGGCTCCGAACGGCCGCGCATGATCGCGGTCCAGGCGGAAGGCTGTGCGCCGATCGTCAAGGCCTTCAACGACGGCGAAGAGCATGCCGAGCGCTGGGACGGCGCAAGCACAATCGCGGCCGGGATTCGCGTGCCCAGAGCCGTCGGCGACTTCCTCATCCTGCGCGCGGTGCGGGAGAGCGGCGGCTTCGCAATGGCGGTGTCTGACGCGGAGCTCTCCGCTGCCGTCGAGGAGGCGGCGAGCGAGGACGGTCTCCTGCTCTGCCCCGAGACCGGCGCCACGCTTGCGGCGTATGAAAAGGCGCGGGCGGAAGGGCGCGTCTCCGCCAGCGAACGGGTGGTGCTGTTCAATTGCGCCACTGGCCTGAAATATCCGATGCAGGACCGGTCGAAGCGCGTTGACCGGCACGCGCCGGTCGATTTCGCTGCGCTCTGAGCAGGGGAGGATCCGTCATTGTGGCGGGAGCCTCGGCTCAAGGGTAAAGCTTTGCCGGTAGGGCGGGTGTTGCAGCTTTGCCGCAGGGCCCGACGATGGTGAGCAGGCGATTGTCCCAACCGGCAGATGTGATAATATAACCTTCTTTGTGGAAGGAGCCGTTCGACATGCACATCGTCCGCTTGCTGCTCGTCGCGGCCCTTGTCCTTGCCACTCCTGCGACGAGCCCACCGGTCATAGCGGCGGCTCGCCCCGCGGCGGCAGACGGCGATCGGATCTGCAAGCCGTTTATCGACCGCTTCCGGGAGCAGGACCGGGCTGCGCAGCGCGGTTATTCGGTCGGCTACCCCTTGTCGGCCCCGCCTCCGCCTCCGCCCCCTCCGCCTCCGCCGCCCCCGCCGCCTCCTCCTCCGGTCTCCGCCGACTCCGGCGTCAATGCCGAGATCGCGGTCACGGGCTCGCGCGTCGCCCGACCCAACCTCACGAGCCCGAGCCCGGTCACGATCGTGGGATCAGCGAAGATGAGGGAGAATCGGGAACGCTATGCGGGGCCCGAAGTCGCCACGGTGCAGGCGGTCGCGCAGGCGCCGGTCTCGACCTTCGGCATCGACGTCGACACCGGCAGCTATTCGAATGTCCGCCGGCTTCTGAGAACCGGACAGCAGGTTCCGCAGGCGGCCGTGCGGACCGAGGAGATGCTGAACTATTTCCGCTACGACTATCC
>NZ_DASVUE010000151.1:0-6468 GCF_036387215.1 Allosphingosinicella sp. | reverse complement strand
GGCTGACGGTGAGCTTATCCTCTTCGGAAAGCTCGTCCATGCCGAGAATGGCGATGATGTCCTGAAGCGACTTGTACTTCTGCAGGATCTCCTGGACTCGGCGGGCGGTGTCGTAATGCTCCTGGCCGACGGTGCGGGCGGTGAGCACACGGCTGGTGGAATCGAGCGGATCGACGGCCGGGTAGATGCCCAGTTCCGAGATCGCGCGCGACAGCACGGTGGTGGCGTCCAAGTGGGCGAAGGAGGTGGCAGGCGCCGGATCGGTAAGATCGTCGGCGGGCACGTAGATCGCCTGCACAGAGGTGATCGAGCCCTTGTTGGTGGAGGTGATCCGCTCCTGGAGCGCGCCCATGTCGGTGGAGAGCGTCGGCTGGTAGCCCACGGCCGAGGGAATTCGGCCGAGGAGCGCCGACACTTCCGAACCCGCCTGGGTGAAGCGGAAGATGTTGTCGACGAAGAAGAGCACGTCCTGGCCCTCCTGGTCGCGGAAATATTCGGCGATGGTGAGGCCGGAAAGCGCGACGCGGGCGCGGGCGCCCGGCGGCTCATTCATCTGGCCGAACACCAGGGCGACCTTGGAGCCCTCGGGGGTCGGGTTGCCGTCCGCGTCCTTGGCGATCACGCCCGCGTCGAGGAACTCGTGATAGAGGTCGTTGCCCTCGCGGGTGCGCTCGCCGACGCCGGCGAACACCGAGGTGCCGCCATGGCCCTTGGCGATGTTGTTGATCAGCTCCTGGATGAGCACGGTCTTGCCCACGCCGGCGCCGCCGAACAGGCCGATCTTGCCGCCCTTCGCGTAAGGCGCGAGCAGGTCGATCACCTTGATGCCGGTGACGAGGATGGCGGTCTCGGTCGACTGGTCGACGAAGAGCGGAGCCTCGGCGTGGATGGGGGCGCTGTCGGTGGCGCCGATCGGACCGCGCTCGTCGATTGGCTCGCCGACCACGTTCATGATGCGGCCGAGCGTCATCGGACCGACGGGCACGCGGATCTGCGAGCCGGTGTCCATCACCGGCTGGCCGCGGGTGAGGCCGTCGGTCGAGTCCATCGCGATCGTGCGGACCGTGTTCTCGCCGAGATGCTGGGCGACCTCGAGCACGAGCTTGCTGCCGTTATTGTCGGTGGTGAGCGCGGAGAGGATCTCCGGCAGATTGCCGTCGAAGCTTACGTCGACGACGGCGCCGATCACCTGGGCGACGCGGCCGACATTGTTGGTGACCGGGGCGGTGGCGGCGGTGCGCTCCAGGGTCGTGGTCTCAGGCTCAAGCATTCTAGTCTTCCTTCTTGTTCCCCGGCGAAGGGCGGGGTCCAGTCCTACGTTCGTTCTGTGCCCGGTTTTCGCCGGGGAGCTGATTGTTCCTAAAGCGCCTCGGCTCCGGAGATGATTTCCACCAGCTCGGTCGTGATCGCGGCCTGGCGGGTGCGGTTGTACTGGATCGAGAGGCGGTTGATCATGTCGCCGGCGTTGCGCGTGGCGTTGTCCATCGCGGTCATCCGGCTGCCCTGCTCGGACGCGGCATTTTCGAGAAGCGCGCGGAAGATCTGGACGGCGACGTTGCGCGGCAGCAGCTCGGCAAGGATGTCCTCCTCGTCCGGCTCATATTCGACGGCGGCGCTGACGCCGCCGGCGGGAGCCGCCTCGGCGGCGGGCATCGGCACCGGCATCAACTGCTGCTGGGTCGGCTCCTGAACCAGCGCCGACTGGAAGCGGGCGCAGAAGAGGTGGACGACGTCGATACCGTCGGTCGTGTAGCGCTCGACGATGTCGGCGGCGATCGCCTGGGCGTCGGCGAAGCTCACCTGCTTGATGCCGCTCGTGTCGTAATCGTGGACGATCTGGCGCGGGAAGAGGCGGCTGATCACCGCGCGGCCCTTGCGGCCGACCAGGTAGAAATAGACCGTCTTGCCCTGGCGCTGGAGATCGTCGGCGGCCTTGCGGGCGGCGCGGACGATGTTCGAGTTGAACGCACCGGCAAGGCCCCGGTCCGACGTGCATACGACGAGCAGGTGCGTGTCCTGCTTTCCGGTGCCGGCGAGCAGCTTCGGGCTCTGCGGACCGATGACGACGCGGCCGGCAAGGCTCGCCATCACCTCCTGGAGGCGGGTGGCGTAGGGACGGCCGGCCTCGGCCGCCTGCTGCGCGCGCCGGAGCTTGGCGGCGGCGACCATCTTCATCGCCTTGGTGATCTTCTGGGTCGATTTGACCGAGGCGATCCGCCCTTTGAGTGCCTTGAGAGAGGCCATTTCCTAGTTCCTCGATCCGTTCGGGCTGAGCTTGTCGAAGCCCTGCCTTTTACCTTTGCCTGAAGAAGGACAGTCCTTCGACAGGCTCAGGACGAACGGTATTTCCTACGCAAAGCTCTTGGCGAAATCGCCGACGATGGACTTGAGCTGGCCCGCAGTCTCGTCGTCGAGCGTCTTGGTGTCACGGATCTTGCCGAGCACCTGGCCATGATCGCTCCGCATGTGCGCGAGCAGCGAGCTTTCGAAGCGGACGACCTGGTTGACGGGCACCGTGTCGATGAAGCCGTTCACGCCGGCGAAAATCGAGACGACCTGCTCTTCCACCGGCATCGGCTGGAATTGCGGCTGCTTCAGGAGCTCGGTGAGGCGCGCGCCGCGGTTGAGGAGGCGCTGGGTCGAGGCATCGAGGTCGGAGCCGAACTGGGCGAAGGCGGCCATCTCGCGATACTGGGCGAGCTCCAGCTTGATCGAGCCGGCGACCTTCTTCATCGCCTTGGTCTGGGCAGCGGAGCCGACGCGGCTGACCGAAAGGCCGACGTTGATGGCCGGTCGGATGCCCTGGTAGAAAAGCTCGGTCTCGAGGAAGATCTGTCCGTCGGTAATCGAGATCACGTTGGTCGGGATGTAGGCCGACACGTCCCCCGCCTGGGTCTCGATGATCGGCAGTGCGGTCAAGGAGCCCGAGCCGTTATCCTCGTTCATCTTCGCCGCGCGCTCCAGGAGCCGCGAGTGGAGATAGAAGACGTCGCCCGGATAGGCTTCGCGGCCCGGCGGACGGCGCAGAAGCAGCGACATCTGGCGATAGGCGACGGCCTGCTTCGACAGATCGTCATAGACGATGACGGCGTGCATTCCGTTGTCGCGGAAATATTCGCCCATCGTGCAACCGGTATAGGGCGCAAGGAACTGGAGCGGGGCCGGCTCGGAGGCGGTGGCGGCGACGACGATGGAATATTCCATCGCGCCATTTTCCTCGAGCGCGCGGACGATCTGGGCCACCGTCGAACGCTTCTGGCCGATGGCGACGTAGATGCAGTAGAGCTTCTGGCTCTCGTCCGTGCCCTGGTTCGCTGCACGCTGGTTGATGAACGTGTCGAGCGCGACGGCGGACTTGCCGGTCTGGCGGTCGCCGATGATCAGCTCGCGCTGGCCGCGGCCGACGGGGACGAGCGCGTCCAATGCCTTGAGGCCGGTCTGCACCGGCTCGTGCACGGACTTGCGCGGGATGATGCCCGGAGCCTTCACTTCGACGCGGCGGCGCTCGGTGGCTTCGATCGGGCCCTTGCCGTCGATCGGGTTGCCGAGGCCGTCGACCACGCGGCCGAGCAGCCCCTTGCCGACGGGGACGTCGACGATGGTGCCGGTGCGGCTGACGGTGTCGCCTTCGCGGATGGCGCTGTCGTTGCCGAAGATCACGGCGCCGACATTGTCCGCCTCGAGATTGAGGGCCATGCCCTGGATGCCGTTCGGGAAGGCGATCATCTCGCCGGCCTGGACGTTGTCGAGGCCGTGGATGCGCGCGATGCCGTCGCCGACCGACAGCACGGTGCCGACTTCGCTGACCTGGGCCTCGTTGCCGAAGCTGGCGATCTGGTCGCGGATGACCTTCGAAATTTCTGCGGCGCGGATATCCATGTTCAGCCTTTCATCGCGTGCGCGAGGGAATTGAGTTTGGTTCGGATGGAGCCGTCGATCATCTGCGAGCCGACCTTGACGACGAGCCCGCCCAAGATGGTGGGATCGACGTTGAGATCAACCGCGACATCGCGGCCCAGACGGGTTTTCAGGTTCGATTTCAACGCGCTCACCTGATCGTCGGTGAGCGGGTGAGCGGAGGTGACTTCGGCCGTGGTCTCGCCGCGGTGATTGGCGGCGAGCATGTTGAAGGCGCGGACGATCTGCGGGAGCTGGGCGAGGCGCCGGTTCTGGGCGACGACGCCGAGGAAGTTCGAGGTGATCGGATCGAGCCGCATCGCGCCCGCGCTTGCGGTGATCGCCTTGGCGGCGTCTTCGCGCGAGATGAGCGGGCTCGTCACCAGCTCGTTGAGGTCCGCCGAATCGCGAAGCGCCTGGCGCAAAGTCGCGAGGCTGCCGGAGACCGCCTCCAGCTGCCGCTCGTCGCGTGCCAGCTCGAACAAAGCGGTTGCGTAGCGCCCCGCCAAACTTGCCTGAATGCCGCCGGAATTCTCCACGCGCGCCACAACTCCCAGATCGGATTTTGCCCCATGCGAAAAGAGGCCGCGAAGGGCCTCCTGAAGGGTCGGCGGCGCCGTAGCAGGGGCCTTGCTGCGATGCAAGAAGGCGATCGGTTTGATCGCAAGCTTCGGGATGTTTGCCCGCTTCGGCAGGGATATAGAGAGCCTATGGAGCTGCAAAACAGGATCGACGAAGAGGCCGCATGGGCTGCGGTGACGGCACGGGACCGGGGCGCTGACGGACGGTTCGTGACGGGGGTGCTGACGACCGGCATCTATTGCCGCCCGTCCTGCGCGGCGCGGCATCCGAGGCGGGAGAATGTCCGCTTCTTCGCTTCAGGCGCCGAAGCGGCGGCTGCGGGGCTTCGGGCGTGCCTTCGCTGCCGGCCCGACGAGGTGACGCGGGAAGCGGCGGCGATGGAGCGGGTGCTTGCGCTGCTCGACGCGGCCGAGGAGGCCCCCTCGCTGGCGGAGATGGCCGAGGCGGCGGGCTATTCGCCGCATCACTTCCACCGCCTGTTCAAGCGGGCGACGGGCGTGACGCCTGCCGCCTACCTCCGCGAGAAGCGGGCGCGCCAAATGGCCGACAGCCTCGAAAGGAACGGAACGGTGACCGACGCCATCTACGAGGCGGGCTATTCCGGCCCCGCGCGCTTCTATGCCGACGCCAAGGAGCGGCTCGGGATGCGGCCGTCCGTCTGGCGCGGCGGCGGGCGCGGCGAGACGATCCGCTGGGCGCGGGCTGAGACGGACCTCGGGACGATGCTGGTGGCGGCGACGGAGAAGGGGATCTGCCGGCTCTCGTTCGACGAGGACGAGGAGGACCTTCGCCGCCGCTTCCCCAACGCCGCGGTGGAGGAGGGCGGTGAGGCGCTGTCGGAACTGGTCGAGCGGACGGTGAGGGCGGTGAACGCGCCGGAGCGGCCGCACGACCTTCCGCTCGACGTGCGCGGGACCGCTTTCCAGCAGGCGGTGTGGCGCGAGCTCAGCCGGATCCCGCCGGGCGAGAGCCTCAGCTATGCGGCGCTCGCGGCGCGCGCCGGGAAGCCCGGCGCGGCCCGGGCGGCGGGGACCGCGTGCGGCGCCAACAGCGTCGCAATCCTCATCCCCTGCCACCGCGCCCGGAGGGGCGACGGATCGGCGGGCGGCTTCGCCTACGGGCTTGAGCGGAAAGCCGCCCTGCTCGCCCGCGAAGGCTGGACGGCTCCGGAACAATAGGCCGGCGCCGGACATTGCGCGGACAAGCAGAAAAGGGGACGCGCGCGATGAACGGATTAAGCGAGGTGAGAAGCGGCCAGCAGGTGCTCGGCTCCGACGGCGGGATGGTCGGCACGGTCGAGCGCGTCGAAGGCGACGTGATCGCGGTGCGCAGCGCCGGCGAGCGCGGGCCCGGGCATCATCACGTGCCGGCCGACTGGATCGACCATGTCGACACCCATGTGCACCTCAACCGCACCGCTTCGGTCGCCTGGGAGACCTGGACCACGCACACGCATGGCGGAGGGGCAGCGGCGGCTTCGGCGGCGACGGCGGCCGCGGCCCCGCGCCCTACGGAGGGGAAGAAGGGAAGCTGGCTCCCCTGGCTGGTGCTTGCGATCCTGGTCGCGATCGCCATCGTCGTTCTGTTCCGAGGCCTCGCCTATCAGGACGATCCCTCGACCGCCGATCCGAACCCGGCGACGGAGAGCGATACGGCGCGCTGACCGGCGCGGCGGCTAAGCGCTCCGATCGGATTTCGGGATATCATGGTTAATGCCGGACCGGGCAGAAATGCTTGAGCTGGGCCGCAAAAATCTTGCTCAATGTATCGTAAACGTATAGAGGGTGAGACTCGCGTAAAGACCAGTTGGACCAGTTCACGGCCGTTAAAGGGGGCAGGGGAAGTGAAGCAGGGATATATATTCGCGGCAGCCGCGCTGGCGGTCGTCATGGTGCCGTTGGGCGACGCCTATGCTCAGCAGGGGCTCAGCCTCGGAACGTTGTTCGGGAATGCGAAGGGCAAGACGAAGGCTCCGCCTCCTCCCCCGCC
>NZ_DASVUE010000150.1:0-5394 GCF_036387215.1 Allosphingosinicella sp. | reverse complement strand
TTATATTCGAGCTGCTTCTGGCGGCGCCGGTCGGTTTCGTTGAGCGCACGCTCCATCGAGCCGGTGACCCTGTCGGCATAGAGGATGACGCGGCCTTCGACGTTGCGGGCGGCGCGGCCGATCGTCTGGATGAGCGAGGTTTCGGAGCGGAGGAAGCCCTCCTTGTCCGCGTCGAGGATCGCCACCAGGCCGCATTCGGGAATGTCTAGGCCTTCGCGCAGCAGGTTGATGCCGACGAGCACGTCGTAGACGCCGAGACGGAGATCGCGGATTAGCTCGATACGCTCCAGCGTCTCCACGTCCGAATGCATGTAGCGGACGCGGAGGCCCGCTTCGTGGAGGAACTCCGTGAGATCCTCCGCCATGCGCTTGGTGAGCGTGGTGACGAGGGTGCGGTAGCCCTTCTTCGCCGTCTCCTTCGCCTCGTGGATGAGGTCGTCGACCTGGTCCTCGACCGGCTTGATCTCGACGGGTGGGTCGATCAGGCCAGTCGGGCGAATGACCTGCTCGGCGAAGACGCCGCCGGTCTGCTCCATCTCCCACGCGCCCGGTGTTGCGGAGACCGCGACCGACTGTGGGCGCATCGCGTCCCATTCGTTGAAGCGGAGCGGCCGGTTGTCGATGCAGCTCGGCAGCCGGAAACCGTATTCGGCGAGCGTGATCTTCCGCCGGTGATCGCCGCGCGCCATGGCGCCGATCTGCGGCACCGTCTGGTGACTCTCGTCAATGAAGAGCAGCGCGTTCTCGGGGAGATATTCGAACAGGGTGGGCGGCGGCTCGCCGGGCAGACGCCCAGTGAGGAAGCGGGAATAATTCTCGATACCGGCGCACGAGCCCGTGGCGGCGATCATCTCGAGGTCGAAGTTCGTGCGCTGCTCGAGCCGCTGCGCCTCCAGCAGCTTGCCTTCCGCGACCAGCTCCTTGAGGCGCTCGGAAAGCTCGTGCTTGATGGCTTCCATCGCCTGCTTCAGCGTCGGCCCGGGCGTCACATAGTGCGAGTTCGCATAGACCTTGATGTAGTCGAGGCTGGCGATCTTCTTGCCAGTCAGCGGATCGAACTCGACGATTTCCTCGATGTCGTCGCCGAAGAAATTGATGCGCCAGGCGGTGTCCTCATAGTGGGACGGAAAGATCTCCAGATTGTCGCCGCGGACGCGGAAGTTGCCGCGGGCGAAGGCCTGGTCGTTCCGCTTGTACTGGAGCGCGACGAGCTTGCGGATGATCTCGCGCTGATCGGCGACGTCCCCCTTCTTGAGGCTGAAGGTCATGGCCGAATAGGTTTCGACCGAGCCGATGCCGTAGAGGCACGAGACTGAGGCGACGATAATCACGTCGTCCCGCTCCAGAAGCGCCCGCGTCGCCGAGTGGCGCATGCGGTCGATCGCCTCGTTTATCGAGCTTTCCTTCTCGATGTAGAGGTCGGTGCGCGGCACGTAGGCCTCGGGCTGATAATAATCGTAATAGCTGACGAAATATTCGACTGCGTTGTCGGGGAAGAAGCTCTTGAACTCGCCGTAGAGCTGCGCGGCCAGGATCTTGTTGGGCGCGAGCACGAGCGCCGGGCGCTGCAGCTCCTCGATCACCTTCGCCATCGTGAAGGTCTTGCCCGAGCCGGTGACGCCGAGCAGCACCTGCGTCTGCTCGCCCTCCCTCATCTGCTGGGTGAGCTCGGCGATCGCGGCCGGCTGATCGCCCGAAGGCTCGTAGTCGGAAACGATCTTGAATCGCTTCCCGCCCTCCGCCTTTTCGGGGCGCTGGGGGCGGTGCGGGACGAAGCTCTGGCCGGTTTCGGGCTCTTCAAGGCCCGTTCTGATCGTGATCGCCATCTTCTCTATATGGATATTCAAAATGCCCTGCGCTACCGTTCGGGACACATCATCGGGGGAGGGATATATGCGCGCATTCGCACTGGTTCCGTTGCTGCTTGCAGCCGCCTGTTCGGGCGGATCGGAGGCGCCGAAGCAGGAGGAGACCGCGGCGGCGCAGAAGCTAGACGCCGGCCAGTGGGAGCTCACGACCGAAGTGACGAAGTTCGCCAAGGCGGACCAGGGCAAGCCGAAGATCGATACGCCCGAAGGCACCAAGGAGACGCGGACGGTGTGCGTCGAGGAGGCGGACGCCGCCAAGCCGCAGCCGGCAATGTTCGGCGGCGAAAAGGACGAGTGCACCTACGGCGACTTCTACATGTCCGACGGCCGGCTGAGCGCGACCGTCAACTGCAACCGCCCCGGCCTCAGCGGAAACGTCGCCACCCGCGCCGATGTCGACTTCAAGGCGAAGTCGCTCGAGGGAACGCTGAGCACGACCACCTACCTCACCACGGACGGCGACGTTCAGATCAGCCGCAAGCTCACGGGCCGGCACACCGGCCAGTGCACTGCGGAGCCCGCGGGCAAGGAGAAGAAGGCGTGAGGCTCGGATATCTCGCCTCGGCGGCCTTGATCGCGCTTGCCGGCTGTTCGGGCGGCAACAAGGGCGAGCAGAGCGCGGAAGAGGTGGCCAAGGAGATGGCGTCGCTGAAGATGCGGCCGGGCCAGTGGGAGGCGACCAACGAGATCGTCTCGGCGACCGCGCCCGGTCTTCCGCCTGAGGCGCTGCGCAGCATGGTGGGGCAGAAGCGGACCGAGAGCAGCTGCGTGACGCCCGAACAGGCGGAAAAGCCGAGCGCCAATTTCCTCGCTGGGCAGAAGGGTAGCGACTGCACCTACCAGGATTTCTCGATGGACGACGGCCGTATGACCGGCACCATGAACTGCTCGATCCCCGGAATGCCGGGCAAGACGGTCATGAAGATGGACGGCAAATACAGCCCGGTCGCCTACGACATGAACATGGACATGGAAGTGGGGATGCCCGGCGGGGTGAAGATGAACGTCAAGGCCCGCACCACCGGCCGCCGCACCGGCGAATGCAGCTGAAGCCTTAGTAGCGGCCGCCGCCCGGCGCCGCGGCCTCGGCGGGGGCTTCGGCGGCCGGAAGGCTGAACTTGTCCGTGCTGATGGTCTGGGCGCCCTCGACGTCGCTCGGTGCGGGGATCGGCCGGTCGTGAAGCACATAGTTGCCGAGGCTGAGCTCAAGCGCGAATTTCGCCTGAAAGAGCGCGTCGGCTTCCGTCTCCGCTTCGGCGACCGCCTCGGGAACGTCGACGAAGGTCGCGCGCACCTTGCCGTCCGGCGTGCCGGCAAGCCTGACGGGATATGAAAGCACACTAAGCTCCGGTTTTAGATGGAAAAGTCGGAACCTAAGCGCATAACCTGAGTTAATGTTCCGGCGCCCGAGTGCAGGCTGGGCGCGGAAGCACGATCGGCAAAGATTAGCGCCGAATCCAAGCAATCAGGTTCGTTGTGCAAGACAATAAGGATGCTGCAGCGGAGGCGGACGCCGCCACCGATCGGCTGCAGAAGGGCCTTCGCGCCGCCAAATCGATCGTTCGCGACTACAAAGCCAAATTGTGCCGCAAGCCATCGGGCGAACCGCGCGAGACTTTGAAGAAAGCCGCATTCCAGTTCGACCGCTGACGGGAGCGGCTTCGGCCGCTCCTAATGAACCGCCGGCTGCGGATGCGGGTCGATCTGCTTCGCCTCGCTCTCATAATGTTCGGCAAGCTGGCGAAGCGCCCGACGCTCGATCGGAGTCGCTGCCTGGCTGACCTGCTTGCGGCATTGGCGCGCCTGCTCGCGCAGATAATCGGCTTCCCTCATGCGCACGTTCCTCTGGCCGGAACCACAAAGCTTAACTTGGGTTAGAGTTCCTGCGCCTGATCCGTTCAGCCGCAAAGCAGGAGAAATATGCGTATGAAGTCATTGCTCAATGCGGCGCTCGGCGCCGCCGCCCTCAGCGTCGCCGCATGCGGCGGACAGGGCGACGATTCGCTCGGCGACAACGTCGCCGACGCCGCCGAGGCGCAGGCCGAGAACCTCCAGGCGGCCGCTGACAATACATCCAGCGAAGCGCAGGCCGACGCGCTTGAGGATCGTGCGGACGCAGTCGAGGAAGCGGGCGAGGCGAAGGAAGAAGCGATCGACGACGCCGACGTGAAGGTGAACCAGCAATAGCTCTCACAGGCTCTGCGCCGACGCCGATGACGAGGCGCAGAGCCGCTGTGGACGGATCGCTTCAAGCGCCGAAGTTCCGGCCTGCAAAATGAGCCTAAGCGACTGACAAATATCGCTTTTGGACTGCAGTCGCTACTTATCCCCGATATACAACTTATCCACAGGCTGAATCCGCTTTGCGCGACTCGGAAAGCGTGAGACTTGTTGTCCGTGGCCGAAAGCGGACGACCGGAAACGGACGAAAGCTCCAGGCCATAGCCGGGACCGACGAGGCGGAAGTTCGCAAGAATGGACGCCACGGGAGAAACGGCTCGGGCGACCGAAGGAAGAAGCGCGAGGCACTTGCTCTAGGGCAGATGCCGAACCCACTTTCCGAAAGCCGTCCTGCCGAACCGGAGCCTTCGGGCGAAGGAGAAGCGAACCGAGACCCAAGCGGAACTGCTGTCCCGTTTGGCGATCGGAAACCGGACACCGGAAAAGGAACAGCAATGTTCCGGACCCAGGACCGAAAAGGGTGGAAGCAAGGCGCAAGCCGGACCCAAGCCCGACTGGAACCGAATGAGGCCGCAAGGCCGCTGCAGGAACCGGATTGGGGGCCCGCCTGAAGCAGCGATGCGAAAGGCTGGGTAACCCGAGAGGGAAAGGATGAGGCCGCAAGGCTTCGGACGATCCTGATCCGCCCAAGGGAGAAAGCCGAGCCTTCGGGCCAGGCGGACGACTGCGGGAAAGTGGGGGCCGGTGGCAACACCGGCCCCCATCACTTTTTGGGGGTCACCTGGTTTGCATACCCCCGATCAATAGGGGTGATACCAGTAGACGCCCTGCCCCACGCTCGAGTAGCGGCCTGCGGGCTCCGGCGATCCCCGCTGGCCTCTGGGAATGAAATATCCTCAACCGCCGTCGAACTCCGGCTTCATCAATATATTGATGCCATCTTCGTAGATGGTCACCGTTTCCGGGCGGAGCGCAGCGATGGCGCGTGGCCACCGGCTTTTCGGGATGGTCGCATAGGCCCTGCCGGTGTGGGTCATCATTAGGGCCTGCGCCTCGGCTTTGATCGCCTTCAACGTCGCCTGCTCGCGAGTAGGCCACGCGCAACCCAAAAGCAGAGCGAGGATCGCCAGGACGGCGAACCCGCTACCACTGCGTAGCTTCCTAAGAGCATTCTTAGGGGGCTTCATCGTCCTCGAAGCCTAGCTCCCGTGGACCTGGGATCAAGTCCGCGCCGCTCGAGACGCCGAAATCCTCGTCAGGCGCGGCCGTCGCCGCCGGGGCTTGCAGTGCCTGCCGGACCGGTGCCGCCGTGCTGGCCGAGCGGGCCGCCGCCGCCGAGCCCGGC
>NZ_DASVUE010000149.1:0-4989 GCF_036387215.1 Allosphingosinicella sp. | reverse complement strand
GCCACCATCAAGATCACGCAGACCGGATCGCCGATCCGGCGCACCCCCGACCAGCGCAAGACGCTGATCGGCCTGGGCCTCAACAAGATGCACAAGACGGTCGAGCTGACGGACTCTCCCGAGGTCCGCGGAATGATCAAGAGAGTGCAGCATATGGTTTCGGTCGCGGAGTAAGCACCTTTTTGGTGTGAACCGAGTGTGACCTTTACCTGCGCGACAAAAGCGAAAGCGAGTGCAATAACATGAAACTGAACGATCTCCGCGACAATCAAGGTGCCCGCAAGGGCCGCGTCCGTGTCGGCCGCGGCATCGGCTCCGGCCTCGGCAAGACCGGCGGCCGCGGCCAGAAGGGCCAGACGAGCCGCTCCGGCGTCTCCATCTTCGGCTTCGAGGGCGGCCAGATGCCGCTCCACATGCGGCTGCCGAAGCGCGGCTTCAACAACATCTTCGCCAAGGATTATGCCGAGGTGAACCTCGGCCAGATCCAGAAGCTCGTGGATGCCGGCAAGCTCGCAACGGACGGCACGATCGACCATGCGGCTCTGAAGGCCGCAGGCGTCGCCCGCGGCGGCAAGGACGGCGTTCGCCTGCTCGGCAAGGGCAGCTTCTCCGCAAAGCTCGCCTTCCGCGTCGCCGGCGCTTCCGCCGGTGCGCGCCAGGCGGTCGAGGCCGCTGGCGGTTCGGTCGAGGTGATCGAAGTCACCCCCGCCGCCGAGAAGGCCGCTGCAAAGAAGAACAGCGTCAAGAAGCGGACCAACGGCTGACAACCGCCGCAGGGTGCTTATATACGGCACTTCCCCCGCTCATCCTGAGTAGGGGCTGAGCGAAGTCGAAGCCCCGTATCGAAGGACCGTCCTTCGATACGCCGGTTCGACAGGCTCACCGGCTACTCAGGATGAGCGGCTCTTACTCAAGGGTCGAGACACTCATGGCATCCGCAGCCGAACAGATGGCCGCCAATATCAGCCTGGCCAACTTCACCAAGGCGACCGACCTCAAGAAGCGGCTGTGGTTCACGCTCGGCGCTCTCATCGTCTTCCGGCTGCTGAGCTTCGTGCCGCTGCCCGGCATCGATCCGCGCGCGCTGAACAACCTCTTTCAGACGACGCGCGGCGGCGTTCTCGACTTCTTCAACATGTTCTCGGGCGGAAGCCTCGAGCGCATGAGCCTCATCGCGCTCGGCGTAATGCCGTACATCACCGCCTCGATCGTTGTTCAGCTCGCGACCTCGATGTCGCCGACGCTCGCCGCGCTTAAGAAAGAGGGCGAGACGGGCCGGAAGAAGATCAACCAATATACGCGCTACGGCACCGTCTTCCTCTGCGCCATCCAGGGCTATTTCATCGCCATGGGCCTCGAAGGCTGGGGCGCCCAGCAGGGCGGCTCGGCCGTCATCGATCCGGGCATGATGTTCCGCATCACGACGGTGGTGAACCTCGTCGGCGGGACCATGTTCCTGATGTGGCTCGGCGAGCAGATCACCAGCCGCGGCATCGGCAACGGCGTGTCGCTGATCATCATGGCCGGCATCGTCGCCAACTTCCCGACCACGATCGCCCAGGCGTTCGAGGGCGGCCGCACCGGCACGCTCTCCCCGGGCGTGATCATGGGCGTGATCGCTCTCGCCGCCAGCCTCATCCTCTTCATCTGCTTCATGGAGCGTGCCCAGCGCCGCGTCCTGATCCAGTATCCGAAGCGCCAGACCGCGCGCGGGCAGATGCAGGCCGAGCGGTCGCACCTTCCGCTGAAGATCAACACCGCCGGCGTGATCCCGCCGATCTTCGCCTCCTCGCTGTTGCTGATGCCGCTGACGGTGGCGCAGTTCGCCGGCAACCGCGTCGAGGGAGAGAGCACCTGGGGCGACATTCTGATCTCGATCACGACCGCGCTCCAGCACGGCGCGCCGCTCTACATGGCGCTCTACGCAGCCGGCATCATCTTCTTCTGCTTCTTCTACACGGCCGTGGTGTTCAACCCGGAGGAGACGGCGGACAATCTCAAGAAATATGGCGGCTTCGTTCCCGGGATCCGTCCGGGCAAGCGGACCGAGGAGTATCTCGACCACGTCCTCACCCGCATCACCGTTGTCGGCGCGGCTTATTTGACGCTGATCTGCCTCGTTCCGGAATTCCTGATCGCGCGGGCGGGCATCCCCTTCTACCTCGGCGGCACCAGCCTCCTCATCGTCGTCAACGTGACGATGGACACGGTGACTCAGATCCAGAGCCACCTCATCGCCCACCAATATGGCGACCTCATCAAGAAGGCGAAGCTGAAGGGCGGACGAGGCCGCTGATGTTCGGGCTCGAGCGGGGCGCCTCCAGATGAACATCGTCCTGCTCGGCCCGCCGGGGGCAGGGAAGGGCACCCAGGCGTCCCGCCTCGAGCAGGAGCGGGGGATGGTCCAGGTCTCGACCGGCGATATGCTCCGCGCGGCCGTCAAGGCCGGCACCGAGATCGGCAGGATGGCCGACGAGATCATGAAGGCGGGGAAGCTCTTCCCGGACGATCTCATGAGCCAGATCCTCGGCGAGCGCCTCGATCAGCCTGACACCGAGCGCGGCGTCATCTTCGACGGCTATCCGCGGACGCAGGCGCAGGCGGAGTCGCTCGATACCCTGCTTTCGGAGCGGAAGCGCTCGCTCGACCATGTGATCGAGCTCACCGTCGACGAGGAGGCGCTGGTCGACCGGATCACCGGCCGCTTCTCCTGCACGAGGTGCGGCGCGGGCTATCACGATCGCTACAAGCTCCCGAAGGTGGAGGGCGTCTGCGACGTCTGCGGCAACGACGAGTTCAAGCGGCGGCCCGACGACAATGCCGAGACGGTCCGCCAGCGCCTCTCCGAATATCGCGCCAAGACCGCGCCGATCCTTCCTTATTATGAAGCCAGGGGCCTCGTCCGCCGGGTCGACGGAATGGCGCCCATCGAAGCCGTCAACCGCTCCATCGAGGCGATCCTCGACGGCGCCTGATAGGGGGCAGGGCTTCTTCGGCTGCTTGAAGGGGAGAGGCAGAATGAACCTGCGTCGATGGGCAATCTTTGCGGCACTGGCCGCCGCAGCGTCTCCGGCGGTAGCCGAGGTGAAATCATCGAGCGCCGCCGGCTTCCACGTCGAGACGGCAGTCACCGTCGCCGCCCCGCCCGCCGAGGCCTATGCCGCCATCGGCCGGATCTCCGAATGGTGGAACCCGCAGCACAGCTATTCCGGCAAGGCGGGCAATCTCCGGCTGCAGTTGCGCGCTGGCGGCTGCTTCTGCGAGGCTCTGGATGGTGGCGGCAGCGTCGAGCATCTCCGGGTCGTGCAGGCCCAGCCCGGCAAGCTGCTTCGGTTCCAGGGCGGACTTGGCCCGCTACAGGCGCAGGCCGTAGCTGGTACGCTCACCTACACGCTGCAGGCGGTGACCGGCGGCACAAGGATCACCCAGACCTATGTGGTGGGCGGCTATCTGGAAGGCGGCGCCGACAAGCTCGCGTCCCCGGTGGATCAGGTGCTCGCCGAGCAGTTGCAGCGCCTCCAGCGGAGGCTCGGAGTTCCCCGCTAAAGCGGCTGCTGCGCGGAAAGGTAGCGGGTCGAGGCCCAGCATTGGCGGCCGCGATGCGAGATGCTCGCCCATTCGGGCTCGATCGCAAGCACCTCGACGCTGTCGCCGCGCCGCAGGATCCGCACCGGCTCGGCTTGCTCCGCGGGGGCGGTCCGGCAGTTGAGCAGGCTGGCGGTGACGAACCCGGTCTGCTGCGGCTCGGAGAAGCCCGTGACTGCGGCGTCCGTGGCGCGCGGCTCCGGTTGCGGCTGGGGAGCCCGGCCTTGCGCCGCCGCTGCCGGCTCCGAAGCGGCTGAGGTGACCATCGCCGGATCGCTCCGCCTGATCTCCCAGCCGCTGCCGAGAGCAACGATCAGCATCAGCAGGACGAGCGACGCGGCGACCGCCAGGATTGCTCCCATGTTCGAAGAGCGCCGAGGGGCGGGAGGCAAGTCCTCCTCGTCCTCCTCCTCCTCCTCCTCGGCCTCGGCTTGCGCCGCGACCTCTTCGGGCGAGGGGCGCAGCATGTTGAGGAATGTCGCCGGGGCAGGGGCCACCGTCGCCACTTCCTTGCCGTACCGGATCTTCCCGCTCCGGTTGCCGACATGCTCCTTCTCATCGTCGACGATTTCGGGTGCGATCGTGTCGATGTCGTGCTCGGCTGCGCGGTCCCAATCCTCGTACCCGGGCTGGTCGTTCACGAACCAGTCGTCTTCCATGAAGTCGTCGGCGGGAGGAACCTTCGCAGCCGCCGATGCAGCCGCTGCGGCCGCAAGTTCGGCTTCGAAGTTAAGATCGGGTTCCGGCTCTGGTTCCGGCTCAGCGAGCGAGTCCGCCTCTTGCTCCGGCTGGGGCTCCGGCTCCGGCTCCGAGGCCAGCTCCGCCTCCGCTTCAGGAGCCTCCTCCGCCTCTTGCTCCGCCTCGGGCTCCAGTCCCGGCACAGGATCGGCCGGGGGCTCGCTTTCCGCTGCTCCGGCCGGAGCATCAGGGTCGACTGCCTGCGGCGCCTCGGCCTCGCCTGCGAGTTCCTGCACGGTCGGATGCTCGTCCGCCGGCTCGGTAGGCGGCCGGTCGGACGGTTCGTCTTCCCCGTCGAAGGGGCCGGGATAGGCGGGCTGCTCTTCGGCCTCGAGGTGGCGAAGCACCTCGGAGATCGGCAGCTCCATCTGGTTCCGGTCCTGATCCGGATCTTCGTCGAGATCCTGGTCGGGCTCCGAACGCAACTGCTCGGGCTGCTCCTGCTCGTTATCAGCGTTGCGCTGCTCCGGGATCTGCTCGTGCTGCTCCTGCGGGCTCGGCGGCAGCTCCGATCGAGGCGCTTCGGGGACGAGCTCGACCGGGGTCAGGCTTTCCGGCGGCTGCGCCTGCCAGACCACCTTGAAGCCCTTCGGCACCCGCCAGCCGCCATAAGCGGTCCTGACGAGGTCGCGCCCGCAGCGGCCGCAGGTGGAAAAATAATAGCCG
>NZ_DASVUE010000148.1:0-13552 GCF_036387215.1 Allosphingosinicella sp. | reverse complement strand
GTCTGGACGATCTGGCGCGCGCGCGTGGCGATCGCCTCCGCCTGCGCCCGGGTCGAGCCCGGCGGAAGGAAGATTCGGACCTGGCTGAAATCGCGGTCCTGCGGCGGCATGAAGGTGAAGCTGAGGTTGCTGAAGAGGAGGCCGGTGAGGAGCAGCGAAACCAAGCCGCCGACGACCGAAGACCAGCGGTGCCGAAGCGTCCAGCGAAGCGCCCCCAGATACCAGCGCATGACGAAATTCTCGCCATGCGGCTCAGGCCCGTGCGACTTCAGGAGATAGGCAGCCATGAGCGGCGTGATGAGGCGCGCGACGAACAGGCTCATCAGCACCGCGACCACGACCGTGAACCCGAAATTCTTGAAGAACTGGCCGGAAATGCCCGGCATCAGGCCCACCGGAAGGAACACGGCGACGATCGACATGGTCGTTGCGAGCACCGCCAGCCCGATCTCGTCGGCCGCATCGATCGATGCCTGGTACGCGGATTTGCCCATGCGCATGTGCCGGACGATATTCTCGATCTCCACGATCGCGTCGTCGACCAGCACGCCCGCGACGAGGCTGAGCGCCAGCAGGCTGAGGAAGTTCAGGGTGAACCCCATCAGGTCGAGGAACCAGAAGGTCGGAATTGCGGAGAGGGGGATCGCAACCGCGGAGATGAGGGTCGCGCGCCAGTCGCGAAGGAACAGGAACACGACGATGACGGCGAGGAGAGCGCCTTCCCACAGCATCTCCATCGAGGATTCGTACTGGAGGATCGTCGAATCCACCTCGGTATAGATGCGGTTGAACTTGACCCGGCCGCCCGAATCCTTCTCGATCTTCCGAAGTTCCTTTTCGATCGCTTCGTAGGTGCTGACGTCGGAGGCGCCCTTGGCGCGGGAGACGCCGAAGCTCAGGATCTGCGTCCCGCCGAGCTTGCTGATCGAACGCTGCTCGCTGTTGCTGTCGAGCACCTGGGCGATGTCGCCGAGCTTGGCCGTACGCCCGCCCGGAAGCGCGATCTGCGTCTCCGCAAGCTCGGCAGCCGTGTCGGCGTTGCCGAGCACGCGCACCGCCTGCTCCGATCCCGCGATCTCGGCGCGGCCGCCGGCCGAATCCATGTTGATCTGCCGCAGCTGCTGGTTGACCTGCGCCGCGGTGATGCCCTGCGCCTGGATCGCGGACGGATTGAGGATAACGCGAATCTCGCGGTTGACGCCGCCATAGCGGTCGACGCTCGCCATTCCGGGGATCGCCAGCAGGCGCTTCGATACGTCGTTGTCTACGTACCAGGAGAGCTGCTCCAGCGTCATGTCGCTGGTTTCGACCGCGAAGATGGCGAGCTGGCTGCCGCCTTCGGCGCGCACCACCTGCGGCTCGAGGATTCCTTCCGGAAGGTCGCCGCGGATCTGCGAGATCGCATCGCGCACGTCGTTCGTCGCACGGTCGACGGGCGTACCGATCGCGAACTGGACGAAGGTGTTCGAGTTGCCTTCGCGTACGGAGCTGTTGATCTCCTCGACGCCATTGACGCCCCGGATCGCGGCCTCGACACGCTGCGTGACCTGGGTCTCGAGCTCCGTCGGAGCGGCGCCTGGCTGCGAGATGCTGACGTTGACGAACGGGAATTCGACGTCCGGGCTGTCGTTCACGTCCATCCGCATGAACGAGACGATGCCCGCGAGCAGAAGCGCAGCGAAGAGGACGAGCGGCGGGACCGGGTTCCGGATCGCCCAGGACGAAATGTTGCGGAAGTTCATGCGGAATTGTCCTTTACGACCGCGCCTCGGCCCGGCGAGGGGCGACCTTCTGCCCCGGATTGAGGAAGGCGCCTGCCGACAGGACCACCCGCTCGGTGCCGGAAAGCCCCGCGAGGATGGTCACGCCCGCGCTGCTGACGCTGCCGACCTTGATGTCGCGGCGCTCGACCTCGTTATTGCGGTTGACGACGTAGACGTAATTGCCCTGCTGGTCGCTGAGCACCGCGCTTTGCGGAAGCAGTGGGGCGTCGACGGCGCCGCTCGTCACGCGGGCTTCGGCGAAGCCGCCGGGCCGGAGCAGCGGGTTATAGGGAACTGCGATCCGTGCCTCGCCAAGGCGGGTCTGCGGGTCGATGACCGGCGAGACCTGCCACACACGGCCGGTGAACGCCTGATTGGAGCCGACGGGGATCACCTGGACCGGCAGGCCCACGCGCATCATCGCCAGATCCTGCTGCGAGAGCTGCGCCTTCAGCTCCATCTCGCCGCCGCGGGCGATGCGGAACAGCGCGCCGGAGCCGGCTCCGACCACCTGGCCGGGCTCGACATTGCGCTCGAGCACGAGGCCGGCCGCGGGTGCACGGATGTCGAGCCTGCCGATGCGCGCGCGCGATTCGCCGAGCTGCGCCTGGGCGACCCGGACGCGGGCATTGGCGGCATCGCGGGTGGCGGTCCGCCGCTCGACGTCGGCCTTGGAGACGAAGCCGCGCGAAACCAGCGCCTGCGCCCGCTCCAGTTCCTGCTGCGCAAGGCGGGCATCGGCCCGCGCCACCTCGATGCTTGCGGCGAGGCGCTGCGCTTCCTGAGTCTGCACCGAGCGGTCGATGGATGCGAGCGTCTGGCCTGCACCCACCCACTGGCCGGGCTGGACGAGGACCCGCGAGACCATCCCGCCTTCGCCGGGAACGCCGACGGGCATGTCGACCCGGGCTGCAAGGTTGCCGCTCGCGGAGACGATGCCGGCGACCTGCTGCCTGCCGGGCACCACCACCGTCACCGACGGGGCGGTCTGCCCGCGCTTGCCCTTGCCGGCTCCGGGCGGAGCCGCTGCCGGAGCGTCTTCGCCCTTGCCCGTCATTGCGATCACGGCCGCGATCACGACGAGAAGAGCGGCGATCACCGCGATGATGATGTTCCTGCGCCGGCGCCGGCTCGCGAGCACCTCCTCGCCAAGGATTTCGCCTTCGATTGCGTCGCGCCGCCAGCCTGCAGTTTCCAAGTTCATCGTCTTCACTCTATCCCCACACCCCAATGGGCGGCAGCGCCGCTATGGCTGTATTAGCCGAATAAATCACCGGCCTCAAGCGTCGTAATTGCCGGCTTTCCCCCACGCCCGCAGCCAGCGCATGTACACGGATCGGGAGCCTTTTGCCATTGCCGTCGTTGGATTTTCGACGGGCCGTGACGGGCCGTCGCGGCGCAAGATGATGGTCGAGGGGAAAAAAGGCAAATGCTTGGCACGTACGGTTTCTTCGGCTGGATCATCATCGGCGCTCTGGCCGGCCTCCTTGCCAAGGCGATCATGCCGGGGCGCGATCCGGGCGGATGCATCGTCACCATCCTCCTCGGCATCGGGGGCGCCCTTGTCGCCGGGTTCATCGGTAATGCGGTCGGCTGGTACAGCCAGGGCCAGGCAGGCGGCTTCATCGCCGCGACTTTGGGCGCGATCCTGATCCTGTTCGTCTACCGGCTGCTGATGCGGCGGCGCTGACGCTTTCCTTTCGGTTCAGCAACGATGCAGGCGGAGCGGCGTTAGAGGCTCCGGCGCCCGCGAAAGGGCGCGCCGTTCAGGAGCTTTCAAATGATTCGCAGTCTTAGCCTCGCCTCCGCGCTCGCGCTGGCGGCGGTCCCGTTCAGCATTGCCTCGGCACAGGATCCGGCGGTGCAGTCGATCGCCGGCACCAGGCTCGACGTCGTCGCCACCGGCGAAGTCGTGCGCGTGCCCGACATCGCCCGCATCAACGCCGGTGTCGTGACCGTCGCCCCCACCGCGACTGCCGCGATCGAGCAGAATGCGGTGCGGATGGCTTCGGTGCGGACGGCGCTTCGGCGGGCGGGGATCGCGGACCGTGACATCCAGACCAGCTCGATCAGCCTCAATCCCGAATATCGCTATCTCGAGAACCAGCCGCCGGCCCTGACCGGCTACCGCGCCGGCAACGAAGTGTCGGTGCGATTCCGCGACATCAAGAATACCGGCCGGATCCTCGACGCGCTGGTCGCGCAGGGAGCGAACCAGATCAACGGGCCGACGCTGACGCTGGAAAAGCCGGAAGCGGCGCTCGACGAGGCGCGCCTTGCAGCCCTGCAAACCGCCCGCAGCCGCGCCGAAACCTATGCCAAGGCGATGGGCAAGCGCGTGCGGCGCATCCTGTCGGTAAGCGAGGCCGGAGCCAATTATGTGCCGGTTCCGCGGCCGATGATGCGGGAGGCGATCCAGGTTACGGGGTCGGCTGCGAGCGACATTTCGCCGGGCGAACAGACCGTCTCGATCAGCCTCACCGTCAGCTTCGAGCTCGACTGACAAGAAAAGGGCCGCCACGCGGAAGCGGGCGGCCCTCTTTCCGAAGCTCTTCGCTGCTTACCGGACGCGGCCGCGGCGGAAGAGGTTGACGATCGCGAGCAGGATGATCGCGCCGAGGAACGAGACCAGCAGCGACATGATGTCGAAATTGCCGCTCGTGATCGGGGCGCCGCCGATCAGCGGGCTCAGCAGCAGGCCGCCGAGGATCGCGCCGACGATGCCGACGACGATATTGAGAAGAATGCCCTGTTGAGCGTCAGTGCGCATCACGATGCTGGCGAGCCAGCCGAGAATGCCGCCAATGATGATGATCAGGATCCAAGTCATAACTACCCTCCTGTTATTCACATACCCGACTGGCCGAAGCAGTTTCGGCACCGGTCCGAACTCTAGACGCGTAACGCGGAGGGTGGTTCCTGAATTGCGGTGAACCGATGGGGCACGAATAAGCCCGGCCGGAGCATGTCCGGCCGGGTTCGGCATGTTATCAGCTACTTACGCTGTTAAGAGCAGCGCTCTGCCAGCCTAGAATTTTTGCTGGCGCTCGTAGAGCGACTTGTAATGCTGGATACGGGTGACCCGAAGCCCCGGCATCCCGGATCGATCCACCGCGCGCTGCCAGGTGGCGAATTCCTCGAGCGTGAGGCCGTAGCGCTCGCACGCCTCGTCGACGCTCAGAAGACCTCCATTCACGGCCGATACGACCTCCGCCTTTCGGCGCACGACCCAGCGGGTGGTGCCGGGGGGCGGCAGCGAATCCAGGGTCAGCGGCTCGCCGAGCGGGCCGATCACCTGTGCCGGACGTATCTTCTGGTTCTCGATCATTCCTACCTCAAATGCTCCCGGCCCGGCTGCGGGCCACCCCCCTTGTTCGTTCCCACCTAGCCGAGGCCCGTTGAAGGAAGCCTAAAATGCGATGGTGAATTTCCCGGTCATTTGCGTTAACCGCACCCCCTGAGCGCCGCCGCCTGCGCTGGATTGAAGCAGCCGCCCTGGGCGATCAGCGCCTCGCGCCAGCCTGCCCCCCCGCACAAAAGCTCGACCAGCGCATCCTGCCGCGGAGCGGCCGCGCCTTCGCCGCCGAGCCCCCGGACGGCGCGCGCGGCGGCGCTTGCCGACTGCATCGCCTCCAGCGTCGCAACCAGCACGCCATAATCGAGGCGCGCCGGCGCCCCGGTGGCGAACCGCATCTGGGGACGTCTGAAAAAGCTCAAATCCATTGCCGCCCCGTCTACAGAACAAGGCTGAAGACGAGGTAAAAGGCCTGTTAGGGTGGGCGAAACCCCTCGGGATCGCTATGTGCGCGCCCATGGACGCGGACTTTCAGCTCGATAAGCCACTCAGCGAGGCGAGGATCGTCGTCGCCATGTCGGGCGGCGTCGACAGCTCGGTCGTCGCAGCCCTCGCCGCCCGCACGGGCGCTGAGGTGATCGGGGTGACTCTCCAGCTCTACGATCACGGCGCCGCCGTCCAGCGGACCGGAAGCTGCTGCGCGGGCCAGGACATTTACGACGCCCGCACCGTCGCCGACCGGCTCGGCATCGCGCATTATGTGTTCGACTATGAAAGCCGCTTCCGGGACAGCGTGATCGACCGCTTCGCCGAGGAATATGCGCGCGGGCGCACCCCCATCCCCTGCGTCTCGTGCAACCAGAGCGTGAAGTTCACCGATCTCCTCAGCCTCGCCCGGGAGCTTGGCGCCGACTGCCTCGCCACCGGCCATTACGTCCGCCGAGCGATCGGACCGACCGGCGCGGAGCTGCACCGGGCGCTCGATCCAGCGCGGGACCAGAGTTATTTCCTGTTCGCCACCACGCGCGAGCAGCTGGACTTCCTCCGCTTCCCGCTCGGCCACATGCCGAAGCAGGCGGTGCGCGAGATCGCCCGCGAGCTGCAGCTTGCGGTGGCGGACAAGCCCGACAGCCAGGACATCTGCTTCGTCCCCGACGGCGACTATGCCTCGGTGGTCGAGAAGGTGCGCCCCGAAGCCGCGCAGCCGGGGGAGATCGTCGACCTTGAAGGGCGGGTGCTCGGAAAGCATCGCGGCCTCATCCACTTCACCGTAGGCCAGCGCCGCGGCCTCGAGATCGGCGGGCAGTCCGAGCCGCTCTACGTGGTCCGCCTCGATCCGGAGGAGAAGCGGGTGGTGGCAGGGCCGAAGCGGGCGCTTGCCGTCCGCGCCGCCTCCCTCGACAGCATCAACTGGCTTGGCGAAGAGCAGCGCATCGGCCTCAGCGCCAAGGTTCGCTCGATGGCCCGGCCGGCTGCCGTCCGGTTCGACGGCGCCGACATTCACTTCGAGCAGCCCGAATTCGGCGTGGCCCCGGGGCAGGCGGCGGTGATCTACGAGGGGGACCGCGTGCTCGGCGGCGGCTGGATCCGGGAGACGGTGGCGGCGGAGCTTATCGCCGCCTGAGCCGCGCCAGCAGGTAGAGCACCGTACCCGCAGCAATGAGCGCTGCAAGCGTCGCCCACGACGCCCATTCCGATTGGACGGCCGCCCACACGCACACCGCAACCCCCGCCGCGACCATCAAGTAGATGAGCGGCCGGTTCGCCCCCTCCCCCGCGACACGCGGAAGGGCGGCGATGCTGATCGAATAGACCACCATCCGCGCCAGAGTGCTGACGACGGCGAGCCAAACGAAGCTTCCGGTCACCGCGAGCAGAAGCACCATCAGCCCCATGAACAGCACCGAATTGGCGGGCGTATGGTATTTCTCGCTGACCCGCCCGAACCAGCCCGGCAGCAGCCCGTCCCGCGCCAGCGCAAAGGTGGTGCGCGGCGTCGCGGTGAGGCCGCCGTGGATGTTGCCGAGCAGCGAAAAGACCGCGGCGGCGGTCAGGATCAGTCCGCCGGTCGGCCCCAGCAGCGCCTGCCCGAACGAGACGAGCGGCGCATCGCCGCCCTGGCCGGGCTCCATCACCGCCACGTAGGAGAGCTGCACCAGGAAATAGAGCGCCGCAGTCGCGACGATGGTGGTGATCAGGGCGCGCGGGATGGTGCGTTGCGCATCGGCGGTCTCACCGGCGGGCACGACGCTGTTCTCGAAGCCGACGAAGGCATAGAGGACGAGCAGCGCCGCCACCTCCACCTCCGAGAGGGGCGGCGCTGACGAAGCCTCGATCGATCCGCCGGCGACGATCAGCCCCATGACCGCAAGGGCGATGAGCGGCGCGGCCTTCAGGAGAGTAAGCGCATCGAGCGCCCGCACGGCACGCTTCACACCGACGATGTTGATGAAGGTGAGGAGCCCGCAAGCCGCGAACATCCCCAGTATCCGCATCAGGCCGGCTTCAAGCGGGCCCCAGAGCGTGGCGAGATAGGTGATCAGGACGTTCGTATTGGCGGCAAGCGCCGTCACCCGCGCGACATAATAGATCCAGCCTGCCTGGAAGGAGACGGCCGGCCCGAATGTCGCAGCATAGACGACGGGTCCCCCCGACACTGGAAACCGGCTCGCTACCCGAGCGAATGGAAGCGCCACCACCAGCACCAGCAGGCCGAAGATCGGGAACAGGAACGGGCTGAACGCACCGAACTGCGTGTAGAGCTTCTCGGGGAGCGCGAAGATGCCGGCGCCGACGACGCCGTTGAAGGCGAGGAAGGCCGAGCCGAAGAAGCCGATGTCCCGGCGCAGGAGCTCGTCGTCGCGTCTCTCGGTCAATCGCCCCTCCCGCCTGGTCCCCTTTCATGTCGCGCGGCGGCGCGCGCGGCAAGTTTGTTTGGAGGCGGGCTTGCCCGGACCCCGTCCAGGGGCGCAAAATGAAGGAAAGGAGATCATTCGATGCGCATCTTCCCGATTTTGCTCGTCCTTGCCGGATGCGCGGCGCCGGGCCCGCAGGGGCCCTCCAGAGACCAGGAGGCGCTGGGCCGCGAGCTTGCGGGCCGCGAGGCCGGCGCTCCGCATAACTGCGTCCCCGCCGACAGCGGCGCTTCAGGGCTGACGGTCGTCGATCCGAGAACCCTCACCTACGAGCGCGGCAGGACATTGTGGGTGAACCGCCTTGAGGCGGAATGTCCCGGACTTCGCCCGCTCGACACGCTGGTGCTCGAAGTGCAGGGCAGCCAATATTGCCGCAGCGACCGCTTCCGGACGATCTTGGCGGGTTCGACCATCCCCGGCCCCACCTGCCTTCTCGGCAGCTTCACTCCCTATCGCCGCCGCTGAGCAAGCCTTGACGCCCCTAAGCGCCGGGATCCTCCTTTACCGCCGACGCCCGCACCTGGAAGTGCTGCTGGTCCACCCCGGCGGGCCTTTCTGGCGCGGCAAGGACGCCGGCGCCTGGATGATCCCGAAAGGCGGAGTGGAAGAAGGCGAGGACAGCGCCGCCGCCGCTCTCCGCGAATTCGAGGAGGAGCTCGGCACCCGCCCCTCCGGAGAGCTCCGCCCGCTGCCCCGCATCAGGCAGAAGGGCGGCAAGTACGTGGATGCTTTCGCCCTCGAAGGCGATCTCGAGGTGAGCGCCATCGTCAGCAATCACTTCAACCTCGAATATCCGCCGAGGAGCGGCGAATACCGCTCCTTCCCCGAAGTCGATGCCGCCGCGTGGTTCACGCTGGACCAAGCCCGCTCCAAGATCCTCCCGAGCCAGCTGCCGATCCTCGACGGGCTTATCGAGGCAGTGGGCGCAACCTAGACGCACCCGTTGGGGCCGAAGCTTTGCGCCATTCCGGAGTCCGGAACGGAGAAGTCTCCTGTGGGAAACCTCCGTGATTCGGGAGCTTATTGCGCCTTTCTGCGGGGGCAGCAGCGATGGACTTTCTCAACTATCTGTTTTCGGCTGCGGCCTGGTGGATCTGGACCCTCTTGGCGCTGGCGGCGGTGGCGATGATCTATTCGGCGCGCCACAGCAGCTTCGCGGTGACGGAGCTCTTCTATACCTTCCCGCTCATCGGAAGGCTGAGTCGTTTCTCGAACGACTATTCCAACTCGACGCAGGACGCGGAGTGGCTGAACGTCGAGAACACGCTCTGCCGCGACTATGCCAAACATTGCACCTCACTTTCGCCGGAGGAGTTCGATAACAATATCGAATATCTGAAGCGGACATACGATCACGGCCGCCGCGAGATACCGGTCTGGGTGATGGGTCTGCTCGCGCTCCTCATCGCTCTTGAAGGGTTGGGCTTCTCCTATCTGCTGGGCGGCTTCATGGCCATGGAGGGCTCGGAAAATACGAGACAGCTGCTGATGGTGGGGATCGTGCTCGTGCTTGCGACGATCCTCGTCTGGGTGACGCATCATGCCGGGCATCAGTGGTTCCGGACGAGCCTTCTTCGCTACTGCTTCCGCGAGTATCAGAAAAACAAGGATCCCTGTTTCACCTCCCGAGTGGTCAGCCTCGATGAGGCGCAGACGATCGACGACGCGGATCCTCCGCACGTCCGCTGCGCGAACCGCGTCGTGAGCAAACCGGGCGACGTGGGCAATCATGCCTGGGCATGGATTGCCGGCGTTTTGATCCTGAGCATTGCGATCGGATCCACGGTGCTGCGCCTTGAGACACTCCACACTGCGCAGATCGAGGAGGCGCAGCTTGCCGCGGCGCCCAGCGGCCCTGACGTCTCGGGACTTTCGCCGGAGCTGCAGGCGGCGGTCGCGGCGCCTGCACCGGCAACCCCCGCAGCCGACCCCGCCGCTGCATCCAAGGAAAATGCGGCGCTTGCTGGCTTCATCATGCTCGCGATCATCTTTGTGGTCACCCAGCTGGTCGGAGTGGGAGTGGGACTGCGGTACGGCTTTGCCGGCAAGCAAAGCCGGCAGGCATCGCGCGCCACCAGGGGGCAGCCGGACTACGGCTCCTACTTCGAGCCGATCGAACGCAGGATGATGATTGCCAACGCTCGGCTCTTGAAGCTCCATCAGCTTCTTGAGAAGCACTCTCCCACGCCCATCGACTTCAAGAAGAACTTCTACACCTTCATCGCGGAAGAGCAGAAGAAGGGGGCGACCAACCTCCACCTGCCGGAGGAGCGGCTACGCAGCTCGCCAGTCCGGCGCGCCAGTCGTGGGAACGGGCACGATACCGGGAGAGCGCTCGGGTACGAGCATCCTTCGGGCGTGAACGGAAGTTCGCCCGACGCTCTGCCTCCTCCCGGGGAGGCAAGGGCATGATCGCTCACCTGCTTCGGCTCGCACTGTTGGCCGCGACACTGGCCGGCGCATCCGGCGCATCCGGACAGAATCTCGTTCCGAGCTGCTACGGGCGCTATCCAATCGGCGTTGCACCCGCGCCGTCGGCACGGGACGTCTTTATCCTTATCGATGAAACGACTGCCCTCGATCCGGCGCTGACGCAGAATCTAAGAGCGAACGTGGTGAAGCTGATTGGCCCGGGGACAAGGTTCGCGATCGCCCGCTTCTCAGCATTCAGAAGGGGCCATTTTGCGGAAATAGTCGCAGCGGGATCGGTGGAGCCGGCGGTGCCGGCTCAGCTACGAAACTCGATCTCTGTGCCCAAATTGCGGCAGATCGACAAATGCCTTCACGATCAGCCGCTGCTCGCCTCCCGAATTGCGCTCGCAGGGGTCGCCGCCGCCCAGAAGGTCAGTGCCGCCACCTTCTCCCAGAGCGAAATCATGTCGAGCCTGAAGCAATTGTCGGGTCCGATCGCCGCTTCCCGCGCGCGGGACAAAGTGGTGATCATAGCGTCCGACATGTTGGAGCATTCCAGCGCCACGAGCTTCTACGCGAAGAAGGGCCTTCGGCAAATCGACCCGGCGGCGGAGTTGAAGAAGGCGGCGAAGAACCAGCTGTTCGGCAACTTCGGCGGCGCCCGTCTCTATGTCATCGGGGCGGGTATTCTCCCGCCAGAAGCCCCGGACGTCAGCCGGACAATTCCTGCGTTGAACGCTCTCGAACGGTTCTGGACCTTGTGGGCGCGCCAGTCTGGAGCGGCGATGGCGGGATTCGGGCGGCCGAGCCTGCTGTCGCCGATCCGCTAGAGCCGCAGGCTGCCCTCGATCACGGTGACGCACCTGCCGCCGAGGATGGCACGGTCGCCGAGGAGGCGGCATCCGACGCGGCCGCCGCGCCGGCTTGCCTGCCAGGCGGTGAAGCTGTCGCGGCCGAGCCGTTCGCACCAGAAGGCCGCAAGCGCAGCGTGGGCGGAGCCGGTGACCGGATCCTCGTCCACGCCCCAGGCGGGTACGAACACGCGGCTCGCAACGTCATGCCCGCCTTCGCCGGAAGCCGTGACGATGGCCATCAGGTCGATGTCGCGAAGAGCGCGCATGTCGGGCGCGCAGCCGCGCACCGCCGCTTCGTCTTTCAGCAGGATGATCGCCGTGGCCTCAGCGCCGGCATAGGAAATGAACACCTCCGCCTCCGGCGTCCCAAGTGCCTCCAGAAGGCCGGGATGCCGCCCCGGCTTCACCAGCGTCACCGGCAGGTCCAGCGTCAGCGCATCCCCGTCGCGGCCGACGATCAGCACGCCCGCCTTGCGGGTGCGGAAGCGGACAATGTCGCCCTCGATCAGCACATGGCCGCTGGCAAGCGTCGCATGGCCGCAGAGCGCAACCTCGGTGGTGGGAGTGAACCAGCGCAGCTCGTAATCCGCGTCCCCGCTCGCGGGCACGGTGAAGGCGGTCTCGCTGAGATTGTTCTCCTCCGCGATCGCCTGCATCACCTCGTCCGGAAGCCATTCGTCGAGCGGGATCACGGCAGCCGGATTGCCGGTGAAGGGGCGGTCGGCGAAGGCATCGACCTGGACGAAGCGAAGTGGGGTCATGGGCGCTTTCCAAACCAGCTGGGGGTGACGTCCGCCTCGACGAGCGGGTTGTCCGGATGATCGACATGGCCTTCGGGGTCGAGGTGGATGAGGATCTCCACGCCTGGGAACGCCTCGGCGATCCGCGCCTCGACCGCGTCCATTACCTCATGCGCCTCGGCGACGGTCATGTCCGGCGCGACATACATGTGGAACTGGGCGAAGTCCCGGGAGCCGCTGCGGCGGGTGCGGAAATCGTGGATGCCTCGAAGGGCGGGATGCTGGGCGGCAACGGCAAGGAAGCGCTGCCGCTTCTCCTCCGGCCATTCCTTGTCCATCAGCTGGTCGATCGCCTGGTTCGAGGCCTTGAACGCGCCCCAGGCGAGCCAGAGCGCGATCGCGATCCCGAACAGCGGATCCGCGCCCGTAAACCCGAGATACTGGTCGATGACGAGCGCGGCGATGACCGACAGGTTGAGCAGCAGATCGCTTTGGTAGTGGACGTTGTCGGCACGGATCGCCACCGAGCCCGTCCGGCGGATGACGCTTCGCTGATAGAGGAGCAGCCCGATCGTGACGGCAATCGCCACCAGCGACACGGCGATGCCGAATTCGGCCGCCTTGGTAGGGCTGTCATCGGCCAGCCGGTGGCCGGCCTGCCAGGCGATCCCGGCGGCGGAGGCGGTGATGAGGGCGACCTGGAACAATGCCGCAAGCGCCTCGGCCTTGCCGTGGCCGAAGCGGTGGTCGTGGTCGGCCGGAGTTGCTGCGACGCGCACTCCGTAGAGCGTGACCAGCGATGCCAGAAGATCGAGTGCGGAATCGGCGAGCGATCCGAGCATCGCCACCGAACCGGTCGTCCAGGCGGCGACGGCCTTGAGCAGCAGCAGGAAGAGCGCCGTGACGGAGCTGGCGATCGCGGCCGAAGCAGTGAGCCGCGCATGATCGCGCACCGCGCTCACGGGAAAAGCAGCCCCTCGATCCAACCGCCATCGCGGCGCGTGAACAGCCGGCGCTCGTGCAGCCGGTGCGCGCGGTCCGTCCAGAATTCGATCCGCTCCGGAACCACCCGGTAGCCCGACCAGCGCGGCGGCCGCGGCACGTCTTGCCCCTCGAAACGCGTGCGCATTTCCTCGTAGCGGCTCTCGAACGTCTCCCGGCGGTCGAGCGGCCGCGACTGGTCGGACGCCCAGGCGCCGAGCTGCGAATCCCTCGACCGCGTGGCGAAATAGGCGTCCGCCTCATCGGCCGCGACCGGCTCGACGGCGCCTTCGACCCGCACCTGGCGCCTCAGCGACTTCCAGTGGAAGAGCAAGGCGGCATTGGGGTTCGCCTCGAGTTCGCCGCCCTTGCGGCTGTCCTGGTTGGTGTAGAAGACGAACCCGCGCTGGTCGTGCCCCTTCAGGAGCACCATCCGGACCGAAGGGCGTCCCGCGGCATCGGCGGTCGCCAGCGCCATCGCGTTCGCATCGTTCGGCTCGGCTTCGCGCGCGAGCGCGAACCAATCCTCGAACAGCCGGTGCGGGTCGGTCGCCATCGGCGCCTCTTGCCGCCCCGGCGGGAGTCGCACAAG
>NZ_DASVUE010000147.1:0-27019 GCF_036387215.1 Allosphingosinicella sp. | reverse complement strand
ACCCAGCTGAAGATGAAGAAGAAGATCATGATCTTCAGGAAGAACCAGAGGATGCCCGGGATGGCATAGAGCGGCGCCCAGTCGATCGGCGGCAGCCAACCGCCCCAGAAGAGCACGGCGTTCAAACCGCACATCAGGAGCACGTTGCCGTATTCGCCGAGCCAGAAGAGCGCGAAGCTCATGGAGGAATATTCGGTCTGGAAGCCCGCAACGAGCTCCGATTCCGCTTCGGTGAGATCGAACGGGGCACGCGCCGTCTCGGCGAGCGCCGAGATGAAGAAGATGATGCTCATCGGGAACAGCAAGGGATTGAAGCCGAACCCGTTGATGATCCAGACGTGGCTACGCTGCGCCTCGATGATCGCGGTGAGGTTGAACGAACCGGCCCAGAGGATGACGCCGATCAGCACGAAGCCGATCGAGACCTCGTAGCTCACCATCTGCGCGGCTGCCCGAAGCGCCGAATAGAAGGGATATTTGGAGTTGGACGACCAGCCGGCGATCACCACTCCGTAGACGCTGAGCGACGAGACGGCGAGGAGGTAGAGCAGGCCGACATTGATGTTGGCGAGCACCATGTCCGGCCCGAACGGGATCACTGCCCAGCCGATCAGCGCCAGCGTGAAGGTGAGGATCGGCGCAAGCAGGAAAAGGCCCCTGTTCGCCGCCGAGGGGACGATGGTCTCCTTGAGGAAGACCTTGAGCCCGTCCGCGAAGCTTTGCAGCAGGCCGAACGGCCCCACCACGTTCGGCCCGCGCCGAAGCGCCATCGCCGCCCAGATCTTGCGATCCGCATAGATGATCATCGCCACCGCAAGCATCAGCGGGAAGGCGATCATCAGGATGAGCACCAGCGTCGCCAGGAACCAGCCGGCGCCATAGCCGAGATAGGATTGAAGGAACTCAGTCATTCGGCCGCTTCCTGGAAAGTGGCGCCGTGGAGGATCTCCTCGGAGCAGCGCTGCAGCGTGGGCGAGGAGCGGGCGATCGGATTGGTCAGGTAGAAATCCTGGATCGGGTAGACGACGGCCGAACCGCTCTTGAGCTCGCTCGCGTCAAGCGCCGGAGGCGCCCATTCATAGGCGATGAGTCCCGTCCGGCCGAATTCCGGATGGTCTTCGCGAAGCTGGCGGCGGAGCTCGCCGAAGCTGTCGAACGGCAGCGGCCGCCCGAGCGCTTCGGACAGCGCCCGCAAGATCGACCAATCCTCGCGTGCATCGCCCGGCGCATCCACCGCCTTCTCCGAAAGCTGCACGCGGCCCTCGAGATTGACGTAGGTTCCGTGCTTCTCGGTGTAAGCGGCGCCCGGCAGGATCACGTCGGCGATGGAGGCGCCCTTGTCGCCATGGTGGCCGACATAGACCTTGAAGCTGCCGCCGAGCCCCGAGAAATCGCCCTCATCCGCGCCCAGAAGGAACACAAGCTTGGACGCTGCCTCGACCAGCGCCGCCATCCCCCGCGGCTGTGCGTAGCCGAGCATCAACCCGCCCATGCGGGACGCCGACGTATGGAGCACGTTGTAGCCGTTCCAGCCGTCACGAACGAGGTTGAACCGGCCCACCAGCGCGAGGCTCGCCGCCTGCGCTCCCGGCACCTTCAGAGCGCCCGCGCCGACGACCACTGCGGGACGTGCGGCGCCGGTGAGGGCATCGGCAACGGCAGCAGGCAGGCCCCCAAGCACCGACAGATCGTCGCCGATCCACTGCACCGGATAGGTGAGATCGATCTCCGGCCCGATCGCGAACACCCGCGCGCCCGCCTTCACGGCCTTGCGGATGCGGGTATTGACGAGCGGCGCCTCCCAGCGTGGGTTGGAGCCGACCAGCAGGATCGCATCCGCCGTCTCGATGCCGGCGATGGTGGAGTTGAAGTTCACCGCGCCAAGGTTCGAGGCGTCATAGCTTAGGCCGGTCTGGCGGCCTTCCAGCAAAGTGGAACCCATCGACTGCAGCAGCTTCTTGGCTGCGTACATGGTCTCGACGTCGAGCAGATCGCCCGCGACAGCCGCGACGCTGCTGCCGGCGCCCCTTGCCACCTCGGCGATCGCCGCGAATGCTTCTTCCCAGCTCGCGGGCTGCAGCTTGCCTTCGCGCCGCACCCAAGGCCGGTCGAGGCGGCGGCGGAGAAGGCCGTCCACGGCGTGGCGCGTCTTGTCGCTGATCCACTCCTCGTTGACGTCTTCGTTGATGCGCGGAAGCGCCCGCATCACCTCGCGCTGGCGCGCATCGATGCGGATGTTGGAGCCGACCGCGTCCATCACGTCGATGCCGGGGATCTTGCGAAGCTCCCACGGACGCGCCTCGAAGCTGTAGGGCTTCGAGACCAAAGCTCCGACCGGGCAGAGATCAACGACGTTGCCTGACAGCTCCGAAGTCACCGCGCCCTCAAGGTACGAGGTGATCTCCATATTCTCGCCGCGGTTGATCGCTCCGATCTCCTCCACCCCGGCGACTTCCTCGGCGAAGCGGACGCAGCGCGTGCAATGGATGCACCGCGTCATGATCGTCTTCACAACCGGACCCATATACTTGTCGGTGACGGCCCGCTTATTCTCCTCGAAGCGGTTGTGGCCGCGCCCATAGGCCATGGCCTGATCCTGGAGATCGCATTCGCCGCCTTGGTCGCAAATGGGGCAATCGAGCGGGTGGTTGATGAGGAGGAACTCCATCACCCCTTCCCGCGCCTTCTTGACGGTCGCCGAGTTGGTGATGATCTCCTGGTTCTCCGCCGCCGGCAGAGCGCAGGACGCCTGCGGCTTGGGCGGCCCCGGCTTCACCTCGACGAGGCACATGCGGCAATTGCCGGCGATCGTCAGCCGCTCGTGATAGCAGAAGCGCGGGATCTCCTTGCCCGCAAGCTCGCACGCCTGGAGCACGGTCGCCCCCTGCGGAACCTCGATCTCGACGCCGTCGACTTTGACCTTGGGCATAACCTACTGAATTCCCGGTTGGGCAGCAGGCTGGAGACCGCGTCCGGTCACCAGCCGATAGGCGGCAAGCGCGAACAGTGCCCTCAGCCCCGGTCGATTGATCCGAGCCGAGGCACCAGCCTGAACGCAAGGCGCAAGCTTCGGTGCGATCACACCCGCTGCAGTCGCTTCCTCGGCGCTACCGGCGGCGGCGGCGAGGAGCGCCGCGACCTCGTCCGGCATTGTACGTACGGCGCACAAGCCGAGATACTCGCCCTCGTCGTGCGGTTTGACTGCGGGTTTCGAGGGATCGTAGGCGACCCGCTGCGCGAGCGGGGAGCCGTTCAGCGCCGCCGGGAGACTTGCCTCGGCCAGTCCCCCCGCAAGAAGCACGGAGGACATCCGCAAAGCCCCGAAATAGGGGAAGCACCGGCCACCGTCCCGCGCAAGGCTACGCAGCGCAGGCGCGTAGGCCGCGCTTCGATAGTCCATGGCGAGGAGCCGTTCCACCTTCTTACCATGGTCCTTGACCATGCAGCGGGATAGCTCGTGCAACATTCGAAGCTCTTCCGGCGTCGGCGCGCGGGCAGGGCTTGATCCGGGCCCAGGCGCGGCAAAGGCGGGAAGCGCCGCGATACACCCTGCGAGAACGAGGAGGATGCGGGCCTTCACTCCGCCGCCTCCAGCGCCTGTCCCTGCTTCTCGACGATGCGGCGCTCCAGCTCCGGCCGGAAGTGGCGGATGAGGCCCTGGATCGGCCAGGCAGCGGCGTCGCCGAGCGCGCAGATGGTGTGGCCTTCGACCTGCTTGGTAACGTCCCAGAGCATGTCGATCTCGTGGATGTCGGCATTGCCTTCGCGGAGGCGCTCCATCACGCGCCACATCCAGCCCGTGCCTTCACGGCAGGGCGTGCACTGGCCGCAGCTCTCATGCTTGTAGAAGTATGAGATGCGGCTGATCGCCCGGACGATGTCGGTGGACTTGTCCATCACGATCACCGCCGCCGTGCCGAGGCCGGAGCCGAGATCGCGGAGGCCGTCGAAATCCATCGGCGCGTCCATGATCTGCGCCGCGGGCACGAGCGGAACCGAGGAGCCGCCGGGGATGACGGCCAGCAGATTGTCCCAGCCGCCGCGGATGCCGCCGCCATGCTTGTCGATCAGCTCGCGGAACGGGATCGACATCGCCTCTTCGACGACGCATGGCTTGTTGATATGGCCGGAGAGCTGGAAGAGCTTGGTGCCCTCGTTCTTCTCGCGGCCGAAGCCCTTGAACCAGGCCGCGCCGCGGCGGAGGATCGTTGGGACGACCGCGATCGATTCCACATTGTTGACCGTCGTCGGGCAGCCGTAAAGGCCGGCGCCGGCCGGGAACGGAGGCTTCAGGCGCGGGAAGCCCTTCTTGCCCTCGAGGCTGTTGAGAAGCGCCGTCTCCTCGCCGCAGATGTAAGCGCCGGCGCCGCGGTGGACGAAGACGTCGAAATCGAAGCCGGATTTGGCCGCGTTCTTGCCGAGAAGCCCCGCATCATAGGCCTCCTGCACGGCCGCGAACAGCGTCTCAGCCTCGCGGATGAATTCGCCGCGAATGTAGATGTAGCAGGCCCGCGCACGCATCGCGAAGCCGGCGATGAGCGCGCCCTCGATCAATTTGTGCGGATCGTGGCGGATGATCTCGCGGTCCTTGCAGGATCCCGGCTCGGATTCGTCGGCGTTGATGACGAGGAAGTTGGGTTTCCCCTCCTTCGGCTCCTTGGGCATGAAGCCCCATTTCATGCCGGTCGGAAAGCCCGCGCCGCCGCGGCCGCGAAGGCCGGATTCCTTGACGATGTCGATGATCGCATCCTGGCCGATGCCCATCAGCCGCGCCGTCTCGTCCCAGTCGCCGCGCGCCTGCGCCCCCTTCAGGCCCCAATCCTGGTAGCCGTAGAGGTTGGTGAAGATGCGGTCCTTGTCGGTGAGCGAGGTGATCGTCACTGCCACTGCCCCCGATAATCGTAGTTGCGCTCGGTCATCTTGGTGAGTGTGGTCGGACCACCCTCGGGAGCACTGGTCTGGCGCGCAACCTGCGGACCCGGCTTCGGCACCTCGCCACGGGCGAGCGCTTCGAGCACGCGGGTGGTGCTCTCGAATGTCAGGTCCTCGTAATTGTCGTCGTTGATCTGGACCATCGGCGCGTTTGCGCAGGCGCCGAGGCATTCGACCTCGGTGAGCGTGAACAGCCCGTCCGGCGTCGTCCCGCCCTTCTTCATGCCCTTGGCATAGCAGGCGGCGAGCACGTCGTCCGAGCCGCGAAGCATGCACGGCGTCGTGCCGCACACCTGCACGTGGTAACGGCCGACGGGGCGCAGGTTGAACATCGTGTAGAAGGTCGCGACCTCGAGCGCCCGCATGTAGGGCATACCGAGATAGGCGCCGACATATTCGATCACCGGCACCGGCAGCCATCCCTGTGTGTCCGTCTCCGCCCCCACCTGGCGCTGCGCCATGTCGAGCAAGGGAATGATCGCGCTCTGCTGCCTTCCCGGCGGGTAGCGGCCGATGATCGTCTTCGCCTTGGCCTCGTTCTCAGCCGTGAAGGCGAAGCTGCCCCAGCGGGCGCGAAGCTCGTCGATATCGGGGATCGAGTTGGGGAGGATGTCGGCCATCAGCGGTCCACCTCCCCGAACACGATGTCCATTGCACCGAGAATGGCGGTGGCGTCTGCGAGCATGTGGCCCTTGGTCATGAAGTCCATCGCTTGGAGATGCGAGAAGCCGGTGGGCCGGATTTTGACGCGATAGGGCTTATTGGTGCCGTCGGAGACGAGATAGATGCCGAACTCTCCCTTGGGGCTCTCGGTGGCGACATAGACTTCGCCCGCCGGCACGTGGAAGCCCTCGGTGTAGAGCTTGAAGTGGTGGATGAGCGCTTCCATCGACTGCTTCATCTCGGCCCGCTTCGGCGGCACCACCTTGCGATCGAGCGAGGCGATCGGCCCTTCCGGGATCTGCTCCAGGCACTGCTTCATGATCCGCGCGGATTGCCGCACTTCCTCGACCCGCACCATCATGCGGTCGTAGCAATCGCCTTTGGTGCCGACCGGAACGTCGAACTGCACGCGGTCGTAAACGTCGTAGGGCTGCGACTTGCGGATATCCCAGGGAATGCCGGACGCGCGGATCATCGGCCCGGAGAAGCCCCAGGCGAGCGCGTCTTCCTTGGAGACGGTGCCGATATCGACGTTGCGCTGCTTGAAGATGCGGTTGTCGACGACGAGGCTCAGCGCGTCCTCGAACAGGCGGTGGAGCTTGGTGTCGAGCCAGTCAACAATCTCTTCGAGCAGCCCCGCGGGCACGTCCTGGTGAACGCCGCCCGGACGGAAATAATTGGCGTGCATTCGGGCGCCGGAGACGCGCTCGTAGAAGTTCATAATGTCTTCGCGCGGCTCGAACAGCCACAGGTTCGGAGTCATCGCGCCCACATCCATGATGTGGCTGCCGATGTTCAGCAGGTGGTTCGAGATACGGGTCAGCTCGGCGAAGAAGACGCGGAGATACTGCGCCCGGAGCGGCACTTCCAGATCGAGCAGCTTCTCGATCGCCAGCACATAGCTGTGCTCCATGCACATCGGCGAGACGTAATCGAGCCGGTCCATGTACGGGATCGACTGAATGTAGGTCTTGTATTCGCAGAACTTCTCGGTGCCGCGGTGGAGGAGCCCCACGTGCGGGTCGACACGCTCGACGATCTCACCATCCAGTTCGAGCACGAGCCGGAGCACGCCGTGCGCGGCCGGGTGCTGAGGCCCGAAATTGATCGTGTAATTGGCGATGCTGGACTGGGTGGCGCCGCTGTTGGCAACCTCCTCCTCGCTCCAGATCTCGGTGGCGTCGGTGCTCATTTCTTCGCCGTCTCCCCGGCGACGGCGGGAGTGGGAGCGCCCGGCGCTTCGCCCTGCACCTTCTCGTCGCCCGGAAGGATATATTCGGCGCCTTCCCAGGGGCTCAGGAAATCGAAGCTGCGGAAATCCTGCGCAAGCCGCACGGGCTCGTAGACGACGCGCTTCTGCTCCTCCGAATAACGGAGCTCGACATAGCCCGAGAGGGGGAAGTCCTTGCGGAACGGGTGCCCTCGGAAGCCGTAATCGGTGAGGATGCGGCGAAGGTCGTTATTACCCTCGAACAGCACTCCGAACATGTCGAACACTTCGCGCTCAAGCCAGCCGGCGACCGGCCAGAGCCCGGTGACCGACGGCACCGGCTTGTCCTCGTCGGTGGTGACGCGAAGGCGGATGCGGTGGTTCCTGGTGACGCTGAGCAGGTGGTAGACGACGTCGAACCGCTCCGCCCGCTGCGGATAATCGACGCCCGCAATCTCCATCAGCTGCTGATATTCGAAGCAGTCGCGGAGAGTCCGGCACACCTCGACGATGCTCTCCCGCGCGACGTCGATCGAGATTTCGCCGGCCGCGTCCATATATTCGAGGAAAGCGTCGCCGATCGCCGCCTTCACCTCATCGACGATGCCCTCGCGGGGAGGGATACGCGGTGCCGAGCTTCTCGCCATCTCAGCGCTCGATCGTGCCGACGCGGCGGATTTTCCGCTGCAGCTGCATGACGCCGTAGAGCAAGGCCTCGGCGGTCGGCGGACAGCCTGGCACGTAGATGTCCACCGGCACGATCCGGTCGCAGCCGCGAACCACCGAATAGCTGTAATGGTAATAGCCGCCGCCATTGGCGCAGCTTCCCATCGAGATGACGTAGCGGGGCTCCGACATCTGGTCGTAGACGCGCCTCAGCGCCGGAGCCATCTTGTTGCAGAGCGTGCCGGCGACGATCATCACGTCCGACTGGCGCGGGCTTGCGCGCGGGGCGACGCCGAACCGCTCGAGATCGTAGCGCGGCATGTTGGCGTGGATCATCTCCACCGCGCAGCAGGCCAGGCCGAACGTCATCCACCATAGCGAGCCCGTCCGCGCCCACTGGAACAGATCCTCGGTCGAGGTGACGAGGAAGCCCTTGTCGGCGACCTCCGACTGCATCTGATTGAAGAATTCCGGATCCGGCTGCTGGAGATCGGCCGGCCGCACATTCTCGTGCCGCGGATCGAGGATCACTCCCATTCGAGCGCCCCCTTCTTCCAAGCATAGATGAAGCCGAGCGTCAGCTCGGCTAGGAAGATCATCATCGCGGCCCAGCCCGCGACGCCGATCGCGCCGAGCGACACCGCCCAGGGGAAGAGGAACGCCGCCTCGAGGTCGAAGATGATGAACAGGATGGCGACGAGGTAGAAGCGGACGTCGAACTGGGAACGCGGATCCTCGAAGGCCGGGAAGCCGCATTCATATTCCGCGAGCTTGTCCGGATACGGGTTCTCCGCGCCCGTCAGCTTGGCGATGATCATCGGCAGGAAGACGAACGACGCCGAAAGCGAGAGCGCCACGCCGAGGAACAGCAGGATGGGCAGATATTCGGCGGCGTTGAACGCCATCGAGACTCTCCAGGAACTTGAGTTGCGCGGCTTCTAGGACAGCGGAACCGCCACCGCAACAACTAGCGGCAAGGGCGGAAACCGGCGGGAATTAACGAATGTTCCGAACGGTATAGGACGCTCAGCGAAGAGCGCCTGCAACGAGCTTGTGAAGCCGCGAATGAAGCTGGTCATTGGCCGCGAGAACCTGCCCCGTCTCAAGCGCCCGGTCGGCACCCCGGAAGTCGGTGACGAAGCCGCCCGCTTCCCGCACAAGGAGCACGCCCGCCGCGATGTCCCAGAGGTTGAGGTCCTCCTCCCAGAAGCCGTCGAAACGGCCCGCCGCGACCCAGGCGAGATCAAGCGCAGCCGAGCCGAAGCGGCGGATCCCAGCCACCTGCGGGGCGACCGCGTCGAGGATCTTCTGGAAGCGCGGAAGCTGCCCGTGGCCAAAATAAGGGATGCCGGTGGCAATTAGCGCGTCCGCAAGATCGCGCCGCGAGGAGACGCGGAGGCGGCGCTCGTTCAGCCAGGAGCCCCTGCCCTTCTCGGCCCAGAAGCTCTCATCGGTCAGCGGCTGGTAGACCAGGGCTTGGGTGATCTCCGGCTTGCCGCCGGGCCCGCGCGGGTCCTCGACCGCAATCGAGATCGAGAAATGGGGGATGCCGTGAAGGAAATTGGAGGTGCCGTCGATCGGATCGATGATCCAGCGCGGCTTCGTCGGATCGCCGGCGACTATGCCGCCCTCTTCGAGGTTGAAGCCCCAGTCCGGCCGCGCGTGCCGAAGCTCCTCGACGAGCGTCTGCTCGGCGCGCTTGTCGGCCATCGAGACGAAGTCGGCAGGTCCCTTGCGGCTCACCTGCAGCTGCTCGACCTCGCCGAAGTCGCGCCGAAGCCGCGGCGCCGCCTTCCGCGCCGCGCGCTGCATGACGGTGATCAAACCTGAATGGGATACCATCGGATTACTCCACCCCTCCCTGTAAGGGAGGGGCAAGGGGTGGGTGCGACAGTGCCGGCTCGATGCCGGCTCTGGCGCCAGTGCTGGGGCGGAACGGCTCCCTTCGGTCGCCACCCACCCCCGGCCCCTCCCTTGTAGGGAGGGGAGACGGTCAGTCCGGTCAGTCCGCCCGCCTCACATATTCCTGGTTGTAAACATCCACCACGATGCGGGTTCCGCTGGAAATGTGCGGCGGCACCATCACTCGAACGCCATTGTCGAGGATCGCGGGCTTGTAGCTCGACGAAGCGGTCTGCCCCTTCACCACCGCGTCCGCCTCGACGATCGTCGCTTCGATCTGGTCGGGGAGCTGAACGCTGATCGGCCGCTCGTTGTATAGCTCCATCACCACGTCCATCCCGTCCTGGAGGAACGCCGCCGGCTCGCCGATCAGGTCCTTCGGCAGCTGAACCTGCTCGTAGCTTTCCTTGTCCATGAAGACGAGATCGTCGCCGTCGGCATAAAGGAACTGGAAATCCTTGGTGTCGAGCCGGACGCGCTCCACCGTCTCGGCCGAGCGGAAGCGGACGTTGTTCTTGCGGCCGTCGATGAGGTTCTTCATCTCGACCTGCATGTACGCGCCGCCCTTGCCGGGCTGGGTGTGCTGGATCTTCACAGCGCGCCAGATGCCGCCCTCATATTCGATGATGTTGCCGGGACGGATGTCCACGCCGCTGATCTTCATGTCTTGCTCGCTTTTGGAAAATGCGGCCCGGCTTTAGCGGGGCGGCCGGGGTCCGACAAGCAGCGGATAGGGATTGACCGCACTGCCCTTGTACCATTTCTCGCCCGCCGCCATGCGGTGGATCGCGAAATGGAGGTGAGGCCCGGCAGGATTGGCGTTGCCGGTGCTTCCGACGCTCCCGATCCGGTCGCCCTGCTTCACCAGCTGTCCTTCCCGGAGGCCCGGGGCGTAATCCTGGAGGTGGGCATAATAGAAGATATAGCGATTGTCGGGAGAACGGACATAGGCCGTGATCCCGCCCCCGCCCTTGCTGAAGAACAGTTTCTCCACCCTGCCGGGCGCCGCGGCGACCACAGGGGTGCCGTGCGGGGCCATGATGTCGATCGCATCGTGAACCCGGGCACCGCCGGCACGGGCCTGCTTGTAGGTGTCGAGGAGGTCCGCTCCCTTGACGCCCGCCACGGGAATGGCGAGCCCGGTGGGGCCGAGCTCGACGTCGAGCGGTGCTTCGGCCCTTGCCGCAGGAGCCGCCGCTTTCTTCTCGTCGACCCGCCCATTGTTGAACGCCACGATCCAGAAGGCGCTCGTCGCCGCCGCGACCACCACGGCGGTGACGAGGTTCGTGGCGATGAGCTTCAGCTTCCCCATCTGGAAAGCTTACCCATGTCAGGCCTGGAAAACCACCTTCATCCCGTTGCCGATCATCCGGCTGAGGCGGGCTACGTCCCAGTTGGTAAGGCGGACGCAACCATGGCTCTCGGCCCGCTTGATCGTTTCGGGTGAATTGGTGCCGTGGATGCCGATATGCTCGCGGTTCAAATCGATCCAGGCGATGCCGACGGGACCGTTGGGACCCGGGGGAAGCATCTGCTCCTTCTCCGTGTCTTTCACGTCCCAGAAGAGCTGGGGCTGGTATTTAAACGGCGGGTTGTAGGCGATCGTGTTCACCTTCCAGTTGCCGAGCGGCAGCGGGTCCTTCTCGCTTCCGAGCGTGGCCGGGAACTGCGCGATGAGGCGGTCGCCCTGCCCGAATACCCGCACCACCTTCTCGGATTTGTCGACCACCACCCGCTCTGCCTTGGGCTGGCTGCCGCTGATGTTGAGGTCGCTCAAGAGCTGCGCGACGTCGGGCTTCACACCCTCGTAGCTCCGCGATGAGGGGAGCACGTTCGGAAGGCGAAGCACCGTTCCCGCCCGAAGCGCCATCGACGGGCTGTTGAGCGCGATGATCGTTGCCGGCGTGGTGTGGAACTTCTCGGCCACCTTCTCGAGCAGGTTGCGATAGGCGAGCCGCTCCATCTTCGCCTGCTCTTCCGGCTCCTTCGGGATCGGCGTGAACGGGCCGCGCGCGTCGCTTTCGTCGATCCGGAGCCGGCGGACCGAGGGGGCCTTGTCCTGCAGGAGTGCGGCGCGGGTCGCATTGTCGAGCTCGCCCGTCACCTGAAGCCCGCGCGCTTCCTGGAAGCCCTTTACCGCATGGTCGAAGGACGTCCCCTTGAGGCCGTCGATCACGCCTGGGGAGAAGCCTGCCCGGTCGAGCAGGACCTGCGCGTGGAAGATGGTGCCGTCCAGTTTCTCTTCGCTCGCCTGCGCCTGGGCCTTGGGCTCAGCAGAGTTGGCAGCCTTGCTCGACTGCGCTTCGGCGATGTCTCCGGGTGTGATCGCGGCGCCTGCCACGGCGATTGCAACGGTTCCGACAAGGAAGGAATTGATGAGGACGCTCTTGGACACCGGGTACGCTCCACTAAACATAGGTTTGGCGCTCCAACGCCGAAGCTGAAACTTATTTCCCTCGGCCCGTGTTGGGATGGAGATGGAACCCGGTGCGATCCGCGTCGGCTGCTCAGGCTGGAACTACAAGCACTGGCGCGGCCCCTTCTATCCCGAGAAGCTCCCGGTGAAGCGCTGGTTCGAACACTATTCGGCCACCTTCGACACGGTCGAGATCAACAACAGCTTCTACATGCTGCCGAAGGCGGAGACGTTCGACAAATGGCGGGAGCAGGCGCCGCCGGGCTTCTGTTATGCCGTGAAGGCTAACCGCTTCCTCACCCAGGCCAAGAAGCTCAAGGATTGCGCCGAGCCGCTGGAGCGGATGCTGACGCCGATGCGGCACCTGGGCGACCGGCTCGGGCCGGTGCTCTTCCAGCTTCCGCCCCGCTTCAAGATCAACCTCGAGCGGCTCGCCGAGTTCATCGACCTCCTACCGGCCGACCTCACCCACGTCTTCGAGTTCCGCGAAACGAGCTGGTACACGGAAGAGATGCTGGCTCTGCTCGACCGGCGCGGCGTCTCGTTCTGCGTCCATGATATGCCGGGCTCCACGAGCCCCCGCTGGGCGGCGGGGCCGATCGCCTATGTCCGCTTCCACGGCGGGGAGGGCAAATATTGGGGCCGCTATTCGGACGAGGGCCTGCTCGGCTGGTCCGACTGGATCGTGGAACAGTCGCGTGCCGGGCGGCAGGTCTGGTGCTATTTCAACAACGATCTCTTCGCCCACGCCATCGACGACGCGCTGACCCTCCGCTCCATGATTGCGCAGGCGGCGCGCTAGCGCTGCAGGATAGTCTGAAACTCCGCCACCGCCGCCCCGGGGCCTTCCGAATGCCCCCAGACGGCGCTGCACACCGCGAGGAAATCCGCACCCGCTTCGATGAGGGCACGCCCATTCTGGGCCGTGATCCCGCCGATCGCTACGCAGGGCAGCTCGAAAAGAGCCGACCACCAGCCGAGGATGGACGATTCCGGCCGGTGGAACGTCTCCTTGGTGCCGGTCGGGAAGAAGGCGCCGAACGCCACATAGTCCGCGCCCGCCTCCCCCGCTTCCATCGCGAGGTGGCGGCTGTCGTGGCAGGTGACGCCGATCTGGGCCGATGGCCCGAGCAGCGCCCTCGCCTCGCGCGGATCGCCGTCGCCCTGGCCGAGATGCACCCCCTCCGCGCCGAGCCGCTTCGCAAGCGCCATGTCGTCGTTGACGATGAACGCCACTTCCCGCGCCTCGCAGATGCGCTGCAAGGGCTCTGCAAGACGCGCCGCCTCGTGCTGGTCGACGCCCTTCACCCGGAACTGGAAAGCGGCAACCGGCCCGGCGTCGAGCGCAGCGCGGAGCTTGTCCGGAAAATCGCCGCCCACCTCCAGCGGAGAGATCAGATAGAGCTGGGCCGGGCCGCGCGAGCCGGACTCGAAGCGGGAGGCGAAATCGAGAAGGTCCGTCATGTCCCCCGGACATGACTGCGGAGCGCGGAGCGCTCCGCACCTACTCGATGGATCGAGCCGCAGGTCATCGTCGTCGTCAATCATTGCCACGCTCGCTGCTCAGACAGATGAATTCGCCTACCGCCGGCGCCTCTCCGGCAGCGCGCCGGACGGTGCCGAAGCCGGCGGCTTCCATTAATCCAGCCACCTCGTCCGCACCATAGGCTCGAAAGCCGTGGACGCTGCCCCGCCAGGCGTGAACCGATTCCGGCGTCTGGAAGCAGAGGACCAGCCTTCCGCCCGGCCGTAGCACCCGCGCGAATTCGGCCAGCGCCGAATGCAAATCCGGCCAGAAATAGAGGGTGTTGACGCTGCAGGCCCGGTCGATGCTCCCGCCCGGCAGCGGCAGCGCGTCGGCGAGCCCCTGCTCCAGCCGGAGCCTCCCCTGCGCAAGCTCGCGCCGAAAGCGGCCCTGCGCGCGCTTCAGCATCGCTTCCGAAGCGTCCACGCCGATCGCCTTCGCCTCGGTCGCGGACAGGATCCATTCGATGAGGTCGCCGCCGCCGAAGCCGACCTCAAGCACGCGCTCCGGACCCGCAATCCCAAGCTGCTCGAAGGTCAGCCGGTTCATCGCGCGGCTGATCCGATCGAGCCAAGGCCCGATCAGCCAGCGGCCGACCGGCCCGGTCGGGCGTGCGAACTGCCGCGCGAGGTAGCGGCGGTTCGCCTCCCTTACTCCTCGCCCTTGTAGATGCGGACGAGCTTACCCAGCATCGCGATCGCCTCCTCGCGCGGGCGCTGGAAGGTGTTGCGGCCGATGATCGAGCCGTTGCCGCCACCGTCGCGGATGTCGCGCGCGTCCTGGAACACCGCGTCGGTGCCCTTCGAGGCGCCGCCCGAGAAGACGACGATTCGGCGGCCGTTGAAGCAGCTCTGGACGACGTGGCGGACGCGGTCCGCCTGGGCTGCGAAATCGCGTCCTTCGTAGGATTTCTGAGCGTCCTTCTGCTCGATGTGAGCAGTCGGGAGCTTCACCTTGATGATGTGCGCGCCAAGCAAAGCGGCCATGTGCGCTGCGTAAGCGCCGACATCCAGCGCGAGTTCGCCCTCCTTCGAAAGCTTGCCGCCGCGCGGATAGGACCAGATGACGGTGGCGATGCCGACGGCCTTCGCCTCCGAGGACATCTCGCGGATTTCCTCCATCATCTCGAAGATGTCGTCGGAGCCCGGATAGATGGTGAAGCCAATCGCGGCGCAGCCGAGGCGGAGCGCGTCGTCGACGGTGCCGGTGACCGCCTGGTTAACCCCGGTCGCCCAGCTGTTCGAGCTGTTGACCTTGAGGATCGTCGGGATCTGCCCAGCGAACGTGTCCGCACCCGCTTCCAGCATGCCGAGCGGGGCCGCATACGCGGAAAGGCCGGCGTCGATCGCCAGCTGGTAATGGTAATGCGGGTCGTAGGCGGGCTCGTTGACCGAGAAGCTGCGTGCCGGGCCGTGCTCGAAGCCTTGGTCCACCGGCAGGATGATGAGCTTGCCGGTGCCGCCGAGGCGCCCCTGCGTCAGGATCCGCGCCAGATTCGCCTTCGTGCCGGGATTGTCGCTCTCATATTTCGACAGGATATTCTTAACGGCAGGCGTGAACGTCATCATTTAACTCCCTGATCTGATTAGTCGCGCAGCAGCGCTTTGACTCCGGGCAGCTCCTTGCCTTCCATCCATTCAAGGAAGGCGCCGCCGGCGGTGGAAACGAAGGTGAAGTCCGCGGCCGCTCCGGCATGGTTGAGTGCGGCGACGGTGTCTCCGCCCCCCGCCACCGAGACGAGCGACCCGCTCTGCGTCAGCGCCGCCGCGGTCTGCGCGAGCGCGACCGTGGCGCGGTCGAATGGCGGCGTCTCAAAGGCGCCCAGAGGGCCGTTCCAGACCAGCGTCCGGCACGTCTTCAGCGCGTCCCCGAGCGCTTCCACCGCCGCCGGCCCGACATCCAGGATCATCTCGTCCGCTGCGACTTCGTGGACGTTGCAGGTCCTTACCGATGGCGGATTGGCGGCAAATTCCTTCGCCACCACCACGTCGTAGGGCAGATGAACGGTGCAGTTCGCGCGGTCCGCCGCGTCGAGTATCTCGTTCGCGGTCCCGGTCAGATCGTGCTCGCAGAGCGACTTGCCGACGCTCACTCCGCGGGCGGCGAGGAAGGTGTTCGCCATGCCGCCGCCGATGATTAGATGATCGACGCGGGTGACGAGGTGGCGGAGCACCTCGAGCTTGGACGAAACCTTGGCGCCGCCGACCACCGCGGCGACCGGCCGCTCCGGCTCGCCGAGCGCCTTTTGCAGCGCCTTCAGCTCCGCCTCCATCGCCCGCCCGGCATAAGCCGGCAGGCGGTGGGCAAGTCCTTCCGTCGAGGCGTGGGCGCGGTGGGCGGCGGAGAAGGCGTCATTGACGTAAAAATCGGCCAGCTTGGCGAACCGGTCGACCACGGCCGGATCGTTCTTCTCCTCGCCGCCGAAGAAGCGGGTATTTTCCAGGATTGCAACGTCGCCCGGCCTGAGCATGGCGACATTCTCCTCCGCCACCTCCCAATCGACGTAGCGCACCTCGCGTCCGAGCACCTCTTCGTAGGCGCGGGTCACACGCGACAGCGAGAATTCCGGGCTCGGCGCCTTGGGGCGGCCGAAATGCGAGAGCAGCAGCACGATCGCTCCGCGGTCGGCAAGCTCGGTCACGGTCGGCAGCGTCGCACGCATCCGCGTGTCGTCGGTGACGTGACCGTCGCTCATCGGGACGTTGAGGTCCACGCGGACGAGCGCGCGCTTGCCCATTACATCATCCAGGTCGTCCAGCGTTCGAAATGACGGCATGACGTCAGATCAGCCTTCCGATCGCTCCAGCCGTGTCGACCATCCGGTTCGAGAAGCCCCATTCGTTGTCGTACCAGGAAAGGACCCGAACGAGCTTGCCCTCGAGAACCGCGGTCTCGAGGCTGTCCACCGTGGACGAGGCCGGATTGTGGTTGAGATCGATCGAGACGAGCGGCTCGTCGGTATAAGCGAGGATCCCCTTCAGCGGACCGCTCTCCGAAGCCGCCTTGAGAATGCCGTTCACCTCCTCGAGCGTCGTCTCGCGGGCAGGCGTGAAGGTAAGGTCGATAAGGCTGACGTTGGGCGTCGGCACGCGGATGGCGGAGCCGTCGAGCTTCCCCTTCAGCTCCGGGAGCACCTCGCCGACCGCGCGGGCGGCGCCGGTGGTGGTCGGGATCATCGACATTGCGGCGGCGCGGGCGCGGCGCATGTCGGGATGGATCTGGTCGAGGATCTTCTGATCGTTGGTATAAGCGTGAACGGTTGTCATCAGCCCCCGTTCGATGCCGATGGAGTCGTTCAGCACCTTGGCTACCGGCGCGAGGCAATTGGTGGTGCACGACGCGTTGGAGACGATGGTGTGCTCGGCCATCAGCTTGTCATGATTGACTCCGTAGACGACGGTGAGGTCCACGCCCTTCGCCGGCGCCGAGATCAGGACGCGCTTGGCGCCGGCGGTGAGGTGTGCCGAGGCCTTGTCGCGATCGGTGAAGAAGCCGGTGCATTCGAGTGCAATGTCGACGCCGTTCTCCCCGTGCGGGAGCTTCGAAGGGTCTCGTTCGGCCGTCACCTTCACGCGGCGGCCGTCGATGATGAGGTCGTTGCCATCGTCGTGAACGTCGCCCGGATAGGCGCCGTGCACGGAATCCCGCTTGAACAGCATGGCGTTGGACTTGGCGTCTGCAAGGTCGTTGATCGCGACGAGCTCGAGGCCGCTATCCTGCTTCTCGAGGATGGCCCGAGCCACCAGGCGGCCGATGCGCCCGAAGCCGTTGATCGCAACTCTGGTTGCCATGTCACTGATCTCCTTGTGATTAGAGCGCCGCAAGGATCTGCGGCACGATCGCTTCGGCAGTGAAGCCGAAGCGCTGGAAAAGGTCTTCGGCCGGAGCCGACGCGCCGAAGCGGTCGAGGCCGATACGGATGCCGTCGGGACCGGTGTAGCGCTCCCAGCCGAGCGTCGTCCCCGCCTCGATCGACACGCGAAGCACGCCATCGGGCAGGATGTCGGCGCGATAAGCAGGTTCCTGGGCGTCGAACAGGCTCCAGCAGGGCATCGAAACGACGTCGGCTCCCATCCCCTGCCCTTCGAGCGCGTCCGCGACCTTCATCGCGAGTTCGACCTCGGAGCCGGTGGCGACCAGCACCACCCGGCGAGCAGCACCGGCGCCGCGAAGGCGGTACGCACCGCGGGCGCACAGGTTTTCCGTCCGCTCGAGGCGCAGCTGCGGCAGATTCTGCCTCGTAAGCGCGAGAAGCGACGGCCCCTCGCGCCGCTCCAGCGCCAGCGCCCAGCATTCCGCCGTCTCAACCGCGTCCGCGGGGCGGAAGACGGCAAGGTTCGGGATCAGCCGGAGGCTGGTGAGATGCTCGACCGGCTGGTGTGTCGGCCCGTCCTCGCCAAGCCCGATCGAATCGTGGGACATGACGTAGACGACGCGTGCCCCCTGAAGCGCCGAGAGCCGGATCGCGGGGCGGCAATAATCCGAGAAGACCAAGAAGGTGCCGCCATAGGGGATGACGCCGCCATGCAGCGCCATTCCGTTCATCGCCGCGGCCATTCCGAACTCGCGGATGCCGTAATAGATGTACCGGCCTGAATAATCCTCTTTCGTCAGAGGCTTCTGGGCCTTCGTTTTGGTATTGTTCGAACCTGTGAGGTCGGCCGATCCGCCGATCGTCTCCGGCAGGACGGTGTTGATCGCCTCCAGCGCAAGCTCGGATGCCTTGCGGGTCGCGACCTTCTGCGGATTGGCGGCGAGCCAGTCGAAATAGTCGCTCTTCGCCATTCCGTCGGGGAGCCGCCCCTCCATCCGGCGGACGAACTCCTCCCGGTGCGCGCTTGCGGCGAGCCGCGCCCGCCACTTCTCATGAAGGCGAGCGCTCCGCGCCCCAGCCTTTCGCCATTCGGCGACGATCGGCTCCGGAAGGTCGAACGGCTCGCTGTCCCAGACGAGCTGCTTGCGCGCCGCTGCCACTTCCTCGGCGCCGAGCGCGGAGCCGTGCGTGGCCGATGTCCCCTGCTTGTTGGGAGCGCCCCAGCCGATGATCGTCCGGCAATCGATCAGCGACGGCCGAGGATCCGCGACCGCCTCGTCCAGCGCGCGGCGGATGCTGTCGAAATCATGCCCGCCGCACGCGACGACGTGCCAGCCGCTTGCCCGGTAGCGGCCGGGAATATCTTCCGACGTCGAAAGGTCCGTCGCACCGTCGATGGTGATCTTGTTGTTGTCCCACAGGACGTTGAGCCGCCCGAGCTGGAGGTGTCCGGCCAGGCCGACCGCCTCGTGGTTGATCCCCTCCATGAGGTCGCCGTCGCCGGAGATCACCCAGGTGCGGTGATCGACCAGATCGTCGCCGAACACGGCGTTGAGGTGCCGTTCGGCGATTGCCATGCCGACAGCCATCGCAAAGCCCTGCCCCAGCGGCCCAGTGGTCGCCTCGACGCCCTTCAGCATGAAGTTTTCCGGGTGTCCGGCGCAGGGGGAGCCGAGCTGGCGGAAGCCCTTGATGTCCTCGATCGTCGGGCGCGCGTAACCTGTCAGGTGAAGCAGCGAATAGATCAGCATCGATCCGTGGCCGGCGGACAGCACGAACCGGTCCCGGTCATGCCAGTCAGGGTCTTGCGGATCGTACTTCAGATATTCCGTGAAGAGGATCGTGGCCGCGTCGGCCATCCCCATCGGCATTCCCGGATGCCCGGAATTGGCGGCCTGTACCGCGTCCATCGATAGCGCGCGGATCGCGTTGGCGAGCAGTCTCGGATCGGCGGACATGGCTTCCCTTGGGTGGTGCCGAACGGGGCCGGCGGAGACTCGGATCGTTCCGCTCCCGCGTTCCTTTAAAGGGGGAGGCGCGGGCGTCAACACCGGCTCCTGCCAAGGCTTGCCGCCACCGGCAACCCTGCTTATTCAGGCGGCCATGTCAGACGATCGAGCACTTGAGGCGATCGGCCGGATCGAGCGGGCGCTGGCCCGAATCGAGGCAGCCGCAACAAAGGTTCCCGAACCCGCTCCGCGCGACGACAGCGAACTCAGGCAGCTTCGGGAAGTGCACCAGGCGCTCCGCGGCAAGGTGGAAGGCGCGATTTCGCAGATCGACCGGCTGCTTGCCGAAGCCGAAGGGGTCTGAAGCCATGGCAAGCGTCGACATTGAAATCGCCGGCCGCACCTACCCCGTCGCCTGCCGCGACGGCGAGGAGCCCCATCTTCGCTCGCTCGCGGCGCTCGTCGACCGCAAGGCCCGGGAGGCCGCCGGCGCGCTCGGAAACATGGGCGAGACCCGCCAGTTCCTGTTCGCCTCGCTCCTCCTCGCCGACGAGCTTAAGGAAGCGCATGGCGGCAACGCACCCGCTTACGATGCCACGCCGGACCCGGCGGTGGCGGATGCGCTGGAGCGCCTCGCGGAGCGGATGGAAAGGCTGGCCGAGCGGCTTGAGAGCCGGGGCTGAAAGGCCTACATAGGAAATCGACGGGTACTGCCCGGTACGAGCTTTTGCGACTATCCCTGAGGCGATATCACATCCAAGGGGGCTGTCCCTGCCCGGATCCAGGTCCGGATCACATGGTCCCCACCTGACGTTGAGGCGTCAGAGGATATTCCAGCAAACGGCCATGGCGGTCCCGTCACCCTCCAAGATCGAGCTTCGAACCCGGGCGCTGGAAAAGCGCCGCGCCTTCGCGCGCGCTCTGCCGCCGGAGCTGCGCAGGGAGCTGGAGGCGAAGCTCGCGCGCCGCGTCCTCCCGCACTTGATCGAGGCGCGGATCGTTGCCGGCTACCATCCGATGCGGGACGAGATCAGCCCCTATCCGGTGCTGGAGGCGCTCGGAGAAGGCCAGACCCCTGCCCTGCCGTGGTTCGGCGATCGCGACGCACGCATGATGTTCCGGAAGGCACCCGCGACCGAGGCGGGGCCGTGGGGCGTCCTCCAGCCTTCAGGCGATGCCGACGCGGTGGCTCCGGATGTCGTGCTTGTGCCGCTCGTCTACGCCGACCGCCGCGGCACCCGCATCGGCCACGGCAAGGGCCATTACGACCGCGCCCTCTCGCACCTGCGGGAAGCCGGCCCAGTCTTCACCATCGGCATCGCCTGGGAGGAGCAGATCAGCGACGACCCGATCCCGGGCGATCCCTGGGACGTGCCGCTGGACGCGATCGCAACCCCCGGCGAATGGATCAGCTGCCGATGAAGCCCACTTGGCGCAAGCCCGCAGGAATCGGCCTTATCCTGTTGATAATCCTCGTCTGGGCAGTGCTTGTCGCAAGCGCGTCGCCGCTGATCGCGGGCTCGCCCTGGCCGGTGCAGGCGGTCTTCTACACAGTCGCTGGAATCGCCTGGATCCTGCCCCTGAAGCCGCTTCTGCGATGGATGGAAACAGGGCGCTTTCGTGACCCTCCCGATTGACGCTCCGCTACGCGGAACGACCGGGAGGAATGGCGCGAGTGACGGGGCTCGAACCCGCGACCTCCGGCGTGACAGGCCGGCGCTCTAACCAACTGAGCTACACCCGCGCGATGTGCTGCGGTCGGCGAACTAGGCGAGCGCCAGATGCCTGTCAAGCAAGCCAAAGACCGATAATTTGGAGCGGGTCAGTCTGCCCCTTCCTCTTCGTGGTGGGGGGTCATCAGCGTCCCCTCCTCGAACAGGAAGCCCGCCACATCGGGCCGTCCGGCGGCATCGAGAACCGTCTTCATGATGATGAGCAGTGGCACCGCCAGAAGCGCTCCCGTCGTGCCCCAGACCCAGGCCCAGAAGCTCAAAGCCACCAGGATCAGCAATGGATTGATGGTCAGCCGCCGCCCCACCAGCGACGGCGTGATGATGTTCGCCTCGACGAGGTGGATGCCCGCGAAGGTCAGCGCGGGGAGCAGTGCATACCAGGGATCGACGAACGCCATCAGCCCGCCGAGCGCAAGCAGGAGCACCGACGCGATCGGCCCCAGATAGGGGATGTAGTTCAGCACCGCGACGATGCCGCCCCACATCAGCGGGGTCGGCATCTCCAGCAGCCACAGGATGAGCGCGACGGCCGCCCCCATCGAGACGTTCACAAGCGTGATCGTGCCGAGATAGGTCGAGGTCGCGTCTACCACCTGCTGGATGACGCGCGCAGTCGTCATCGCGCCGTCGAAGCTGGTCCGGGTCGTGATCGTCTGCCTCCGCATGCGCGTCCAGCCGGCAAGGAAGAAGAAGATCACCAGCACCGCGAAGAACAGCTGGATCGCGGCATGCGGCGCGGAGGTGGCGATCAGATCGAGCATGGAATTCGGCGCTTCCACGGTCACCGTGCGCGAAGCGGGGGTGTCGCTTCCGAATTCCTTGACGATGTCGTCGATGAACCGCTCGAGGCTCGCATAGACGTCGAGCAGCGGCGCCAGCGTCTCCCGGATCCTCGGGATCCGCTCCGGCAGCAGCCGCACCCATTCGGTCGCCGGCAGAACGATCGAAGCCACTGCAAGGTTGGCGACGGCGATGAACAGCAACACGCAGATCAGTGCGGACAGCCCCGACGGCACGCCCCGCCGCTCGAACCATTCGAGCAGCGGCACAAGCGCGATCGCGATCACGAGCGCGGCGGTGACCGGAAGGAAGAACTCCGCCCCCGCCCGCAGCGCGAACGGAAGCGCGAGCACGAGGCCCGCTCCGCTGATCAGCGTCAGCGCCGCAAGCAGCCGATCCCGTCGGTAGGCGGTTGCCTCGCTCTCAGGGGCGGGCTCAAGATGCGGTTCGGGCGCGCTCTGCTCCCCGTCCGCTTCCTGTCCCCGCAGCCTCTTCATTGCCCCAGCTTAGTCTCCGCGCCCACCTGCGGACAGCCGTAAAACATGTCTAACCTGGCGTTAACCTAATTTTATCGACTGCCCCCGCATACGGCTCCCAGACCAGTCATTTTCGTGGGGGCAACGATGATATTCCGCGGCACGACCGCCGTTCGAAAGGTGCTTGCGCGCAGCGCGGGCCGAAGCGTGGTTGCAGCGCTCGCAGCCGGCGGCCTTGCGGGCGCCGCGCACGCCGAGGGCACGATCGCGGGCACGATCATCCAGAACGTCGCCACCGCCACCTATGACGGGCCGTCCGGCACGGCCACCGTCAGCTCGAACAACGTCAGCCTCAAGGTCGACGAGCTCCTCGACGTCAGCGTCGCCTGGGCGGATCCCGGCGACGTCGCCGTGTCGCCGGGCGCAACCGGCCAGGTGCTGAGCTTCAGGATCACCAACGCCGGCAACGGCTCGGAAGCGTTCGGCCTCGCCACGGTCGACACCGCGGGCGGCGACAATTTCGATCCGACCGTCACGTCGATCGTCCTCGATACGAACGGCAACGGCGCCTACGACCCGGGAGCGGACACCGTCTATGTCGCTGGTTCGAACGATCCGGTGCTCGCGCCGGACGCTTCGCTTTCGGTGTTCGTCGTCTCGAAGATCCCGGCCGCGGCCCAGAACGGGAATCGCGGCCGCGTCGACCTTAGGGCTGCCTCGAAAACCGGTTCCGGCACGCCGGGCTCGACCTTCAATGGAGCCGGCCAGGGCGGCGGCAACGCCGTCGTCGGCGCCACCGGCGGCAAGGCGGAGGATGACGGCTATTATGCGGTCGCGGCCGCCGGCCTCTCGTTCGTGAAGAGCGCGGTCGTCGCCGACAAGTTCGGCGGCACTGCCCAGGCGCCCGGCTCCACCATCACCTTCACTCTGAAAGCGAGCGTGAACGGCTCCGGCACGATCAACAACATCAAGGTCGCCGACCCCATTCCGGCCGGCACCACCTACACGCCGGGCTCGATCACGCTCGACGGCGCCGCGCTCAGCGACGCCAGCGACGGCGACGCCGGCAGTTTTTCGGGAACCGGCATCAGCGTCGCCCTCGGCAACGTCGCCGCCGGCGCGTCCCGCACCATCACGTTCAAAGTCAAGATTGACTGACGGAGGCAGACATGAAGTTTCTCCTGGCCCTTATCGCATTCGCAACGCCTGCGGCGGCCCTCGCGGCCGAGCAGGTTTCGCTTTCCAGCGACGTGTTCGTCGAGCGGGTGAAGCAGGATTCCTCCGGCAAGCGCACGACCACCCTCGAGCCGCCGTCGATGGTGACGCCGGGCGACAGGCTGGTCTTCGTCCTGTCCTACAAGAATGCAGGCGCCAAGCCCGCCGCGGACTTCGTCGTGACGAACCCCGTGCCGCGCGAGGTCGCCTTTGCAGCGGCCGAGGGCGAAGGCGCACAGCTTTCCGTCGACGGCGGCAAGAGCTGGGGCCAGCTCGCCGCCCTGAAGGTCAAGCAGCCGGACGGCAGCGTCCGCGCCGCCGCCCCGCAAGACGTCACGCACATCCGCTGGAGCTTCAGCCGCGCGATCGGCGCGGGCGAGGCCGGCAAGCTGAGCTTCAGAGGCACCGTCAAGTAAATCTCACCGCCCCGGCGCCAGCGGGTGGGGAACCGGCGCCGATCCTTTCAACCAAGTGGACCAGACCATGACAAAGACTATGCGATTGCTGGCGACCGCCAGCGGATTGGCTGTTGCGGCGCTTGCCGCGACACCCGCGTGGGCCGACGGCACCACCGCCGGCCTTTCGATCACCAACACCGTCACCTTGAACTACAAGGTCGGCGGCGTTGATCAGGCGGCAGTGACCGCCACCGACAGCTTCACGGTCGACCGCAAGGTCAATCTCGTCGTTGCGGAAGTCGGAAGCTCGACGACCACGGTGTCGCCGGGCCAGACCTCGGCGGTGACCGCCTTCACGGTCACCAACAGCTCGAACGCCGCGCTCGATTTCTCCCTTGCGGCGACCCAGCTCAGCGGCGGCACCGCAGCGCATGGCGGGACGGACAATTTCAACGTCTCGAACGTGCGCATCTACGCCGATACCAACGATAACGGCAGCTTCGATGCCGGCACCGACACCCTGATCACCTATCTCGATCAGGTGGCTGCCGATGCCACCAAGCGGGTCTTCGTCGTGGTGGACGTGCCGCTCGGCCGTTCGACCGGCGACGTCGCCGGCGTTCGTCTGACCGCGACTGCGGCCGAAGCGAATGCGGCCGGATCGGTCGGCGCGGCGGTCACCCAGACCAGCGGCGCCAATACCGCCGACATGGACACGGTGTTCGCCGACAGCAATACCAACGGCAACACCGCCCGCGACGGCATCCACTTCGCCGACGACGATTATACCGTCGCTTCCGCTTCGCTCGTGGTCACCAAGTCCAGCAGGATCGTCAGCGATCCGCTGAACGGCACGACCCAGCCGAAGATGATCCCGGGCGCAGTCGTCGAATATTGCGTCGCGGTCGCCAATGCCGCGGGCAGCGCGACGGCAACCAACATCGCCATCTCGGACACCCTGCCGACGGCGACGACCTTCGTGTCGGCCTTCGGGATCCTGGTGAACGGCACCGTCACCGGCTCGACCTGCAACGCCGACGGCACCGCCGGCGGCGCGCACGCTTCGGGCGTCGTCACCGCCACCCTCTCCGACATCGCCGCGGGCGTTACCCGCACGGCGCTGTTCCGGGTGACGGTGAACTAGGAAGGCCAGGCAGCGGGAGGGCGGGCGAATGCGCCGCATGTCCCCTTCCCTCCCGCTCTCTTCGATGAAGCGCTCAACCGATCTTTTCGGGGCGATGTTGCTCGCCCTCATGTCAGCGACGCTGGCAGCGGTCCCTTCCGGGGCCGCCACTTCCGCTTCGCACAAGACGATCAGCAGCGTCGCCACCATCGAGTGGGACGGGCCGGCTGGGCGCATGCAGCTTTTCTCGAACAAGCTCGACATCATCGTCGGACCGGCGAGCCTGCCTCCCGCCTCGCTGACCTTCTACCGGCTGGCCGGCGGCACCGGCGACCGGACCGTGTCGCTCGCAGGCTCCGGATGCACCTCCGCGTCCGCCAAGATGCCGGGCGGCGGAGCGGCAGTCACCGCCCGCGTCGAGCGCGCCGAGCAGATCAATGCCGGCGAAACCCTCGTTCTCGAGATCGACCGGGCGACGGCAAACAAGCAGGCCGACAGCGCCGAGCGCCTGGACGTGGTGATCCGCACCGGCGGCGGCGACCATGAGCGACTGACGCTGGTGGAGACGGGCGCCGACACGGGCCGCTTCGTCGGCGCCGTCTCGACCGTTCCTTCGCCTCCCGCAGCCATTGACTGGAACTGCCAGCTCTCCGTCCGGACCGATGAAGCGCTCGCAGTTGAAGCGCTCGACTCGATCGATGACGATCCCTTTGCCTCCAGGAAGATCGGTATCCTCGCTCCCCCTGCCGCTTTGGTGCTGACCAAGACCGCGTCCGAGCCGGTGACTGCGGCTGGCAGCCTCGTCCGTTACCAGATCGGCATCCGCAATCCGAACCTGAGCCAGGCGACGGGGGCAATCACCGTCACCGACCTGCTCCCCGCCCAGATGCGATTCCGTCTTGGCTCCGTCACGCTCGACGGGGCCTCCGCCGAGGATCCGGCGATCGAGGGCGGCACCGCCCGCTTCACGATCCCGGGAATCAGCGCCGGCTCTTCGGTGCTGCTCAGCTACGTGCTGGAGGTCTCTCCACGGGCCGCGGCCGGCGACACGCTCAACCGGGCGCAGGCCGAGGACAATCGCGGCAACCGCAGCAACGTCGCCGACGCGCTGGTCCGGATCGCGGAAGAGACGATCGGCGACCGCGTCACCATCATCGGCCGGGTGACCGACGGCGGCTGCAAGGCCGATGCCGCGACTGCAAAGGGCATTCCGGGCGTGCGGATCATGCTCGAGGACGGCAGCTACGCCGTCACGGATTTCGAAGGCCGCTATCATTTCGAGGCGGTGAAGCCCGGCCTGCACGTGGTCCAGCTCGACGAGCTTACCCTTCCCGAGGGCCAGGCGGCGGTCGATTGCGCGGATGACACGCGCTCGGCGGGCCGCGCCTTTTCGCGCTTCGTCGAGGGCTCCGGCGGCGCCCTGAAGCGCGTCGATTTCCACGCCGCCGCCGGCGTCCGGACGGCGAAGCGCGCCGCCATGACGGCGCGACGCCCTGCTGCCGCCAGCGATCAGGCCGCCGCCGGCACCGAGCGCGACTGGTTTGCGGGCGAGAAGCCGGGCATCGGCTGGCTGTTCCCCGAGGTGGCGCACAATCCGCGGGCGCCGATCGTCCGCGTGGCCATCAAGCATCTGCCCGGCCAGACCGTCCGGCTTCTGGCCGACGGCCGCCTAGTCGATCCCATCGCATTCGACGGCACCCGCAAGAGCGGCGACGGCAGCTTCGCAGTGAGCCTCTGGCGCGGCATTCCCCTCGAGAACCGGCTGACTATGTTGACCGCCGAAGTCCGAGCTCAGGACGGGAAGCTCGTCGATACGCTGAAACGGGAGGTCCGCTACGCGGCAAGCCCGATGCGCGCCGAACTGCTCCGGGATAAGTCGGTCCTCATCGCCGACGGCGTCACCCGCCCCGTGATCGCGCTTCGCATGACCGACCGGGACGGCCGCCCCGTCCACCATGGCCTCGTCGGCGACTTCGAGGTCCCTGCCCCTTATTATCCCGCAGTCGAGGCCGACGCGCAGCAGGCCCGCCAGCTTGCCGGGCTCGAGCGTGCTCGGCCGGTCTGGCATGTCGAGGGGGATGAAGGCATCGCCTATGTCGAGCTCGAGCCCACCACCGCTTCCGGCACCGTCAGCCTCCGCTTCCGCTTCCGCGACGGCGAGACTGCACGCGAGCAGAGGGTGGAAGCCTGGCTCGATCCGGGCGAGCGCCCGTGGAC
>NZ_DASVUE010000146.1:0-3667 GCF_036387215.1 Allosphingosinicella sp. | reverse complement strand
GATCGCCGCCGCCTGCCCCGCCGCTCTCGCGCTCGGGCTCGTTCCCGGAATGGCCGTCACCCAGGCGCGGGTGCTGGTGCCGGGGCTCGATCTTCGCGATGCCGAGCCGGAAAGGGACCATGTCCTCCTCACCCGCCTCGGACTGTTCGCCGCCCGCCGCTGGACTCCGACCGCCGCCCTTTCCGGCCCCGACGGCCTGTGGCTCGACCTCACCGGCGTCACTCATTTGTTCGGCGGCGAACGAAGGATGTGCGAGCGCATCCTCCGCTTCTGCGCTCGCCTCGGCCTATCCGCCCGGATCGCGGTGGCCGGCACGCCCGGCGCCGCTCACGCGCTCGCCCGGCACGCTGGCGGCGACATCACCCTCTGCCCGTCCGGCCGGGAAGCCGAAGCGATCGCGCCGCTCCCGCTCGCCGCGCTCCGCGCCGAAGACGATATTGTGAGCGCCGCCCACCGGCTCGGCCTCGACCGGATCGGCGACCTCATCTCGATGCCGCGCGGGCCGCTCAGTCGCCGCTTCGGGAAGACATTGCTCACCCGCCTCGACCAGGCTTTGGGCTGGGCCGCCGAGCCGTTCGACCCGATCGTCCCCACCGAGCCGCCGAGCGCGACCCTCCGCTTCGCCGAGCCGATCGGCACCGCCGAAGCGATCGGAGAAGCGCTGGAGCATTTGATGAGCGATTTCATCGCCGAGCTCGGAAAGCAGGGCCTCGCCTCGAAGCGCACCCTCCTCCTCTGCTCGCGCATCGACGGGGTGGAGCAGGCGATCGCCGTCGGCACCGCCCGCGCGACCCGCGATGCCGCGCACCTCCTCCGCCTCCTCGCCATGAAGATCGAGACGATCGACCCCGGCTTCGGAATCGAGGCGATGCGGCTCGTCGCGGAGCGCTCGGAGCCGCTCGGCGCGCAGCCGATCGACAGCGTGCTCGGCGGCGACAAGCCCGCGCCCGATCTCGTGCCCTTGATCGACCGGCTCGCCAGCCGCCTCGGGCCTGCCCGCATCTTCCGCACCGGCGCGGTCGAGAGCGACGTTCCCGAACGCTCGCTCCGCCGCCTGCCGCCGCTTGGGGCCGCCGCCGAATGGCCGACGCGCTGGCCCCGCCCCTCCCGCCTCCTCTCGAGCCCCGAACGGGTGGACAAGGTGATGGCCGAGCTTCCGGACCAGCCGCCGCTCCGCTTCAGCTGGCGGGGCCGAATGCACCGCGTCGCCCGAGCCGACGGCCCCGAGCGCATCTACGGCGAATGGTGGAAGAAGAGCGGCGAGGCCGATGCGGTGCGCGACTATTTCCAGGTGGAGGACGAAGAAGGCGCCCGCTTCTGGCTCTACCGCCGCGGCGACGGCGTGGACGTCCGCACCGGCGATCTCAGCTGGTGGCTCCAGGGGATGTTCGGGTGAGCGGGTTAGAGACGCGCGTCGATCGCCTCGACATGTCCCGCTTTAGCGTAAGCGAGTATCTTGCGGTCGGAGGTGAGCAGCGGTGTGCGCAGAAGGCGTCCGGTTGCGATCATGAAGCGATCGCCCGGATCGCCGTGCAACTCGCCCGGCAGCAGCCCTGCCTCGATCGCGATTGCGGCATCGACGGGGATGACCATGATGTCCGTCCGTGCGACCACCGCGTCGGCCCATCGCGAAAGCGGTTCCAACAGGGTGATGCGCCCCTTGCTCACAAGCAAGCCGATTTCCCAGAAAGACACCGCCGAAACGAGGATCTTCGCCGTCTTGGCTGCTTGAGCAATCGTCTTGCGAGCCGTGCTGCCCAAGCGCGGGTCGCTCTCCGCGAGCCAGAGCAGGGCGTTCGTATCGAGCAGGATCACCGATACAGCTCGGGCGGATTGTTCGCCTCCCACTCTGCTTCCCAATTGGGATCGATCGGCTCTTCGATATCGCCGTGGATGATGACGGACCCTTTCAGAAATCCGAATATGGAAGGTTGCTCGGCCTGCTTCATCGGCACGAGCTGGGCCAGCGGCTTGCCGCGTTTCGTGATGGTTACAGGCTCGCGGGTCCGCTCCACCTCCTCGAGCAGGCGCAGCAAGTGCGTCTTCGCCTCGGCAGCGCCAACCATCCTGCTCATCATACTCTCCAAGTGACCAGTTGATATAGTCATTTAATGATTGCCGCGCAATGTATACCGAACTTCAGGTTACCACCCATTTCAGCTTCCTTCGCGGCGCTTCCTCAGCGGAGGAGCTGTTCGCGGCTGCGGCCAATCTCGGAATCGAAGCGATCGGAGTCGTTGATCGCAACTCCGTCGCGGGCATGGTGCGCGCCTGGGAGGCGGCGAAGGCGACGGGCGTTCGGCTGGTGCCCGGCTGCAGGCTCGATCTCGTCACGGGCGAGAGCATCCTCGTTTACCCCGAGGACCGCGCCGGCTGGTCGCGGCTGACACGCCTCCTCTCGGCCTGCCGACCGCTGGAGCCGGTCGAGGGCCGCTGGCTGGGCAAGAGCGCGTGCCGGATCGGCTGGGAGGATGTCGAGCGGCATTCGGAGGGCCTGATCGCCGCCTTCGTCACCAATGAGGCGGACGATGCAGCGGCCGAAGCCTTCGAGCGGCTCCGCGCCATTTTCGGCGAGCGCGCTTATGCCGCAATCTCCTACCAGCGCCGCCCCGGCGACCTCGCCCGCATCGACGCGCTCGACCGGCTGGCCCGCGCAGCGCGCGTGAAGCCGCTCGCCACCGGCGACGTACTCTACCATTCGCCGGACCGCCGCCTGCTCCAGGACGTCGTCACCGCGATCCGCGAGAAGTGCACGATCGATGAATTGGGCTTTCGGCGCGAGCGGCACGCGGACCGGCACATGAAGGGCGCCGCCGAGATGGAGCGGCTGTTCGCGCGCTGGCCGCACATGATCGCTGCAAGCGGCGAGATTGCCGGCCGCTGCAGCTTCGATCTGTCGCAGCTCGCCTATCAATATCCGAGCGAGGTGCCCGAAGGGACCAGCCCCCAGCAGGCGCTCGAGGCGCGCGTCCGCGGCAAGGCGGCACTGCTATTCCCCGATGGGCTTCCCGAACCTTATGAGAAGCAGCTCGGCCACGAGCTCCGCCTGATCGAGCAGCTCCGCTACGCGCCTTATTTCCTCACCGTCCATTCGATCGTCGAGTTCGCCCGAAGCAAGGGCATCCTCTGCCAGGGGCGAGGTTCGGCGGCGAACTCCGTCGTCTGCTACCTGCTGGGAGTCACTTCGATCGATCCGATCAAGCACGAGCTCCTGTTCGAGCGCTTCGTGTCGCCCGAACGGAACGAACCGCCCGACATCGACGTCGATTTCGAGCATGAGCGGCGCGAGGAAGTGATCCAGTGGATCTACCAGAGCTACGGCCGGAGCCGCGCCGCCTTGACCGCCGTCGTCAGCCGCTACCGCGCCCGCGGCGCCGTCCGCGAAGTGGGCAAGGCCCTGGGCTTGCCCGAGGACGTCACCGGAGCGCTTGCCGGCCAGGTCTGGGGCTGGTCGAACGAAGGCGTCGCCGACCGCCACGTCCAGGACCTCAACCTCGACGGCTCCGACCCCCGGCTCGCCCTCACCCTCCAGCTCGCCCGCGAATTGATCGGCACTCCGCGGCACCTTAGCCAACATCCTGGCGGCTTCGTGCTCACCCAGGACCGTCTCGACGACCTCGTCCCGATCGCCCCGGCGACGATGGAGGACCGGCGCGTCATCGAATGG
>NZ_DASVUE010000145.1:0-2778 GCF_036387215.1 Allosphingosinicella sp. | reverse complement strand
CAGGGCGGCGGTCAACCGGCCTTCCCGAGCGGAGGCGGTGGAGGAGCTGGCGGACGGTGGCGCCGGTGAGGGGATCGCGCCAGTCGGGGACGAGCTCGGCAAGCGGCTCGAGCACGAAGCGGCGATCGCGAAACTCCGGGTGGGGGACGAGGAGGCCGGGCTGCTGCCAAGGGCCGCCCGACCAGAGGATGAGGTCGAGATCGAGCACGCGCGGACCCCAGCGGCGGCCGGAGCGGCGGCCGAAATCGGCCTCGACCTGCTTCAGCTGCGCGAGGAGATCGGGAGGGAGCAGATCGGTGGAGAGGGTTGCCACGGCGTTGGCGAAGCCTCGCCCGGCGGGGCCGAGCGCGGGGGTCGAACGGATGCGGGACAGCCTCAGCGCGTCGATCGCGTCGGCGGCGGCGCGCAGGGTTTCCGCCGGCGAGCCGTAGCGGCTGCGCCTGTTCGATCCCAGCGCGACGGCATAGCTTGTCTTGGCCATTGCCCCAGCCCTAGAGGCTCCCGATGAGTCCCGCCATCTCCCCGGTCCCAGAGCACGAGGCGCCGCGCGATTGCCCGCTCTGCCCGCGGCTCGTCGCATTCCGGGAGGCGCTCAGGGCGGAGTATCCGGATTGGTGGAACGCGCCGGTGCCGCATTGGGGCGATCCGGAAGCCTGGCTCGCCATTTGCGGCCTTGCTCCGGGCAAGCACGGCGCCAACCGCACAGGGCGGCCGTTCACCGGCGATTTCGCGGGAGTGCTGCTCTACGACACGCTCAAGAAGTTCGGACTCGCCGAGGGAGAATGTGACGAGCGGCCGGAAGATTCCCTTCGGCTCAAGGGAGTGGCGATCGTCAACAGCGTGAAGTGCGTGCCGCCGCAGAACAAGCCGACGCCCGAGGAGATCGCAACCTGCACCCGCACTTACTTCCAGCCCTCGCTCGGTGCGTTGAAGAACGTGCGAGTGCTGGTCGCGCTCGGCAAGATCGCGCACGACGCGGCGGTGCGGGCGGTCGGCATGAAGCTTTCGGCGGCGCCCTTCGGACACCTTGCCGAGCATCGGCTGCCCGACGGAAGGATCCTGATCGATAGCTACCATTGCTCGCGCTACAATCAGAACACCAACCGGCTGACGGCGGCGATGTTCGAACAGGTGTTCGAACGTGCGGTGCTGCTTGCGCCCACTTCGTAACGATGAGCCTTTCATGCGCCGTTCAGGCGCCGCCGCCGACGCTGCCTTCGATGAAGAGCGCCGCCTGACCATGTTCCGCAGAGGCTTCGAAGCCGCAAGTCTCGCGCTGCTTGCAATGCCTGCCGGAGCTGCCGCCCAGGAGCCTCCTCCCCAGCGGACGGAGCATGTCGTGGTCTACGGCAACGATTCCTGCCCGAAGCCGGCGGACGAGGAGGAAATCGTCGTGTGCGCGCGGCGCCCCGAGAACGAGCGGTTCCGTATCCCGAAGCCGCTCCGGGACCGGGAGCCGAGCGGAGCCACGTCGTGGACCGCGCGCAACGAGGAGCTGGACGAGGCGAGCCGCCCGAGCAGGCCGGGAAGCTGCTCGGTCGTCGGCACATACGGCCAGAGCGGCTGCTTCCAGCAGATGATCAACCAGTGGTTTCGCGAACGCCGCGCCGCCCGCTCGGGCGCGGCGCGCTAGATGTCTTCGGCCAGCCGGCCGTAAAGCTCGGGGCGCCGGTCCCGGAAGAAGCCGAAGGCTGCGCGGTGGGCGCGGGCTTGCTTCAGATCCAGCGTAGCGGTGAGGACGCCGGTCTCCGGCGCTCCGAATTCGGCCAGCATGTCGCCGCGCTCGTCGCAGATGAAGCTGTGGCCGTAGAAGCGCTGGCCGTGCTCCGTGCCGATGCGGTTGGCGGCGACGACCGGCACGACGTTGGAGACGGCATGGCCGATCATCGCCCGGCGCCACATCCGGCTCGTGTCCAGGTCTGGATCGTGCGGCTCGGTGCCGATCGCGGTCGGGAAGAGCAGGATCTCGGCCCCGTCCAGCATCAGCGCGCGCGCCGTTTCCGGATACCATTGGTCCCAGCAGACCGCCGGCCCGACCTTCCCGTAGGGCGTCTGGAAGGTCTTGAAGCCGGTGTTGCCGGGGCGGAAGTAGAATTTCTCCGAATAGCCGGGACCGTCCGGGATATGGCTCTTGCGGTAGACGCCCATCACCTCGCCCTTGTCGTCGACCATCGCCAGGCTGTTGTAATGATGGTGCCCGTCCGCCTCGAAGAAGCTGGTCGGGATGTAGACCTCCAGCTCTGCGGCGAGCTTCCGCATCGCGGCCACCGCCGGGTGGCGGTCGGCGGGAAGGGCGCGGGTGAAATGCCCCTCGTCCTGCGTCCGGCAGAAATAATGGCCCTCGAACAGCTCGGGCGGGAGGATCAGCTTCGCGCCCTTGCCCGCGGCCTCGCGGACGAGCTCCGACACAGCGGCGATATTCTCCTGAACATCGTCGCTGAAGGCGAGCTGGAGGGCGGCGACCTTGATCTCACTCACTTCGGAACCTGCTGACTGATGCAATGGAAGCTGCCGCCGCCGGTCAGCACGTGATCGGCCCTTATTCCCACCGCCTTACGGGACGGGAAGAGGGCGCCGATCGCCTCCACGGCAGCGTCATCGTTGGGCGCGCCGTAGAGTGGGACCACGACGGCGGCGTTGCCGATGTAGAAGTTCATATAGGATGCGGGGATGATTTCGCCATCGCGCAGCACCAGCCCGGGCGAGGGGAGGGGTACCACCTCTAGCCCGAATGCTTCGGCCCTCGCCCGAGCATCTTCGTAAACGGCGGCGTTCGGA
>NZ_DASVUE010000144.1:0-12019 GCF_036387215.1 Allosphingosinicella sp. | reverse complement strand
CCGCAATCCGGCTGGGTGATCGTGCATGAGCTTGCGCACATGTGGTGGGGCAATCTCGTCACCACCGCCACCTGGCGCGACTTCTGGCTCAACGAAGGCATCACCACCTTCATGACCGCAGCGTGGAAGGAGCATCGCTTCGGGCCCGCAGCCTATCAAGGGGAGCTGGACGCCGCCCGGGTTCGCCTCGGCCGCGCGCGCGAGGCGGGGTGGGATAAGCCGCTGGCGTTCGGCGGCGACTATCCCTCCCTGGGCATGAGGCGGGCGATCCAGTACAGCAAGGGCGCCCTGTTCATGGCTCATCTGCGGACGATGCTGGGCGATGCGGCATTCTGGGCGGGGCTGAAGGCCTTTACCCGCGAGAATGCCGGCGGCACCGTCACCAGCATCGACCTTCAGCATGCGATGGAACGCGCCAGCGGCCGCGACCTTTCAGCGGTGTTCGCCGAATGGGTCTACGGATAGCGGCCGCTGGTTCGCCGCCGCCGCGGACGCGTCAGCGAAACAGGGAAGCCGGCGGCTGCGTCCCCGCTCCCTTCTGCACCGTCTTCACATAGCTGTTCCCGGTCCAGCGGATCGTCGCCATCCACCAGTGCGGCGTCAGATAGCCCGTCTCCTCGTCCCAGACGTACCAGACGTTGGAGCTCTGGAGCGCGGCTGAGGAGGAGAGGACGCGCTTGCCGTGGCCGTAGATCGTATAGGCGCCGAGGCCGTGCATCTTCACGACCGCGACCCGCTCCGGCGCCAGCCCCGCCCAGCGCGCCTCGTCCGCCGCAATCGCTGCGCCGACGAGCGGCTGCAGAGTGGCGAAGGCAGGCTTGCAGAAGCGCTGCTCGACTTCGTCGATGCTCATCGGATCCTGCCCGTTGAGCCTGAACGTCTGCGCCGGATTGACCTTGCGGATCTCGGCGATGCCGTCGAGGCAGCCACGAACGTCGCGCATCAGGAACTTCGCCATATTGAGGTCGCTCCGGTCCGGAAGCTCGTTGTCGATCCCGTAGAGGACGATCCGGAGCGCGGCATCGGCGGCATCCTGGGTCTTCTTCACCAGCGGCGAAGGGGGCGTGTCGTCCGCTTGCCGGATCCCGAGCGCCGCATTGCCGCCGCCGGGCACCATCGACGTCTGCGGGAGCACTTGCTGGGGGCGCGGCAGCTTCAGCTTGCGGAGCGGAAGCGAGAGGCCTCCGGGCAGCGCGAGCTGAGCGGCCGATGGGGAAGGGACGGCGGAAAAGAGAGCGGCGAGGCAGAAAGCCGGGATCGCAAAACGGTTGCTGTTCATGTTCATCTCCATTGCGCCTGCGGCGCAGCATATTTGGGGATCGAAGAGGAGTTGCCGGGAAGGGGTGGCGGAGGGGCTAAGCGAGCCCCTCCGCCCCGCGCGCTTACCAGGCGACCTGGAACCCGGCGCGGGCGCCGACTTCCTTGCTCCGGAGCGCCATTCCGAAGCCCGCCGACACGCTCGACATCCGGCCGGTGGCGGCGCTGATCGCCGTCGCGACCGCGGTCTTGCCGTTGAAATAGCCGACCCCGCCCGACATGGCGAAGCGTGCGCCCGCGGGAACGTTCGGCGAGTCCAGCGCCAACGCTACGGCAACGCCTTCATTGGCCCGTTCGGCTTCGCGGCTGGTCACCTTGGCAAGGTCGAACAGCGCCGCCGTCTGGTCCTGGAGCATCGCGATCGACGAGCTGTGCTGCGCGAAGCCGCTCTGGAGCGCACCGATCTGCTGGGACTGAACGCTGTTCAGCGACTGAATGGCGCTGATCTGGTTCGCCTGCGCGACGTGCCCGGCATCGAGAACCGCGATCTGCCGGCCGTGCGTGTCCGCCACCGACTGAAGCTCCGACGTCGCCGACTGCAGCGTGCCGATCTGCGCCGAGTGCGTGTTCGATGTCGCCTGGAGCGCCCCGATCTGCGTCGAATGCGTCGCCGACGCGGTCTGGAGCGTGCCGATCTGCGCGGAATGCTGAACGGCGGTCGAAGCGAGCGCGCCGATCTGCCCCGTATGCTGCGCGCTTGCCGACTGCAGCTCGCGGATCTCGCCGCTATGCTGCGCCGAGGCGGACTGAAGCGCGCCGATCTGCGTCGTTTGCTGCGCGGCGATGACCCCCAGCTGACCGATATGGGTGGTGTGCTGGGCCGACGCCGACTTCAGGGCGCCGATCTCCGCCGAGTGCGTTGCTGATGCGCTCTCCAGGTTGCCGATCTGCGACGTGTGCTGGGCGGCGATGGAGCCCAACGTCTTGATGTCGCTGGTGTGCTGCGCCGATGCCGACTGCAGCTCGCCAATCTGCGTGCTATGCTGAGCCGAGGCGGACTGCAGCTCGCCGATCTGCGTGCTATGCTCTGCCGAGCTTGCCTGAAGCGCGCCGATCTGCATCGTATGCTGTGCCGACGTTGTTTGCAGCGCACCGATCTGCGTCGTGTGCTCTGAGCTGGTCCATTCCAGCGCCCCGATCCGCCCGCCATGGTTGGCGACCGTCGACTGCAGCCCTTGGACGGCCGGGATCAGCGAGGTGTTCCAGCCGAGGGTGCCGTTCTGGTCGACGGTGGCGACGCCGATCTTGCCGCTCTGCGCGGCCGTGCTCGCAATGATATCGCCGACGGTGACGGAGCTGCCGGTGCCGCCAAGCATGATCTGGTTCTGACGAGTCGTCGCCGCCCGCACGCCCAATGCGACCGAGTCGGCATGCGCCGCTCTGCTGTTTTGGCCGATGGCGACGGCGCTCCTCTGGTTGGCCAGGGAGTCAGCGCCGATGGCAATCGCGGCATCAGCAGTCGCTGTGGCATTCATGCCGAAGGCGGACGAGAGATAGCCGGTTGCGAGAGAATAATATCCCAGGGCCGCGCTTGCCACGCCTTTCGCCTGGGCGCCGAAGCCGAACGCGGAGGAGCCGTTGCCGGATGCAAAGCTTTGCGAGCCGATGGCGGTCGTATTCTGGTTGCCTGCATTCGCCCAGCGGCCGAGCGCGACGGCTTCCGATCCGCCGGCGACGGCGGCGACGCCGAGCGCAGTGCTCATGGAGCCGGTCGCGACGGAGCCCGAGCCGCCCGCGAAGGCGGACTCGCCGAGCGCCGCGGCACCCGAGCCGATTGCCACGGCGCCTGCCGTCTTCGCCTGGCTGCTGCTTCCGACGGCCGTGGCGGCCCAGCCGGACGCCACCGCATTATCGCCATAGGCGCTGCTGTTGACGTTCGATGCAGTCGAATAGCGGCCCGTCGCAGTAGCGCCGGACGCGCTGGCGGTGGCATGGGCGCCAAGCGCCGTCGCCGTATCGGCGGAGGCCGAGGAGGACGCGCCCACCGCAGTGCTTTCGTGCGCGGATGCGGAGGCGAGGGAGCCGAAGGCGCTTGCCGAACTGCCCGTGGCGCCGGCGTTCTGGCCGACGGCCGTGCTCGCCACGGCGCCCGCTTCGGCCTTGTAGCCGATAGCCGTGCCGAATGCGCCTTTCGCTGCGGCATCGGCACCGACGGCCGAAGAGAAGCTTGCCGCAGCGATCGCGCCTCCGCCCACGGCGGTGGAATCGGTGCCGCTGGCTTCGCTAAACTGGCCCAGCGAGGTGGCATGCTCGCCGGTGGCCTTCGCGCCTGCGCCGTAGGCGGAGCTCGTAACCGCGGTCGCCTGTGCGCCGCTTCCCGCGGCCGTCGAGTTCCACCCGCTGGCGATGGTCATGGTGCCGAGGGCAGTGCTGGAAAGGCCGGTCGCTGCCGCGTGGGTGCCGAAGGCGCTGCTGAAATCGCCCTTTGCGGACGTGTTCATGCCGAAGGCGTTGCTGTGGCCGCCCGCTGCCGACGCGGTGAACCCGTAAGCGGCGGCGTTCATTCCGGTCGCGATGGCGCCGGCGCCCGTGACCGTGGAATGGGCACCGCTTGCAATGGCACCGGTGCCGACCGCCGTCGTGTCCGAGTTCGAGGCTTGCGCACCGTCTCCTACCGCGATCCCGCCGGATCCGAACGCCTGCGCGTACGATCCGACCGCAGTCGAACGGAGACCGGAGGCGGTCGAGGCCCTGCCTACGGCGGTCGCTTCCTCGGCGGTGGCCCGCGCCGATTGGCCGAGCGCGGTGGAGTATTTCCCGATGGCGGCGGCGGTCTCGCCCACCGACACCGACATCACTCCGGAGGCCGAGGCGTCGGTTCCAACGGCAACCGAATAGCCGCCCGACGCCGCGGCGCCGTTGCCGAGGGCGGTGTCGGCGGCGCCTTTCGCTGACGCGCTCCCGCCGATGGCGGTGCTGCTCGAAAACGCGGTGGAGCTGCCGGTTCCGAGCGCCATGCTCCCGAAGCCGTTGGCCCTTGCGGCGGTGCCCAGAGCGATTGCAGCAGCGCCCGGCGCGCGGCTGAGGGTGCCGATCGCGATGGAGGATTCGCCCGAGGCGATGGCCACATAGCCTGCAGCGATCGAGTCGCTCGCCAGTGCTTGAGCGCCGTAACCCAAGGCAGTCGCCTTGCCGCCCGTGGCTTCGCTGCCGAGGCCGAAGGCCGCGGTGAAGTCGCCCGACGCCTTCGAGTTTGTCCCGACTGCCGTCGCGCCGTCGCCGGTCGCCTTGGCATCGGCGCCGACCGCGGTCGCCGAATTACCGGAAGCGATGGCGTTCACGCCGCATTCGGTCCTGAACGGGCCCGGAGCGTTGCATTCGGGGGTGCCGTCGGCATGCGCCGGAGCGAGCGCCACGATGTTGGCGGCCGTGACGAGCAGAGCGGCCTTGATCTTCAAAGTCCTGGTCATAGCGAATTCCTTCGTTCCTGGAGCCCTGGCGGGCTTGCTGAATGACGGTCCGGGAACCCGCTGTTTCGATGCCCCCGGCAAAGCGTGAGCTCTCGTGATGAGAAGCCGCCGCTCTTCATGTCGGATGACGGACCGAGGGGTTTTGCTTCCAGTTCTTTAAGTGAACCGCACGGTTTCACTGTGCATGAACTCAGAGACGCGGCGGTAACGCCCGCAGATACTGCAGTGCTTCGAGCAGGAGGGAAGCTTATATTTTCGATCTTCAGCCTATGCTTACGAGTGCTAGCGGTTCGATTTTAGAACCGATTGGTTTCGCCCGCGCGTCTCCGCCATTCCGTCGAGGCGGGTGAGCCGCTACGCTCCTTGAGCCGCCGAAACCGGAGATCGCGATTGGACCACGACATCGAAGACTCAGCCGATGCGGCCACCCGCGCTCTCAGCCGCGCCGCTGCGCACGCCAGCGCTTATCTCGCGGCGCTCGACAGGACATCCGTTTCTCCCACTCTGTCCTCCGCCGAGGTTAGAGCCAGCCTCGATAGCGAGCTGCCGGAGGAGGGCCTGCCGCCGGACAAGGTGATCGAAGACTTGGTTGCGGCAGCTGAAGGAGGGCTGATCGGATCCGCCGGGGGGCGCTTCTTCGGCTGGGTCATGGGCGGGGCGTTGCCGTCCGCTCTTGCGGCCGACTGGTTGACGAGCGTCTGGGACCAGAATGCGGCGCTGCACGCTTCCGGCCCGGCGGCGGCGATCGTCGAGGAGGTGGTCGGCCGCTGGGCGAAGGAGCTGATCGGTCTTCCGCCGGAAGCGAGCTTTGCGCTGACCACCGGCTGCCAGATGGCGCATGTCACCTGCCTCGCGGCGGCGCGGCACCATCTGCTCGCGGCACGGGGATGGGACGTCGAGGCCCGCGGCTTGTCGGGGGCGCCGCCGATCAGTTTGCTTGCAAGCGACGCCGTCCACGGCTCGATCGAGCGGGCGATGCGGCTGCTCGGAATGGGCACCGACAGGCTCGTCCGGGTCGGCGCCGACGGCCAGGGAGCGCTCCCCGCCGAGGGCCTGGCCGCTGCTCTGGAGGCGCTCGAGGGCGCGCCCGCGATCGTCCTGCTGCAGGCCGGCGACATCAACCGCGGCGCCTTCGACGACTTTGCCCGGCTTGTGCCGATCGCAAGGGGAGCCGGAGCGTGGATCCATGTCGACGGCGCATTCGGCCTGTGGGCCGCGGCGGCGCCCTCAAGACGGCACCTCGTCCGGGGAGTGGCGCTTGCCGATTCCTGGGCCACGGACGCCCATAAATGGCTGAACGTCCCCTATGACAGCGGGCTCGCATTCGTCCGCCAGGCCGGGGCGCACCGCGCCGCCCTCTCGCACCGCGCCGCCTACCTCGTCCACGCCGAGGAGAGCCGCGACCAGATCGACTGGTCGCCCGAATGGTCCCGCCGTGCGCGCGGCTTTGCGGTCTACGCAGCTTTGCGCGAGCTCGGGCGGGCAGGGGTGGCCGACCTGATCGAAAGAACCTGCGCGCATACCGAAGCGCTGGTGGAGGGCCTGGAGAGGATTCCCGAAGTGGAGGTGCTGGCACGTCCGGTGATCAACCAGGCTCTCGTCCGCTTCCCCGATCCGGCTGCGGGCGCCGGGGATGCGGAGCACGACCGCAGGACCGATGCGGTAATTGATGCAATCGTCACGGACGGGGAAGCCTTCTTCGGCGGCACACTCTCGAACGGCGTTCGGGCGATGCGGATCAGCGTCTGCAACTGGCGCACGACCGAGGAGGACGTCCGCCGCGCGGTGGCGGCGGTCGAACGGGCGCTGGCGAGCGTCGGGCCTTCGAGCGCCCAAGCCCTTTAGACCCACTTCCCGCCGCTCGCGCATTTGCGGCCGGCGCTCTGCACGACGGTGAAGCTACGGCCTGTCATGCCGCCGGCAGCGGCCGAGACGATGCGCTCGCAGCAGCGGGCAAGCACGTTCTCGCTCAGGATATCCGGCACCAGCCGAGGACGAAGCGACATCGCGAACTGCACCGGCAGCTGCAGGTACGGGTGCCCTGCTTCGAGGTCGAGCGCGACCGCCTCGCTGCGGACCTCCTTCACCCCGTGCCGGCGGAGGAGCTCCGCAACTCCCGCGCCGGCATCGAAATCGCCCCCTGCCGTTCGAAAGGCGGCAAGGATCGCGCTCTTGAGCAACGGCCATTCGGGCGGCTCGGGCGAGTAGGACCAGCTGTCCGAGTGCGGCTCCTGGACGAGGAGCAGCCCGCCAGGCTTCAGCAGCCGGAGCGCCTCCGCCACCAATTCGTCCCCCCGGCCGGTGGGAGCAATCAGGAAGCGGATGTGAACGGCGTCGAACGTTTCCTCCGGCAAACCGGTGGCGAACGCATCGGCTTGCACGACGGAGACGTTTCTGAGCCCGCGCTGCCGCGCATGCCGCCTGGCGCATTCGACCTGCATCGGGTCGAGATCGGCCCCGGTTATGGAGCCGCCGGGGCCGACGAGCCGCGAGAGCACCGGCAGCGCGCCGATCGCTCCGCAGCCGAGGTCCAGCGCCTTCGCTCCCTTCTGGATGTGCAGGGTCTTCAGCCAGGCTTCGGTCGCCGGCTCCCACACCGCCGATTGGAGCCTCAGCCTTTCAACCTCGGCGGCACTGTCGGCGAGGAGATAGTCGCAGTGGGGCTTCATGCGAGCCGCCCCGCCGTCCGAAGGCCGAGGCGCAGGCGAGGACGCCCTCGCAGCGTCTCCGGCACGACCAGGATCGTCGTCACTGCGCCGACCGCGGCAACGGCGACCGGCCACCAGAGCCCCATGTAGATGTCGCCGCTCGCCGCGACGAGCGAGAAGGCGACCGCGGGCAGAAGGCCGCCGAACCATCCGCCGCCGATATGGAGCGGGAGGCTCATCGCGCTGTAGCGGATCCGCGTGGGGAACATCTCCACCAGCCATGCCGCCTGCGGACCGTAGAGCGCGGACGCGGCAGTGATCAGGACCAGAAGGATCGAGAGCGTCCGCCAGAAATCGAGCCGGTCCGGATCGGCCTTGGCGGGGTAGCCGTGCGTCTCGACGCTCGCGGCCACCAGCTTCGAGAAGGCCTTTGCTTCGGCTGCCGCCTGTTCCGGCGAGGCCTGCCGGAGATCCGGCACGCTGATCGTGTCCGCGCCGATCGAGATGAGTGCGGCCGAACCCGCGGGAGCGTCGCTCCGCGCATAGCTGATGCCCAAGTCGGCAAGCGTGCGCCGGGCGACGTCGCAGCCGGTGACGGGTTTCCGCTTGCCGACCGGGTCGAACATCGCGGTGCAATCCGCGGGAGCTGCGGCGACCTCCACCGGGCTCCGCTCCATCGCCTCGGCCAGCGCCGGATTGGCGGCACGGGTGAGGGCGTGGAAGCCGGGGACGAAGGCGACGGCGGCAAGCATCATCCCGAATGCCATGAGCGGCTTTCGCCCGATCCGGTCGGCGGCCCAGCCGAAGAAGACGTAGAGCGCGACGCTGACAAGAGTGCCCAGGAGGAACAGGAGGGTGACCGTCTGCGGATCCACCTTCAGCACCTTTTCCAGGAAAAATTGCGAATAGAAGAAGGCGCAATACCAGACCGCACCCTGCGCCATGGTCACGCCGAAGAGCGCGATCAGCACGCGTTTCAGGTTCGGCCATTCGAGGAATGCCTCACGAAGCGGCGCGCGGCTGGTCTGGTCCGAGAGGCTCATCAGCATGAATTCCGGGCTTTCGTTGAGCCGCAACCGAAGCCTCAGCGACAATGCCAGCGGCACGACGGAGAGGAGGAAGGCGAGGCGCCAGGCCCAGCTCTCGAACGCGGCCTCGCCGAAGGTCCAGCGGAGCATGAAGGTCACGCCGAGGGCTGCGATCAGGCCGAACGCCGCCGACGACTGGATCCAGGAGGTCAGCCAGCCCCGGTTCCGCGGCGAGGCATGCTCGGCGACGTAGGTCGCCGCTCCGCCATATTCGCCGCCGAGCGCCACGCCCTGGAGGAGGCGAAGCGCGACGAGGAGGATCGGAGCTGCCGCGCCGACGTGTCCGTAGGTGGGGAGGATGCCGATCAGGAACGTCGCCGCGCCCATGATCGAGACGGTGAGCAGGAAGCCGATCTTCCGGCCCTTCCGGTCTCCGAGTCGGCCGAAGATCAGCGCTCCCACCGGGCGCATCAACGGTGCGGCCGCGAACGTGCCCAATGCGAGCAGGAATGCTGCCGACGGCGGCACGCTGCTGAAGAAGTGCTTGGCAAGCACCGATGCAAGCGCGCCGAAAAGGAAAAAATCGTACCATTCGAATGCGGTGCCGATCGATGCGGCGATGATGACCCGCCGCAAGACGCCGCGGGAAGCTTTGTTCCGTTCCACTTGAACCTCCATTTGAAAGACGGAGGAAAGATGAAGGAGGCGGCCGCATCGCCTCCAGTTCTTTAAAAGAACTAGCCGGTTCTTCTCCGATCGGTCATCTTTGCTGCCACGGCCGACGAGGCCGGGGGCACAGGGACACGACGATGTTGACGACCAGGACCAGCTGGAAAAACGCGCTTGCGGCCGTTCTTCCCGATATCGCCGCGAAAGCCGAGGACCACGACCGATCCGGGTGCTTCGTGAGCGAGAATATCCAGCGTCTCAAGGAGACCGGCCTGTCGGCTGCCGCGGTGCCGGACGAGCTTGGCGGCTTCGGCTGCAGCCAGAGCGAGCTCGCCGAGATGCTTCGGATGCTCGGGCGGGCGTGCGGATCGACGGCGCTCGCTTTCTCGATGCACACGCACCTCGCCGCCACCGCCGCGTGGCGGTGGCGGCGGGACGGCTCGGCCGAGCCGTTGCTGCAAAGGGTGGCGGACGAACGCCTCATCCTCGTGAGCAGCGGCGGCTCGGATTGGATCGACGGCTCGTGCGCCCTCACGAAAACCGACAGCGGATATCTGATCAGCGGCCGGAAAGTGTTCGCAAGCGGTTCTCCGGCCGGCGATCTCCTGGTGACGACCGGCGTGCTGACGACGGAGGAGGGGCCCTTCGTCCTTCACTTCCCGCTGGCCCTCGGCGCCCCCGGCGTCGAGCGCGTCGACACCTGGGATACGCTCGGAATGCGCGGGACCGGGTCCTTCGACATCCTGCTCTCCGACGTTTTCGTGCCGGAGGAAAGCGTCTCGATCCGTCGCCCAGCGGGCCGATGGCACGAGGCGATCCATCTGGTCACCAAGATCGCGATCCCGCTGATCTACGCCGTCTATGGAGGGATTGCCGAGGCGGCGCGCGACACAGCCGTCGAGATGATCCGGCGAAGGCCCGCGGCCGCGGAAAGCGAAATCGCGGCGGGCGAAATCGAGACCTTGCTGCACCAGCTCCGGCTGGCGCTCGCCGACATGATCGGGCTTAGCGAGGAGGGCGAACCCGGCTTCGAGACGAGCAACCGCATCATGATGAGCCGTTCGATCGCAGGCGAGACTGCGATCCGCACCGTCGAAAAAGCGCTCGAAGCGGCGGGCGGCGCGGGATTCTACCGGCGGACGGGACTGGAACGCCTGTTCCGGGACGTCCAGGCCGCCCGTTACCACCCGCTCCAGCTTTCGCCCCAGCGGCGGCTCGCCGGCCGCATCGCGCTGGGCCTCGACCCCGACGGAGGAAATTGAGATGCCGAGTCAGGCGCGCCAGGGGTACCGCCAGTTCTGCCCCGTCTCCAAGACCGCCGAGATCTTCGCCCAGCGCTGGACTCCTTTGCTGGTCCGTGAGCTTTGCTTCGGCCCCAAGCGCTTTTCGGAGCTTCAGTCGGCGCTGCCGCTCATGTCGCGCTCGCTGCTGGCACGACGCCTCGACGAGCTCCGGGCGAGCGGGGTGATCGAGACGGAGGCCGCGGGCAACAGCCATGCCTACCGCCTCACCCGCGCGGGCAACGAATTGCGGCCGCTCATCGAGGCGATGTCGATCTGGGGCCAGCGCTGGGCCCAGCATGCGATCGTGCCGGACGACCTCGACCCCGGGTCGCTCTTATGGTCGATGAAGCGTCAGATCGAGGCGTCCGGCGGCGATTGCGGCGAGATGGTGGTGCGCTTCGACTTCCGAGGCCTCCCGCCGGGCAAGCCGGCGCTCCGCTATTGGTGGCTGGTGCTGTCGGAAGGCACGGTTGACGTCTGCATGCAGGATCCGGGGCGGGAGGCGGACGTGTCGTTCGAGGCGGACCTTACCACCCTGGTCAACGTCTGGCTCGGCTACGAAGGCCTCGACGTGGCGCTGCGGGAGAAACGGCTGAGCTTCCACGGCTCGCCCGGTCTCGTTGCGCAGCTGCGGGCAATCCTCGACCTGCCGTTCAGCGCCCAGGAAAAGACCTTCCGCTATCACGCCCCCGTCAGATAGGCGTCCACGAAGAGGCGCTCGCGAGGCGCCGCCGGTTCAGCTGAGGAATGCCGGGAACGTTGTCGCGGCGGCCACGGCTCCCGCCCATGTCGCCACGGCGACATAGATGCCAACCTTCAGCAGGCTGAGGGGCTTTGGGGGATAGGCCGCCTTCATCATCTCTGAAGCGACAAGCGAATAGGCTCTGCGCCAGGCCTTCCGCATCTCGTCGTCGGGGCCGGGCTCCAGGACGTAATCCAGCGCGTCGATGAGCAGGGCGCCGACGATCGCATAATGACGCGGCTTGACGCCGCTGCAAGCGTAACGGAGCGCCTGCTCCTCGGCAGCCGGGAAGAGCGGCTCGAGCTTCTGGAGCGATCCGAGCACATATCCGATCGCCTGCATCAGCAGCCGCGCCTGCCGGGGCAGTTCTTCGGGCAGGAAATTGGTCAGGCGGCGATCACGGATCCGCAAGAGCTCGAAGAAGACCGCGGCGAACTCGAGCTTCAGAGGGAGGAGAAGGGCGTGGGTTTCGCGGATGAGTTGCAGCTGGCGGGGAGTAAGGCACGCTCCGGCCTCCAGGGTCCCCGGGCATCGCCGCTCGGCAGTGCCGCAGCTCCGCGAAGGAGAAGTCGCGGGAGGCGCAGCGGGTAGAGCTTTGGCCATAGGAGATACCTCAGGTCTGGGCGGCATCCGCAAAGCCTGATCCGCTCCGATCAGGTGCCGTCCTCTCCCCCGAATTGCCGCGCTCGCTGGCTTCCATTCCAGTTCTTTAAGTGAACCGCGGCCGCTGCCGGTCCTTCGTGCCGGATATCGCAGTCTCTCATGGAGATGGCTGCGTCGGTGGTGCCGGGTGAGGGATTCGAACCCCCGACCTTCGGTTTACAAAACCGCTGCACTACCACTGTGCTAACCCGGCGCGGGCTCCCAATGCTTCAGAGCACGCCGAAGGTCCAGCCCTCGCTTTCGGCGATTTCCGGGGTCA
>NZ_DASVUE010000143.1:0-12539 GCF_036387215.1 Allosphingosinicella sp. | reverse complement strand
GATCATATGCCCGGTGAACGAAATCTCATTCCTGACCTGGGCGATGCGCACCGGCTATTTCCCGCCCGCCGGCCCCGACGAGCCGCGCTGGCTGAAGCGGCATCTGGTGCGCGCCGCCATCGCCGGCGTGAAGGCGATGCGAGCGGTGGAGCCCGGCTGCCGCTTCATCTGGGCCGAGCCGCTTATCCATGTGGCCGCGCGCCCGGACCGTCCCGATCAGGCGGGCGAAGCGGAGGCGAAGCGGCGGAGCCAGTTCGAGGCCTACGACATGCTGACCGGGCGCTCCGACGCCGATCTCGGCGGCAGCCCGGACGTCATCGACCTGCTGGGCGTCAACTTCTATTCCGACAATCAATGGTATCTGGAGGGATCGACCATTCCGCTGGGCCACCACGCCTATCGGCCGCTCGCCGACATGCTGGCGGAGGCCCATGCACTCTACGGCCTGCCGCTCCTCATCACCGAAACCGCGGCGGAGGGATCGGCGCGCGCGGCCTGGCTTCATTATGTCTGCGACGAGGTCGCGGAGGCAATCCGGCAGAATGTGCCCGTGCGCGGCATCTGCCTTTACCCGATCGCCACCTTCCCCGGCTGGGACGACGAGCGGCACACGCAGGTCGGGCTGTTTTCAAGCCCGGAGCCGGAGGGAAGGCGAAAACTCTACGAGCCGCTGGCGCGCGAGCTCAGGCGGCAGCAGGAACTGTTCTCCGGCTTCTGAGGATCAGGAGGAGCATTTCGCCGCGCTGCGCGCCTTGGCGAGCTGGGGCTTCAGGGGGGCGCGAAGCGTCGGGCCGTACACTTCCTGAAGCTCGCCATAGACCTGGCAAGCCTCGGCCGTCTTGCCGAGCCTGGTGAGCGCCTCGCCGAGATAGAGCAGGCTGTCGGGCGCTCGCTCGCCCTTGGGATTGGTCTGGTAATTGTTGAGGAACACCTTGGCCGCCGTCGCCGGCTTACCGTCCTCGAGATAGGCGCGTCCGGCGAGGTTGCGGGCCCAGCTCGCCTTCGAATGCTTCGGATATTGCCTGGCCATCGCTTCGAGCGCGGCTTGCGCCTCGGCGAATTTCTTCTGCTCCCAGAGGCGGAAGCCGGCATTGTAGGCGTCCTCGGCGGGATCGCCGGATTTGGCGGCAGCCTTCACGGTTGGAGCGGCGGCTTCGGCGCGCTGCGGCTCTTCGGCCACCGGCTCGGCCTGGAGCTGAGCCGCGGGTTGCGCGGGGGCGGGGCGGGCCTCCATCTGCGCCAGGCGGGCGGAGGTATCGGCCTGGAAGCGGCTCATCGCCTCCTCCATCTGCCGCACCTTGAAGCCGTTCTGCTCGATCTGTCCGGTCAGCGAGGCAAGCTGAGCCTCCAGCGCATCGATGCGCGCGGTGAGATCGGCGACGGGACTTCCCGCGGGGACTCCGGCCGGATCGAAGGCGGGCTGAGCGGGCCGGATTTCGGGCTCGACATTGCCGCCGGGGAAGACCCGACGCTGCACTGCCCGGAGCTCCTGCTCGATCTTGTCGATCCGCTTTTCGACCGGAACCGCCTTCTGCGCCGCGACCGGCATTGCGGCCCCGGCCAAGGCTATGGCGGCAAGAAGATGAAAACGCATAACTAATCCCCCGAACCCAACGGGCGCAGCTTATCCTTAACGGCGCTGGGCCGCTAGAATCAAAATCAACGGGTCGGCGCGGGAGCGGGTGCGGCCGCCGCTGGAGCGGCCCCGCCGGGGGCGCCCTGGGCGCGGGCGGCGAGATCGGCGGCGAGCAGGCTGACGTCGCCGATCGGCTGCCCGGTCGGACCGAGCTGCGGCACCGGGGACTGGCCGATCGTCACTCGGAGCGCTTCGGGACGTCCGACCCGGATCTGCGGCCGCTGCGCACTCGACGGCACTTCGTAACGATCGCCCGGCTTCATCGTGTTCTCGAACAGGACCGGCCCGCCTGCCTCGTAGACACGAAGCCAGACGGCGTCGGTTGCGGTGAGGACCACGGGGCCGGACGCAGCCGGAGCGGCGGGGGCGCCGGCCGGCTGGTTCTGCGGGGCCGCGGCCGGCGGCGGCGCGACGATCGGAGTGTCGGCGGCCGCGGCCTCGGCCTGCGGATCCTCCTCGGGAACCGCGCTGTTCCGCCAGACGGCATAGCCGACGATCAGCAGCACGGCGATGACCGCGACGACGATGGCGAGCGAGCGCGGCGGCACGCGCGCCGGATCGGCGGGCTCGTAGGCGATGGTGGCCGAGTTGTTCGGAGCGCCGAGCTGTGCCCGAAGCTCCTGGCCGATCTCGGTGCCGTTGAGGCCGACCGCCTTGGCATAGGCCCGGGCGAAGCCGACGCTGTAGGTCTGGGCAGGGAGCGCGTCCCACTCGCCGCGCTCGATGTGGAGCAGGTGGCGGGTTGGAACCCTGGTCAGCGTCGCGACCTCGTCGAGCGACATGCCTCGCTCCTCGCGCGCCGCCTTGAGCCGGTCGCCGACCGGGTTCGCCGTCAGAATGTCGGGTGTTCCATCAACCATTTCGCGAAACCCTGCCCCCGGCTCTCAATCGACGGCCGACACTGCACAGCAGCGGGCCCTCATTGTCAATCGAAGGCCCTTAAAAGGTCGCATGGCGGCGGTCCAGCATCAGCCTGTGGAGACGTTGTTGGCTTCGGCCCACTCGGCGAGTGCCGAGCGAAGGTCGGGAGGCGGATTGTCGAGCATCTCCGCCAGGACCGGCATCAGCTTCGACCGATCAACCGAGCGCACCAGCGCCTTGATCGAGCCGACGGCGGCCGGGGTGATCGAGAGGCGGCGGATGCCGAGCCCGATCAGCGCCATCGCCTCCAGGGGTCGCCCGCCCATTTCGCCGCACACTGCCACCGGCACCTTGTGCGCCTTCGCCTCCCGCACCACGCGGCGGAGGAAGCGCAGGATCGCGGGCGAAAGCCAGTCGTAGCGCTCGGCGAGCTTCGGATGGGCCCGGTCGGCCGCGAACAGGAACTGGGTAAGGTCGTTGGTGCCGATCGAAAGGAAGTCGATCTTGGGCAAGAGGATGTCGAGCGTTTCGGCAAGCGCCGGCACTTCGAGCATCGCGCCGTAATTCACCTTGCGGGGCACGAGCTTCTTCTTGCTCGCGAGCCATTCGCGCTGCTCCTCGACCAGCGCTTTGGCGGCATCGAATTCCCAGGGCTCCGAGACCATCGGGAACATGATGTGGATCTCGCGGCCGCCGCCGGCTTCGAGAAGCGCGCGCGCCTGCGCCTTCATGAGAGCCGTTCGATCGAGCGAGAGGCGGAGCGCGCGCCAACCCATCGCCGGATTGTCCTCCTCATGCTCGTCCGCGTGGAGATAGGGGAGGGCCTTGTCGCCACCGATATCGAGGGTGCGGAAGACCACGATCTTGCTTCCGGCGGCGTCCAGCACAGCCTTGTAGAGCCGCTGCTGGCTCTCGCGCCGCGGGAGGGTGGCGGAGACGAGGAACTGGAATTCGGTCCGGAACAGGCCGATGGCATCGGCGCCGGTCGTCTCCAGCGCCTCGACATCGTCGCGGAGGCCAGCGTTGATCGCGACGGTGAGCCGCTCGCCATCGAGCGTTACCGACGGCAGGTTCTTGAACGCGGCGACTTCGGCGCGGCGCTTCTGGCGGGCCGCGAGCTTCGCCTCGAACGCATCCTCGATCGGCTGCGTCGGGCGGACGTGGACGACGCCTTCGTCGCAGTCGAGCAGGAGAGGATCGCCCTCGCCGATCATCCGACGGACCTCGCGGATCCGGCCGAGCATCGGGACGCCCATCGCCCGGGCCACGATCACGACGTGGCTAGTGAGCGAGCCTTCCTCGAGGATCACGCCTTTAAGCTTGCGGCGGTCATATTCGAGCAGCTCGGCCGGCCCGAGGTTGCGGGCGATCAGGATCGCGTCGGAGGGAAGGCCCATCTGCGCCGCAGTGCCGAGCTGACCCGAGACGATCCGGAGCAGGCGGTTCGACAAATCGTCGAGATCGTGCATCCGCTCCTGGAGGAGGGGGTCGTCGATCTGCCGCATCCGCATCTGCGTGCGCTGGCGGACGCGCTCGATCGCGGCCTCGGCGGTGAGGCCGCTGTCGATCGCCTCGTTGATCCGCCGCGACCAGCCCTCGTCATAGGCGAACATCTTGTAGGTTTCGAGGATTTCCGCATGCTCGCCGGCGGTGCCGAACTCGGCCTGGCTGGTCATGGTGTCGATCTGCTCGCGCATCTTGCGAAATGCCGAATAGACGCGGTGGCGCTCGGCCTCGATGTCCTCGGCGACCGTATGCTCGATAAGGACCCGCGGCTGATGATAGACCGCGGTGCCGCGGCCCATTCCGGTGACGAGCTTGAAGCCGCGGAGGTTTTCGGGACCGGAGTCGCGCGCCGAGGCGGCGTTGCCGACAGCCTTGTCGACGAGGCCGGCGCCCGCGATCAGCTCGGAGAGGACCATTGCCACGGTCTGAAGCGCTTCGATCTCGACATCGTCATAGGCGCGCGGGTCTGCATGCTGGACGCAGAGCACTCCGATCGCCCGCTCGCGGCGGACGATCGGAACGCCGGCGAAGCTGTGGAACGTCTCCTCCCCCGTCTCCGCCCGGTAGGCGAACTCGGGATGGCGGCTCGCCTCGTCGAGGTTGAGGATCGAGGCTTCCTGCGCGATCGTGCCGACGAGGCCTTCGCCCATTGCGAGCTTGGTGACGTGCACCGCGCTCTGGTTGAGGCCGAGCGTGGCGAACAGCTCCAGCGCTCCATCCCGGAGGAGATAGATGGAGCAGACCTCGCTCGCCATCGCCTCGGCGATGATCTTCACGACCTGGTTCAATTTCGATTGCGCATTGGAGCGCGAGGCCATCACGTCATGCAATCCGGTGAGGATTTCGCGGGCGGACGTGACGGAGGCTGTGGGCATCTTATGAGGCGCTAACAGATTGATGCCTCGCTTCCAATCAGTCCTGAAGCGGGACGGCGCTGCCCGGCCCCGGATCGCCGGGTGGTGGCGCGGCTCGGCTGGGTTTATTGATGACCGGGATGGATGTGCTGAGGATCCTGTTGATCGCCGGCGGCGCGGCGATGGCGGTATCCTGCGGAGGCGAAGCGCCGCCGAAGCGGGAAGCGCCCGCGCGCCCGGTCGCGAAGGCCGCCGCCGCTGCGGCCTTGCCGGCCGTGGACGTCGGCGCCGAGATTGCGAGCTTCTACAAGGAACGGGGGTTCAAGCCGCTTTGGGTGCGGCGGTCCGGCCTCACGCCGGCGGGAGAGCGGCTGCTGGAGATGATCGGCAGGGCCGGGGAGGACGGGCTCGATCCCTCGAAATACGGGCTGCCGCTGCTGCGCTCGGCAGCCGGGGCGGTTGCGGGTGGGGACGCGGCCACCGTCGCCAAGGCGGAGCTGCTACTGTCGCGTGCGTTCGCCGATTATGTGCGGGACCTGCACCAGCCGGCGAACGAGAAAGCCGTCTTCTTCGTGGACGAGGAGCTTGCTCCCGCCCGCACGAGCCGCCGCGAAGTGCTCGAGGCCGCGGCTGCGGCGCCTTCGCTGGAACGGCATCTCGAGCAGGCAGGGCAGATGAACCCGCTCTACGAGGCGCTCCGGACGGCGCTGGCGCAATATCGTTCGAGCGGTGGCGATCCGGCGGGCGAGCGGCTGCTGCTCGCGAATATGGAGCGGGCGCGGTCGATCCCGGCGAACCCGGGCCGCCGCTATGTGATTGTCGACACCGCCGGTGCGCGGCTCTGGATGGTCGAGGGGCGGAAGGTCGTCGACAGCATGAAGGTGATCGTCGGCAAGCCTGACATGGCGACTCCGGAGATGGCGGGCCTGATCCGCTATTTGACGCTCAATCCCTATTGGAACATGCCGCCCGACCTGGCCCGGGAGCGGGCGAAGAAGGTGCTGAAGCGGGGGCCCGGGGTCGTCGCCGCCGAGCGGCTGCAGATCCTCTCGGACTGGTCGGACCGGCCGCGCGTGCTGAACGCTTCCCAGGTCAACTGGCGCGCAGTTGCCTCGGGTGCCCAGCCGCTCCGGATGAGGCAGCTTCCCGGCGGCGACAATATGATGGGGAACGTCAAGTTCATGCTCCCCAACAGGCTCGGCATCTACCTCCACGACACGCCGAACAAGGCAAACTTCCAGCTCCTCGAGCGTCGGCTGAGCTCCGGCTGCGTCCGGGTGGAGGATGCGCAGCGGCTGTCGCGCTGGCTGTTCGGTGGGAAAGTGGTTCGCCCTTCCGGTCCCGCGCCCGAGCAGAATGTGGACCTGCCGGAGCCGGTGCCCGTCTACATCACCTATCTGACGGCGGTTCCGAAGGCCGGGGGCGGGGCCCTGTTCCGGCCCGACGTCTATCGGCGCGACGCGCGGATGCTGGCGATGGTGGACGATCGGGCGCGACAGCGCCGCGCCTGAGGCCTATCGGCTGCTCTACGAGTCCTCAGCGGGAGCAGCGCCAATGATCGAAGCAAAAGCCTATGCGGTCCATTCGCCGACGGACCAGTTCGCCCCGTTCAGCTTCGAACGCCGCGACCCCAACCCCAACGATGTCGTAATCGCGATCCGCTATTGCGGCGTCTGCCATTCCGACCTTCACACCGCCCGGGGCGAATGGCCCGGCACGCGCTACCCCTGCGTTCCCGGTCACGAGATCGTCGGCGAGGTGACGGCGGTGGGCGATGCCGTGACGCGCTTCAGCCAGGGCGATCTGGTCGGCGTCGGCTGCATGGTCGACAGCTGTTTGAGCTGCGCCTCGTGCCGGGAAGGCCTCGAGCAATATTGCGAGCGCTTCTTCACCGGCACCTATAACGGCCCCACGCAGGAGGGCGGCGACAACACCTATGGCGGCTATTCGGACACGATCGTGGTGCGGGAGGAGTTCGTGCTCCGCGTCGGCCACGATGCGGATCGGCTGGCGGCGGTGGCGCCGCTGCTGTGCGCCGGCATCACCACCTGGTCGCCGCTCCGGCACTGGAATGTAGGGCCGGGCAAGAAGGTTGGCGTGGTCGGCATCGGAGGGCTCGGCCATATGGGCTTGAAGCTCGCCAAGGCGCTCGGCGCCCATGTCGTCGCCTTCACCACCTCCCCCTCGAAGATCGAGGACGCGAGGGCGCTCGGCGCCGACGAGGTGGTGGTCTCCCGCAACGAAGAGGAGATGAAGGCGCATTCGGGCAGCTTCGACTTCATCCTCAACACGGTCGCGGCGCCGCACGACCTCAACCCCTTCGCGGCATTGCTGAAGCGCGACGGGGCGATGACTCTCGTCGGGGCGCCGCCTTCGCCCCACCCGTCGCCGGACGTCGGCAACCTCATCTTCAAGCGCCGGAGCATCGCCGGCTCGCTGATCGGCGGCATCGCCGAGACGCAGGAGATGCTCGATTTCTGCGCCGCACACAGCATCGTCTCCGACATCGAGATGATCACAATGCAGTACATCGAGCCCGCCTACGAGCGGATGCTCCGCAGCGACGTCAAATACCGGTTCGTGATCGACATGGCCTCGATGCGCGGGGCCGGCTGACACGCGCACTTCGCCATGATATACATTGCTGCCGATGTAGATCATGGAGGCGGCGGTGAAGGTGGCGAAATGGGGCAACAGCCTCGCGATCAGGATACCCAAGGACGTGGCCGAAGCGCTCGACCTTCGCGAGGGGAGCGAAATCGAGGTCGTCCCGGTGCTCGATAGCCTCGGCGTGGCAAAGGCAATGACGCGGGAGGAGGCGGTGCAGCGGATAAGAGCACTGGCGAAGCCGCTCCCGCCCGGCTGGAAGTTCGACAGGGAGGAAGCGAATTCCCGATGACTCGGGAGTTCCTCGACACGAACATCCTCGTCTACGCCTTTAGCGAAGATGCGCGCGCAGAGCGGGCGCGCTCACTCCTGCATTCCGGAGGGGCCACCGGGATCCAGTGCCTCAACGAGTTCGTCAACGTCGCTCTCAATAAACTGAAGATGGATTGGACTGCCGTGGGCGAGGCTCTGGCTGCCATTCAGCTGCTGTGCGCAATCGCCGCTCCTGTGGATCTGCAGCTCCATCGAAAGGGGCTCGTGCTGGCGAAGCGCTACCGGCTCCGAATTTTCGACGCACTGATCGTGGCGGCCGCAATCGATGCGCGCTGCAGCACGCTCTGGTCCGAAGACATGCAGGACGGGCTGGTGATCGAAGGCGTACTCACGATCAGGAACCCTTTCCTGCCCGCCTGAGCCGCCTTCAGGCGCTCGGCATCCCCTGGAGGCCCTGCACGACTGCAAGCGCGTTGCGGGCGTCGGCCATTTGCTCCGGCGTGATCGGCCGCTCGACCAGCATGTGGAGCGCCTGCTCGATCTGGTCGAGATCGACCATGTTGCGCGTCTTCAGCTGCGCGATCAGCAGTGTGACGAGGGTGAGCGCGGTGCCGCCCGACGATCCTTCGACAAGGCTGCCGTCCTGGATCATGCCGGCACCGCGCGCCGCTCGAGCGCTGCGGCGGCCTCGTCGACCAGCGACTGGATGATGACCGCGACCGGCTGCTCGTCCTTGACCATCCCGACCGACTGGCCGGCCATGACCGAGCCGCTCTCGACGTCCCCGTCGATCACCGCGCGCCGGAGCGCTCCCGCCCAATAATGCTCGATCTGGAGCTGCGCCTCGGCCATCTCCACGGAGCCCGCGTCGAGCAGGGCCGCGACTTCGCGCTGCTTGGCCGAGAAATTCTCCATCTCGCGATTCTTGATCGCTCGGACTGGGATGACGGGCAGGCGCGGGTCGATCTGCACCGACGGGATCGCATCCCGGGCCGAGGCGCGGATGAAGGCCTTCTTGAAATTGGGGTGGGCGATGCATTCGTCCGCGCAGACGAAGCGGGTGCCGAGCTGCACTCCCGCCGCACCCATCTCCAGGTAACCGGCGATGAGGCCGCCATGGCCGATGCCGCCGGCGACGAAGATCGGGATTTCGGACGCGAGCGGCGGCAATATCTCCTGCGCCAGCACCGAGGTGGAGACGGGGCCGATATGGCCGCCCGCTTCCATCCCTTCGATGACGAGCGCATCCACGCCCGAGCGGATCAGCTTCTTGGCAAGCGCAAGCGCGGGGGCGAAGCAGATGAGCTTTGCCCCCGTGCCCTTCACCCGCTCCAGGGCTCCCGGCGGAGGAAGGCCGCCCGCAAGGACGATATGGCCGACCCCATGCTTCCCGCAAACGTCGATCAGCTCCGGGAGCTGCGGATGCATGGTGATGAGGTTCACGCCGAACGGCCGCTCGGTCCGCTTCTTCGTCTCGGCGATCTCGGTGTCGAGCAGCTCCGGCGGCATCGCGCCCGAAGCGATCACTCCAAAGCCGCCGGCGTTGGAGATGGCCGAGACGAGGCTGCGCTCCGAAATCCAGCTCATCGCGCCGCCCAGGAAGGCGATCTCGCAGCCGAGGAAATCGGTGCCCCGCTTCATCAGCCGCTTCAGGCGGTCATGGCCTACCGAGATGTCGTTCATGCCGCCGCTCCATTGTCGTCGAGACCGTAGGTGGTGTGGAGGACCCGCACGGCCAGCTCCGTATATTCCTCGGGCACCAGCACCGAGACTTTGATCTCGCTGGTCGAGATTGCGAGAATGTCGATGCCGCGGTCGGCCAGCGCCTGGAACATCCGGGCGGCGATGCCGGCATTGGAGCGCATCCCGACCCCGACGGCGCTGACCTTCACGATGTTGGTGTCGGTCAGGATCTCGCCGAACCCGATCGTGTCGCGGACCTGCTCCAGCGCCTCGACGCTGTGGGCGAGCGAGGCGGTGGGCACCGTGAAGGTGAGGTCGCTGGTCTGGCCGGAACGCGGGACGCTCTGGACGATCATGTCGACGTTGATGTTGGCTTCCGCGAGTGGAGCGAAGATCGCGGCGACGGTGCCGGGGCGGTGCGGAAGCCCCGTCAGCGTCACCCGGGCCTCGTTCTTGTCATAGGCGATGCCGGTTACCAGCTGCCGTTCCATTCCGAATTCCTCCAGCTCTTCATCGCCGACCACCATCGTGCCGGGGCGGTCGTCGAAGGACGACAGGACCTTGATCGGCATCCGCTCGCGCATCGCGAGGCCGACCGAGCGCGTCTGCAGGACCTTCGCACCAACGCTCGCAAGCTCCAGCATTTCCTCGAAGGTGATGATCGGCAGCTTCCGCGCGCGCGGCACGATCCGCGGGTCGGTGGTGTAGACGCCGTCGACGTCGGTATAGATGTCGCAGCGGTCGGCCTTGATCGCGGCTGCAAGCGCCACTGCCGACGTGTCGGAGCCGCCGCGGCCGAGCGTCGCGACGTCGCCCTGCTCCGTAACGCCCTGAAAGCCGGGGATGACCGCGATGCCGCCCTCGGAGAAGACGCGCTCCAGCACCTCGGCGTCGATCCCCTCGATCAGCGCGGCGGCGTGGCCGGAGGTCCTGATCGGAAGCTGCCAGCCCATATAGGAGCGGGCGTTGAGGCCCATCCCCTGCAGCGTGATTGCAAGAAGGCCGCTCGTCACCTGCTCGCCCGATGCGACCACCACGTCATATTCGCGCGGATCGTAGAGCGAGGAGGCTTCGCGGCAGAACTGGATCAGCCGGTCCGTCTCACCGGCCATGGCGGAGACCACCACGGCCAGCTGGTGCCCCGCCTCCGCCTCGCGCTTCACCAGCCCCGCGACGTGGCGGATGCGCTCGATGCCGGCCATCGAGGTGCCGCCGAATTTCATCACGATGCGGGCCATTGCGGAGGCTGTAGAAAGGGTGAGCAGCAAGGGCAACGCTCCGTTCGCCCTTCGACAAGCGCAGGCCGAACGGTTAAGCGGAGATATGGAACCGGGCAGCACCACCATCGATCCGCGCGAAGCGGCGCATTTCGGGCGGCTGGCGGCGGATTGGTGGGATCCGAAGGGTTCCTCGGCGATGCTGCACAAGCTCAATCCGGTGCGGCTCGGCTATATCCGCGCCCGGATCGACCAGCATTGGAGCGGCGACGAATGCGACCGCCGCCCGCTCACGGGCAGGCGCGCCGCCGATGTCGGCTGCGGTGCCGGGCTGCTTGCGGAGCCGCTGGCCCGGCTGGGGGCGGAGGTCACCGGTATCGACGCCGCGCCGGAGAATATCGAGGCGGCGCGGATCCACGCGGAAGGGCAGGGGCTGGAGATCGACTATCGCGCCGGCGGCGTCGAGCTTCTGACCGGCCCCTACGACCTCATCACCTCGCTCGAGGTGATCGAACATGTCACCGACGCGCGGGCCTTCGTGCACGGCCTCGCCGATGCGCTTGCCGACGACGGGCTCCTGATTCTTTCGACTCCGAACCGCACCTCCACCTCGCGCTTGCTGATGATCCTTCTGGGCGAGGGGCTCGGCCGCATTCCCAAGGGCACGCACGACTGGCAGAAGTTCCTGACGCCGGAGGAGCTTTGCGCGCTGCTTGAGGATGCCGGGCTTCAGGTGGTGGACGTCGCCGGCCTCACCTTCGATCCGATGCGTGGGTTCACGCTGTCCGACAACAAGTCGCTCGACTACTTCGTATCGGCGAAGCGAAGATCAACCTTCTCTTAGAGGCGAGAGGGTCGAGGTCTCGGCAGAACTGCTCCCCCGGGCGCAGTTGGTCGGGGTGACATCCCTCAACTTCCCTTCGGTTGCCGAGCGGCGCCCGGAAGCGGAGGCGCGAATTGATGAGGGCATCACTCAGCCGGTGCCAGGGATCCGTGCCTCGAACGATGCCATATTCTGGTGATGTACGCCGCAGCGGTAATACCCAGGAGGTCGATAAGACCGCCTTTCAAGACAATGATGATGCCTGCCGTAGGAAGCATGCTTGCTGCGGCTAAGCTCAAGGCGAAGACTGCTCCATACAGGGCCCATTCTCGATGCTCGATGGGCTTCGTAACCACCCTTAGAGGGAAGAACATGCCGACGATAAGCATGATGGTCATGGCTGCAGCTAACGGAGCCAGGAAGGCAAGAGCCGTCGGCGAGCGGAGATAGGCGAACCACTGGACGAACGGAAAGCCAAGCAGTGCCACCACAGCTAGGCTATGGTACCAGCGAGGTCGGCCATGTTCGGTGAGGGGCGGCCGCCGTTGCTGGCTTTGCAACATCACCCGGGTGAGGTTGCCGGACTCCCGCCGGGCCTGACGCGCCCAAACAAAGGCAATCGTTGCCGGTCCGGCGATACCGGACAAGATAGTAAGCCAACCCGTAGCGCCCGCCATTCTGCCTCCCCTTCGGGCCGGTCTTTGCAGCAAAACGGTTTCGATATCATTGACCTGGCAAGTGCGAAGGCCGCAACGCAAGGAGAGGGAGCGAGGCTAGAAAAAGTCCACCTTGTCGTAGTGCGGTGGAGGCGCGATCACTTCCATTCGCTCGCCGAGCAGCGGCCGGAAGCTGGGGCGGGACTTCATGACCGCGTACCATTCCGTCGTCTGCTTATGCCCGCGCCAGTCGAGCCCGCCGAGATAATCCGCCACCGACAGGTGCGCAGCGGCGGTGAGGTCGACGAGGCTCAGCACAGGCCCGGCAAGCCAGCGGCGATGGTCGAGCAGATAATCGATATAATCAAGATGCCCGTTGGCGACGCGCATTGCGTCGCGCAGGATCCTGGTGTCGGGCGGGTC
>NZ_DASVUE010000142.1:0-15780 GCF_036387215.1 Allosphingosinicella sp. | reverse complement strand
GGGCACCGGCAACTCGTTCTTCGTCGTCCAGACGCAGCCGGGCGAGTTCATCAACGTCAACCAGACGGGCAGCAACAACACGGCGGTGACCCAGAGCGGCGCCACCGGCAGCGGCAGCTTCCAGGGCACTGCAGCACCGGCAGGCTTCCCGACCTTCTGATCGGCACGACAAGCCGAACATTACAGCCCCGGCCGAGCGATCGGCCGGGGCTTTCGTTTGTGCGCGGGGGCCGTCTCGAACGCCGCTGGTGCAACGCAGCATCACCTGGCCGGCAAGTCTCACAGGGCTCTAGACGAGCAGAAAAAGTCGAGGTAACCCGCACTTAGAGGGTGGGGGGCGAGCCGTGGGGTCCGTTCCCGTCTCTGCGCGGATGCTTGCAAGTCGAGCGCCGAGAAACAAATGGCCGGAAGGCCGATAGGGAGCGTTTCATGATTTCCAAGCATCTTTTCGTCGGCATCTCGATGCTGGCGCTCGCCGCCGGAACGGCCGGCGCACAGAGCAACAACAACCAGGTCAGCACGTCCGGCAGCGGCAGCACCGGCTTCTGCAACAACAGCGGCACCAGCGGGAACATCTGCCGCATCACCCAGGTCGGCGATAACGATCAGGCTTCCGTGTCTCAGAACGAGTCTTCGACCCGCAACACGGCGATCATCACCCAGATCGGGGACAATGACAGCGCTTCGATCAACCAGAGCGGCAACGACAATTTCGGCATGCTTCTGCAAGGCACGTCCACGCAGCGCGCCAGCAACAACTATTCCGGGCTTTATCAGGATGGGTACCTGAACAGCGCCACGGTGCGTCAGAACGGGGACTACAACTATTCCTACATCACGCAGCAGGGCGGGGAGCTGAATCCCAACTCGACGAGCGGCGCGAGCCTCGAAGGCAGCGGAAACATCGTGACCGTGACGCAGAACACGTCGCAGAGCTCCGGCACCGCGACCTTCAATTATGTGCAGCAGGTCGGCAGCCGCAACAGCGTCTCTGTTGTTCAGAACGGCGTCAGCCAGAACAGCAACATCGTGCAGGGCAACACTGACAACCAAAACTATCGATCCTCTGAGCAGGTCACCTCGATCTACGCCGCATACAGCAACAGCGCGACTGTATTGCAGAACGGCTCGTTCGGCTCATCGGACATCTATCAGGGTGGGTACAACGAGGGCTCGACCACGGTGACGAACAACGTTGCCAATGTCGCCATGAACAGCGAGAACAGCACCGGCACCGGCTTTGGAGGCGCGGCGAACATTTCCGGAGTGTACCAGTATAGCAGCGGCAACTCGGCGCTGGTTCGAATGACGGGCGGCACCAATGCCAGCGGCTTCGGGACCAGCAACTCCAACACCCGGAACATTAGCAACATCTACCAGCAGAATTCGGCGCAGTCCTCGACGGTCCTGTCGAACAATGTGGCGCGTGCCTTCATCGGCCGCGGCGACCAGCTCCGCAGCGAGATCTATCAGGACGGCCGCAACAACTTTGCCGAAGTCACGCTTGCTTCCGGCGTCGCGGGCAGCAATGCGAACGTGCAGGGCGGGCGCTCCACCGGCAACTCGAGCAGCATAGAGCAATATGGCAACGGCAGCGTCGGCATCGTGGTGACGCAGGCAGGCCGTGGCCAGACCGGCCAGGGCATCGGCAACTATCTCACGATCACCCAGAACGCGACCGCCAATTACGCAGCTCCAAGCGGCGGCGTGACCGGCTTCACCCCCGGTAGTGAAACGGCGTACTTCCCCGGTTCGCGCGGCCTGTATGCGATTACGTACCAGCAGGGTCAGTTCGGCGACCTCAGCATCAACCAGAGCGATACGAACGCCGGCGGCGGCGGCTCCGGCACCACCTATTCGAACGGGGCAGTTGCGCGTTCGCGGGCGCAGGTGTTCCAGGCCGGCCGTCTGATGAGCGTGACGGTCAACCAGAGCGGCGACAACTTCGCCGACGTGACCCAAGGCCGGCTCGGCGTTGATGCGAACGGTACGATCAACCTCGATCAGACGGACGCCGGCGACACCTCGGTTGCCGGCGGCGGGTTCGATCCTCAGGGCAACCCGAACAGCAGCTTCAACCGTCAGTCGAACACGGCGACGATCGTACAGTACGGCACCAGCAACACGATCTTCGCGCAGCAGAACACGCGTGCGGGTTCGGCCACGATCTTCCAGAACGGCGGCTCGACGAACAATGTCGACATGCAGCAGGGAACGGGCAGCACCCAGTTCTTCAATGGCGACTCGCCGAACACGATCAGTGCATCGCCGAGCACGGGTGGGAACACCCAGAACCTCAGCGCGAGCATCACCCAGGGCGGCAGCAACAACGGCATGCGCGTCCGTCAGGACGGCACCAACCTGGTGGCGACGGTCTCGCAGCTTGGTACCGGCACCGGTGCTCCGATCGCTGCCAATGCCGGCAATGCGCAGGGCAGCACTCAAGGTAACCAGTCGAACGTCGGCAACATCATCCAGGTGATCCAGCAGGGCACCAACAACCAGGCGACTGCACGTCAGACGGCGAATGTCGGCCAGTCGGCGGCGGGTTCGGTTGCAAGCGGCACCGGCGCTGCTGCGGCCTCGCCGGGTGCGTTCACGGGCGGCGCCCGCTCTCCGGAGATCAACATCCTCCAGGGCGGCACCGGCCAGCGTGCCTATGCCGAGCAGCGCGGCAAGGGCCAGGTTGCACGGATCGAGCAGAGCGGCACGAACAACACGGCCGGCATCCTTCAGGATACCGGAGCGACGAACGCCACTGCCCGGATCACCCAGACGGGCACCGGCAACTCGTTCTTCGTCGTCCAGACGCAGCCGGGCGAGTTCATCAACGTCAACCAGACGGGCAGCAACAACACGGCTGTGACGCAGAGCGGCACCACCGGCACCGGCAGCTTCCAGGGCACCGCAGCCCCGGCAGGCTTCCCGACCTTCTGATCGGCACGACAAGCCGAACATTACAGCCCCGGCCGAGCGATCGGCCGGGGCTTTTTGTTTCTGGCCAAGTTGGTGCGCGGGCCCCGCGAATGTATGTACGACCCGGGCCGGAGCCGAACCGCCAGAGCCGGAACGTAATTCGAAGGGGGAATGGTGATGGCAGAACTGCCCGACGCGGTGTTCATTCATGGGCTGGGAGACCGGAGGGAAAGTACCTTTCCCCTTTCCGATGCGGTGGGAAGCGCCGTCAGGCCCTGGGCGTTAGACCTTCCCGGCCACGGAGGGCGTCCGATGCCGGACAGGCTCTCCGCGGAAGGGTTCGCACGCGATCTCGTGGAGGGCCTCGACAAGGCAGGAGTCGCCGATCCCTATCTGTTCGGCTGGAGCTACGGCGGCCGGGTCGCTCTTTCGGCTGCCTATCATTTTCCGGGCAGGTTCCGCGGCATCTGCCTTCTCGGCACCAATTACGTGCTCGACCACGCGCTCAAGCTTGGCCTTGCCCATTACGATCCCGAACGCATCCGATCCACTCCGCTTCTGCCTCATGAGCTGGAGATGTTCCGGATGATCCACTCCCGCATCCTGGACCTGCTCAACGACCCTCCGGAGCTCACGGACGAGGTTCTTCGCGCGATCGAGACACCGGTGCTGGTACTTTCAGGCACGCAGGATCCGGTCGTACCCGTCGAGGATGCCAAACTCCTCTTCTCGCTCCTGAAGAACGCCCGGTTCGTCCTGTTCGAGGGCAGTGCTCACCCTGGCAAGGCCATTCCCTTCCCGGTCGTCGCCGAGCATTTCTCGGCGTTCGTGCGGGACGTGGAGGCAGCACGAGGCTCTGTCGGTGCGGCAGATCCCGGATCCTCCGGCGGTCCGTAGCGCGGGCTGCGCTAGGCCACCCGGCTCCGGCCGCGGGCAAGGGCGGTGGCGAGGGCGAGGCTTACCGCGGCGGCGTCATAGGGTTTCCTGACGACGTCGAATTCTGCGGCCGCGTTGCCGACCGTCTCCTGGCTGTAACCGGTGGCGAGCACCACCGGCAGGCCGGGCCGCGTCTGCCGGAGCGTCCGAGCAAGCTCGACTCCGCTGATCCCCGGCATGACGACGTCGGTGAAGACCACGTCCACGTCGCCCGCGCCGGCCGCCGCGAGCGCCTGTTCGGCATCCTCGGCGCAGGTAACGGTGCAATGCAGCTCCTCGAGCAGCTGCCGCCCGAACTCGCGCACCTGGCTGTTGTCCTCGACGAAAAGGACCCTGAGGCCTTCGGGGAGGGCGGCGGCGCTCTTCTCGTCGGCCGATGTGCTGAGCTCCTTGTCCGAGCGCGGCAGGATGAGCTTCACGCCTGTTCCCGCGCCCTCGGCTGACTCGACCTCCGCGCGCCCGCCCGCCTGCGCCGCGAAGCCGTGGATCTGCGAGAGGCCGAGGCCGGTGCCCTTGCCGACCGGCTTCGTGGTGAAGAAAGGCTCGAAAGCGCGTTCGAGCACGTCCGCGGGCATGCCGGTGCCGGTGTCGCGGATGGTGAGGCCGATGAAGGCGGCGCCGTCCTCGACAATGTCCTCGGTGTGGAGCGTCAGGGTGCCGCCGTCCGGCATCGCGTCGCGCGCGTTGAAGGCGGCGTTGAGGATCGCCGTTTCCATCTCGGCCGGATCGACCTCGACATGGGCGGTGGAAGCCCCGAGCTGGAGGACGACCGCGATCCGGCTGCCGATGGTGCGCGAGAGCATTTCGGCAAGCGCGTCGAGCCGCACGTGAAGGTCGATCACCTCGGTCCGGAGCGGCTGCCGGCGGCCGAAGGCGAGGAGGTGGCTGGTGAGCGTCGTCGCCCGCTCGGTCGTCTCGGCGATCGCCTCGAGATAGCGCTTCCTCTTGTCCTCGGGCATGTCCGGGCGGCGGAGCAGGATATCGGTCGATCCGGCGATCACCGTCAGCAGATTGTTGAAATCGTGGGCGATGCCGCCGGTGAGCTCGCCAAGCGCCTGGAGCTTCTGGGCCTGGGCTGCGGCCGCGCGGGCTTCGGCGAGCTCGTCCTCGGCGCGCTTCCGGTCGCTGACGTCGCGGGTGATCTTGGCGAAGCCGACATGCTTGCCCGTCTCGTCATGGATGGGATCGATCACGACATGGGCCCAGAAGAGCGTTCCGTCCTTCCGGACCCGAAGCGCCTCGCGCTCATATTTGCCCTCGCGGAGCGCGGTCGCGAGCGCGCGCTCCGGCTCGCCCTGCGCCCGGTCCTGCTCGGAATAGAAGCGCGAGAAATGCTGGCCGACCACCTCGTCCGCCGAATAGCCCTTGATCGCCTCGGCACCCGCATTCCAGTTCGTCACCCGCCCATCGGGATCGAGCATGTAGATCGCATAGTCGCGAACGCCCTGGACCAGCATCCGGAAGCGCTGCTCGCTTTCGAACAGCGCCGTGTCCCGCTCCCGCCGCTCGGTGATGTCGCGCGTGATCTTCGCGAAGCCGATCAGCTTCCCCTCTGCATCGCGGATCGGATCGAGCACGGCGCTCGCCCAGAAGCGGGTGCCGTCCTTCCGCACCCGCCAGCCCTCGGCCTCGAAGCGGCCTTCCCGGGCGGCGATCCGAAGGGCCCGGGCGGGCAGGTCGGCCTCCCGGTCCTCATCGGTGAAGAAGCGGGAGAAATGCTGGCCGATGATCTCGTCGGCGCCATATCCCTTGAAACGCTCCGCCCCCGGGTTCCAGGTGGCGATCCGCCCCTCGGGATCGAGCATGTAGATGGCGTAGTCGGTGACCGCGTTGACGAGCTGCTGGAAGCGCAGCCCGCTATCTTCGGCGCCTTGGGCGTTGGGGTCGTCCATTCTCATCCCGTGTCGGGCCCACGGCCGCCGGTTACCCCCACCCCGGCTTTATGCCATATCCATTAAGCGCCCGTTGACAAGCTTTCGTGGGCCGTTTGCGGTGGCGAGGCACCCGAAGCGGCAGCCTATTGTCGGCTCCTGCGACCGCCGATAGGCTGCGGGGCAGGGGGTGCCGATGCGGAAGATGTTGACGAATGCGGGCCTGGCCTTGTGCCTCTGGTCCGGCCTTGCCACGGGCTCGGCGGCGGCGGTGCACGGCGTTGCCCCGGCCCAGGACGCGAAGGCGGCGGAGGAAGAGAAGAGGGACGAGTTCATCCTCGGCAATATCGTCTTCGTGCTGTTCCATGAGTTCGGGCATGCCCTGGTCTCCGAGTTCGAGCTTCCGGTGCTGGGGCGCGAAGAGGACGCCGTCGACCGCTTCGCGACCTTCCTCCTCACGCCCGAGGGCGGCGAGGACGAGGAGTCGGATCCCTCCACCATCCTCATCGATTCGATGCGCGGCTGGTTCGCCGCATCGGAGCGGACCGAGCTTGCCGAAATCGAATGGTGGGACGAGCACGGGCCGGACCAGCAGCGCGCCTATCAGATCGCCTGCCTTCTCTATGGAGCCGATCCGAAGAAGTTCGGAGCGATGGCGGACGAAGTGAAGCTTCCGGAAGCGCGCAAGGAAAGCTGCCCGTCCGAGGCGGAAAGCAATTCGGGGAGCTGGATCAAGGTCGCGAAGCCGCACGTGCTCGGCGACGACGAGAAGCCGCCGAAGCGGATCGAGGTCACCTACGGCCCGGCCGGCGACTATGCGCTCGAGCGCGACCTCCTCAAGGAGAGCGAGCTTCTGGAAGGGGTCGCAGCGGAGCTCACGAAGACGTTCCGCCTCCCGCGCAAGCTCACCATCGCCGCGCGGAAATGCGGCGAGCCCAACGCCTTCTGGGACTCCGAAGCGGCCGAAGTGCAGATCTGCTACGAGCTGCTCCGCGAATATCGGGAGCTGTACGACCAGCAGAAGCGCTGAGGCGTCGCCCGCCTATCTGACGCTCGCGCCCTTCTCGTTGATCGCGACGCAGGCTGCCTCGCTGCGCCCGGACGAGCCGGTGCCCTTCTTGCTGATCGCGTGGCGGAGCACCTGCCCGTTCTGCGTGGCGGAGGTCTTGACGTCCTTCTGCGCCACGTCGCCGCATGCCGCATTCGGATCGGCGGAGCGCCCCGCCATGCCGGTGCCCTTGGTGTTGATTGCATGCGCCGGCGCGGCCACGCTCTTGATGTTGGAGCGCGAGGTGTTGATCGTCGCTGCGTGGGCACCGGCCGATCCGCCCGTCGATGAAGGCGGGTTCGCCTTCTGCATGGGCGGCAGCTTCTTGAAGCAGAAGGTGTTGCCGTTCCCCTTGTCGGACCAGGTGCCGCCTTCTTCCTCGCACTTGATCTGCTCGGCGCTCTTCTCGGCCGCGGCCGGCGTCGTTCCGACCCAGGATGCGCCGAGCACGACGAGCGCGGACGCGGCGAATTTGCTGAAACGAGACATGGCTTCTCTCCTTGATTCGCGGAGAGCGGCTTCGATGCCACTTCTGTTGGGCGCGCGGGCGCCGGTCATGGATGCTGCGCCTGTTTTGCCGAATCCGCAATGGTGCCGAGCCATGCGCCGGAGGCTGTCCGGCGAACGCCTGTAGACAAAGCCGAATAATCCTTTAGCTTCCGCTAGTTGAGTGAAGGTTCGAGGGGATGAAATGATGTTCCGTTACATGCTCGCCGCGGCGGTTCTGATCGCGGCAGGTCATTCTCCGGCCTCGGCCCGCTGGCTCGAGGCGAAGTCGCGGCACTTCATCATCTATTCCGAGCAGAGCCCGAAGGAGCTTCGGGAGTTCGCCGAGGAACTCGAGCAGTTCGACAAGGGCGTGAGGCTGGTGCGCGCCATGGACGATCCGGATCTCACCGAATCGGGGCGCCTCAAGATTTTCGTGCTTCGCAAGCAGAGCGACGTGGCCGTCATGGCGGGAGCGGATCCCAGCAGCGGGATTCATGGCTATTATCGCGGCAAGGCGACGGGGCCGCTGGCGTTCATCCACTCGGAGCAGCCGCGCGACCCCACGGAGCTCGGCGCCAAGATGGTGCTGCTCCACGAATATACCCACCACCTCCAGCTCGCCTCCACCAACCTCGCTCTGCCGCTGTGGATGACGGAAGGGACGGCGGAATTCTTCGCAACCGCCCGCAAGACCGCCGACGGCTCGCTGATGTTCGGCGCGCCGCCCCAGCACCGGGCCTATGGCGTGTTCCAGCTCATGAGCCTCAGCGTCGAGGAGATGGTTGGGGTGACCAATCCCAAGCTCGAGCCCGCGGAGCGCGAGCAGGTCTATGCACGCGGCTGGCTGCTGGTCCACATGCTGGTGTTCGACAAGGCCCGCGCCGGCCAGCTCAACGCCTATGTCGCCAACATCCAGAAGGGCATGACCGCGCTCGATGCCGCCAAGGCCGCCTTCGGCGATCTCGGCAAGCTGAGCCGGGACCTCGCCCAATATCAGCGCCAGAACAAGTTCGCGGGCTTTGCGGTGCCGGCGGCGAAGCTGCAGACCTCGGCCGTCGCGGTCCGCGAGCTTTCGGAGGCCGAGAGCGCGATCATGCCGACCATCATGCGCTCCGAGAACGGCGTCGACGCCAAGCTCGCCCAGCGCGTCCTCGACGGGGCCCGCAAGGTCCAGGCCCGCTACCCCGACGATCCCGTCGTCCTCGCGGCGCTTGCCGAGGCCGAGCAGGATGCCGGCAACGACGCCGCCGCGGTCGCGGCCGCGGACAAGGCCTCGACCGGTGCAACGGCCTTCAAGGCGATGACGATGAAGGCGAGGGCGCTCCTGTCGATGGCGCGCAAGGACCCGGCCAAGACCGACTGGACCGCGCTTCGGGCGCTGATCGGCAAGGTGAACCGCCTCGATCCCGATGCCGCCGAGCCGTTGCTCCTCTATTACCAGACGTACGCCGCCCAGGGGATCGCTCCCACCAAAAATGCGGTCGAGGGCCTCCTCTACGCGCAGCAGCTGGTTCCGCAGGACGATGCGCTTCGCATGGTCGCGGTTCGGCAGATGATCTCCGATTCGAAGCTTGCCGAGGCGCGCAGGCTGTTCAGCCCGCTTGCCAACGATCCCCACGTCAGCGCGAAGAACCGCGAGTTCCGCACGAAGCTGATGGCGCTCCTGACCGCGGGCGACGGCAAGGGCGCGCTCGCTTTCCTCGACGAGGAGAAGAAGAAGACGGAGGCGGAGGCCAAGAAGAAGAGCTAGCCGGCCGCGCGTCCGCGGGTGCCGGCCGGCGGAATGGCCTTGCAAAATAGGATTTCGCCTGCGCTATCATAGGGATGCCCCGTCCCTTCAAGCGTTCCCAGGCGGCTCAGAACCGGCGCTTCCTCCGGGCGCTCGAACGCACCGGCAACGTCCGGCTCGCCGCCCGCGAACTCGGCGTCCACCGCGGCACCTACACGAAGCGCCGCGCCCGCTGCCCCGCCTTCGCCGCGCAATGGGAGGCCGCTTTGGCCGCCTCCCAGGCCAACCTCCACCGATCCGGAAGAGCATGTGCGCTTGAAATTCCTCCCCGGAACGGGGAGGGGGACCGCCTGAGCGGCGGTGGAGGGGCCGGCCGACGGCCCGTCGATAGCCTGCGCCCCCTCCGCACGCGCGGCGGCGAACCCACCCTCGTCCACCTCAAGAACGGCCGCCTCCAGCTCCGCGAGGCGCTCCCCGGCCGGATGACGGCCGAGACGATCGAGGCGTTCCTCGAAACGCTCGAGGACACGGCCAACATCCGCCTCGCCGCCGAGGCCGCCGGGGTCGCCCACAGCAGCATCCTCGCCCGCGCCCGTCGCGATCCGGGCTTCGCGGCAATCGTCGCCGCGACGGTCGCCGAGGCCTCCGCCCGCCTCCCCGCCGCCGCGGCCGCACTCACCGCCGAGATCGCCCGCGAAGTCGAAGCGGGCAGGGACGAACGGCCCCACTGGCCCCCCGGCCTCACCGTCGCCCAGGCCCTCCACGCCCTCCGCGGCCGCCGCTGAAGGGGGAGGGGACGCTGAGCGCTTGGAAATGAGGGAGGAGCGCTGCAGCCACTAAGCCTGCGGGTTCCGCCAACGAAGACTCGCCGCGGCACCCGCTCGGCCACCTCGCGCTCTGCGTCTACCTATGGCCGATATGCGCCATTGCAGACACAGCTGGGCACGTTGGCGAACGTCCGGATCTGGCCGGAAGCGGACTGTCTCCTTTTGAACGACCGGAGCGGCAAAGCAGGCCTCAGACCAAGAGCGGCCAAGGCCGCTACCGACCCAACGCCGACATTCGCCTCCTCGAGCTAAGCGTCGGTATGCGTCAATCCGTGGGTTAAGGTTCGTTGTAGCTCGACATGTTCGATCAAGATCTTCCAGCAAGCATGAGGCGGCTTACCCTTCGACTGGTGTGACATTGTCGTCAGAGTTGCGGTCGACGAGAAGATTGTAGGGATCGGCGCCTGCATAAGCAGGCTTGGCAGCTGTCATGAGCTTGATCTGCTGTGTGCCGCTACGCACGTCCATTCGCTGCAGCGCGAGCACATCTATTGCGTGGAGCGGACCCCAGCCGGGGGCGGCGGTGAACAGGCCGTAGTCTATGCCTTCCGCAAGCGGCACTTCAGTCTCCCTTCCCCTGCCATCTGCGTGATATTTATGAGCCTCGACGATGAGCGTCGTTTCGTAACGGCCATCCGGCATCTTGCGGACACGCGCCGCTTTAGTTTTGATGTTATAGAGGGTAACCTTCTCGAAAAGATCAGTAATCAGCCGGTTTTCGGCCGCGCTGGCACCCTTTCGAAACTCGGCGATCAGGTCGAGCGAACGCGGGTAAGGGGCGGAGCGAAACCTGAAGCGGCCGATGTAGCGGCGCAGCGCGCCGTTGACGCGATCCTCGCCGAGCACGTCCTTCAACCGGTACATTGCCAGCTCGCCCTTTTGATAGTGGAGGTAGGGCTGGTTTTCGACCCGCACGAGCGGCAGCTCCTCCACAGCCTCACTACCGCGCGACGCCAGATACGTGTTGAGCTCGTGCTTCAGATAGCGGCGAACGTCGTCGCGGCCGGTGGTCTTCTCCATCACCATCAGCGCCGCATATTGCGCAAGCGTTTCCGTCAGCATCGTCCCGCCCTGCATATCCGCGCTGCTGACCTGGTTTCCCCACCATTGATGGGCCAGCTCGTGCGCCACGATCTGGCTGATGACGTCGAGCCTGCTCGTGTCGGACAGGTCTGCAATGAAGCCGAAACCCTCCGAGTAGGGGAACGTGCCGGCAAAGGACTGCGCTGCGGTCCGATAGGCCGGGAACTCGACAATGCGGGCATGCCGGAACTGATAGGGTCCGAAGGCGGCCCGATATACGTCGATCGCGCGCGCGGATGCAGCCAGCATCCGTTCGACATTCCGGGGGTGCTGCGCATCATAATAGACCGCGAGCTCGACGCCATTATGATGCACGCTCCGCTTCTGATAACGGGCAGATTGCAGCGAGAAAAAGTTCTGGATCGGCAACTCGCTTACGAAGCGCGCGGTGCGGCGCCCGTCCCTTATGCTGTCCGCGACTTTCAAACCGGGGGCGACTGGCGTCTGGCCGGCGTCGGTTGTGAAAGCGATATCAGTCTTGACCCAATCGCCGCGGAGCTGACTGAAGCCTGTCGCCGAAAGATCCTCCAACTTGGCAGCGCCCAGCTCCGCAGGCAGGCCGTATTTCCGCCGCTTGGCAGGCTCGCTAAGCAGGCGATGGCGATCCATTCCCACCGCCGGTAGAACTTCGAGGCTCTCGACGAAGGTGCCGTTACGGACCACGGCGACGTCGTTGCCGTCGTTGCGGAAGCCGATTTGATGGCGAACAGTGGTGAAGGCGACGCGCGCCACCGCCCCCGGCGCCAACGGGGTGGCGAAGCGGTAGATGCGGTATTGAAAAGAGGGATAAGCCTTGGCCAGCGTCGCGCCGGACACAGTCAGCGCGGTCCAATCTGTATCCCGCGAGCGCATTCGGAGATGGACTTCGGACAGCGGCACCGCCTGGCGGTTCATCAATTCGAGCGTGCCGCTCGTCACCAGCTTTCGCTGGTCCGGCCATAGATTCGCCTTCACCTGGACTGCGGTAACCACAGGCTGGAGCGCCTTCTCGTAAGGGAGCAGCTGCCTTTCATAGTCGCTCAGATACCGCTCGTGGGCGCCCGGGGTGCGAAAGTCGTTCCAGACATGGGTGTTGATGAAACACCAGGTTCCGAGTCCGACGAAGGCGAGGGTTGCCACCGCTGCGGCTCCACCCGCAGGGCCTTGCAGTCGGCGTGGCAGGCGCTTCAACCGGGGCAGGAGACGCGTGTCGGCACCACGGCGCCACAGCAGATGGCTGAGCACCAAAAGGAGGGCGGCGAACGCTGCCCAATAAGCGCGGAAGCTCCAGGCGCCGATCCAGAAGTGGCCCTGCCCGTTCATGTCGGAGAGCGGCACCGCCGGCCCCTGCGCATAAGTATAGAGATGGTCGTTCAGGCCGAGCTGCGGGAGAGCCGACCGGGAGACCACGAAGATCAGCATGATTCCCCACCCGACGAATTTGTGGGGACTGATCACCTGCACGAACACAGCGAGGATCGCGATCAGCACATAGTCCACTACGTTGGGCAACACGTACCAAAGCAGATATCTGGCGAGCTCGAAGTTGGTGTAGGCGTGGAATGATTGAATCGCGATCGCAGCGATCAATCCCACGAGTAGCGTAGAGACAAGAACCAGCGCCACGGCGAGGGTCTTCGGGAGGGCGTATGCCCAATCGGGAATAGCGCTGGCCCCGATGATCTCGTGGATATCGTAATCGCTCTCGAGCCAAACCAGCTCGCTGCTGTAATAGATCGCGACGATGAGGGGGATCAGCGTGAAACTGCCGTTGAGCAGGTCGATCATCAGGCGCGTCACGGGCAAGGAAGAGGTGCCCCACATCGGGTTGAGCGCGTGCAGCCCCAGCACGGAGTGGATCAGGCCGAGCACCAACAGCACAACCAAGGCGGGGCTGCGGAACACCTGCGCCATGTCCAGCCGGGTGCGGGCCCGCAACTGAGCCCAGGCTATGGCACGGTTGAAGCCTGGATCGGCCCGTGGGATGGCCCTCCCTGCGGGTCCGATCGGCGCAGCGGATTGCACCTCAGCCCTTGCGGCCGCGCGCGGCGCGCGAGGTGCCGGTGCTGAAGCGAAACCTGGCATAGGCCAATCCGAGGAAGGCGGCACCGGTTGCGATCCAGATTATCCGGTTCCACAGCAAAACCCCGTAGATCGGCGTGCTCAACGTGTTGAGTTCGACCGGAGTCCAGTATCGGGTCAGATGGGCAACGGCGCTGAACCCGAGCGGATCGACGTAGGCCGCCAGAGCGCCTTGACCACCCGTCAACGCGACGCCGGCCGCCCACAACACCAGCAAACTGACAACCCCGAGATACGTCGCCACCGTCGACCGGGTCATCGTTGCCAGTGAGAAAAACAGCGCCGAGGTCAGGAACAGATTGGGCAGTGCAATGCTCAGATACGGCACGAGATAGGCGGGCAAGCGGTTCGGCTCCAACCCCGTCGGATCCAGCCATGGCATCAACGTAGCGAGCCATAAAGCTGCGGGGATCGCGAGGAAGCCGACCGCAGCGGCGAGGAAGGCGCCAAGATAACGCCCGAACAGGTATTGCGACTTTGAGATGCGGGTGGCGCGAACGATCGGGCCGAAGCCTGTGCGGTCATCGCGCACGATTACGTTCGACACGAAGGCCGCCGAAACGAACATGTAGAGGACGGAGAGCATCAGGTAGAGTTGCGCGATCTTATAAGGCGCATTCCTATGGACCCCGGGGCCCATCCCGATCGAATTTGGTCCTGTCGAAGCTTTGAAGACGAGCAGCGCGAACAGGATGACCGCGATCGAGAATATCGGGTTGCGCAGCTGGTAGCGAAGCTCGAACTGCGCGATCTTGATAAGCATCATTCCGCTCCTCTCAACCCGCTGCGCGACGGGATGCGTCAAGCGCCGAGAAATAGACGTGCTCGAGGCTGCCCTCTGCCGGCATGAACCCTTCGCCAGGGGGAGTGTCGGACGCGACGTGAATGATGGTTTGCCCACCGGACATACGCGTGGAAATCACACGATGGTCGGCGGTACACTGGTCCAGCGCCCCACGCTCGATGGTCTTCTCCCAGACCCGGCCGCGCAGTTCGGCGACGAAATGCTGCGGCGCGCCCTCGGGCAGGACACGGCCGTCTGCCAACACCGCCAAGCGCGAGCAAAGGTCCGCGACATCATCAACGATGTGGGTGGAGAGAATGACGACAACTTTCTCGCCGATCTCCGCCAGCAGGTTCAGGAAGCGATTGCGTTCCTCTGGGTCAAGGCCGGCCGTCGGCTCATCGACCACGATCAGCCGGGGACTACCTATCAGCGCTTGGGCAATACCGAAGCGTTGGCGCATGCCGCCTGAGAGACGCGCCAGGGCTTTCTTGCGCACGTCCCACAGATTGACCTGGTGGAGCAGAGCCTCGACGGTGTCCTTCCGTTCAGCGCGACTTGCGAGGCCCTTCAGCACCGCCATGTGATCGAGCATGTCGTAGGTGGAGACGCGCGGATACACGCCGAAGTCCTGCGGTAGATAGCCCAGGGACCGGCGAAGCGCCTCAGGCGCGTCGAGAACGTCGATGCCATCGAAGGTGACGCTGCCCGCCGTCGGCGACTGCAGCGTCGCAACGATCCTCATCAGCGTCGACTTGCCGGCGCCATTCGGGCCGAGCAGGCCGAACATGCCGGCAGGTATGGAGAGGCTCACATCGTGGAGCGCTCGCGTGCCGTTATCGTAGACATGACTGAGATTATTGATGGTCAGCATATCACCCTCACGCACGCCTCACGCCACCTCGGCCAATTCCGCGGTAGAAAAGAAGCGATCTATCGGCAGAGCAGAGCCTTGGAGCGGTGGTCGGCTGGTGCCCGAGCGGGTGGTATAGGTCGGCGCAGCAGGGGGGTTGTTGATCATCGTATCTCACCTAAGACAGCATCCCGGCGGGACACCTCCCGTTTGTGAGAAGGTGGAAAAGCGATGGTTGGCGAGCGTCTTTTCGTGAGTGCACCTACATTCTTCGTAAGCGGCCGCTCCGATGAGTGTTCCTCGGGAAATCATGCTGCGCATCCGGCATGCGCGTGGAATCTGGCTGCCTGAGATGTGGGCTCAAGCACGCCGAGCTGTTCGCCAGCCCCTTTTTGCTGCGAGTATTCTCTTCGCCGTGATCCTCACGGTCGCGGGTGCGTTCGGCACCTTCAGGATCGTCCTGCCATTGCGGCTCATTTACTGGATCCTGATGACGTTCTGCGCTGCGGGCTTTCTTCTCGCCGTCGATCGCTTCCTTGGCCGGACGTTCGTTCGTGCGTGGGCAGCACGCGTGGCTACGGTGGTAGTGACTGCTGTGCCCGTGGCGCTCCTCTCAACTGCAGTCGGCACTTTGCTCCTTCCGGTGCAGACATTCGCGTGGCGGTTCCTTGAATTTTATCCAGGGGCGGTGGTCCTGAACATTCTACTGCTCGCCCTTTGGCGGCTGACGAAAACACGGGACGTGATCGTGGAGGTCGCGACAACCGCTCTGCCTGCGAACACCGTGCCGCCTCGAATTGCTTCCAAGCTTCCGCCAAGGATGGCCCGTAGCCGACTGTTGGCCGTGGAAGCACAAGATCACTATCTGAGAGTAGCAACCGGTGACGGAGACGCACTCGTCTATATGCGGTTTACAGATGCGCTTGAAGCTCTTGAGCAGAGTGATGGGGTCCGCGTGCATCGATCCTGGTGGGTCGCCCGCACGTCGATCGACTCCATGAAGTTCGCCAGTGGCAGAGGGGAGCTAACGCTCGTGAACGGAGCGGTTGTTCCTGTTAGCCGCAGGTTCGCGTCCGAGGTGAAGCAGATGGCGCGACGGTCCACGCCCTAAAACCTTCGCAGAAACGGCCGCTTTCGTGGAAGTCCAGGCCCCGCGGCAAGGCCCCGCTTGGTTCGGAAAAAA
>NZ_DASVUE010000141.1:0-4251 GCF_036387215.1 Allosphingosinicella sp. | reverse complement strand
AGCTTCCGCCTCCGTGGACATCTACCTCCCAATCGCCGGTCTTTCGGTGAATGCGCTCGTGATCATCGCGCTCGGCGGAGTGGTGGGCCTCCTGAGCGGGATGGTCGGGGTCGGCGGAGGCTTCCTCACGACGCCGATCCTCATCTTCTACGGCATCCCGCCGGCTGTGGCCGTCGCCTCCTCAACCACACAGATCACCGGCACCAGCGTCTCCGGAATGCTCGCGCACAGGCGGCGCCGCGGCGTCGACTACCGAATGGGAGCGGTGCTGGTGGCGGGCGGCTTTCTCGGCGCCGTCGCAGGCGGCGGGCTATTCCGGCTGCTCCAGGACACCGGCCAGATCGATACCGTGATCGCCCTCCTCTACGTGGTGCTGCTGGGAAGCATCGGCGCCTTGATGGCGAAGGAAGCGGCGACTTCGCTCGACATCATCAAGCCGCGGAAGAACGCCGCCAAGAGCAGCCGCCGCCACAATCCCATCATCGCGATGCTGCCGATGCGCTGGCGCTTCTACCAATCCGGTCTCTACATCTCGCCGCTCGCGCCGCTGCTGCTCGGCTTCTTTTCCGGCATCTTGACGGTTCTGCTCGGAGTGGGCGGAGGCTTCCTCGTGGTTCCGGCCATGATCTACCTGCTCGGAATGTCGACCGCCGTCGTGATCGGCACGTCCTTGATGCAGATCCTGTTCGTCACGGCCGCGACCACCCTCATCCATGCGACCACCACCAAGTCGGTCGATATCGTGCTGGCCGTGCTGCTGCTGGTCGGAAGCGTGATCGGGGCACAGTTCGGAGCGCGCTTCGCACAGAAAGCAAAGCCCGAGTTGCTGCGCATGTTCCTTGCGATCATCGTCCTTTCGGTCGCCTTCCGGATGGCCCTCGGGCTCGGATGGCGCCCGCCTGACATCTACACGATCGAGCCGCTGTGAGGCTGCTCCGCGCCCTCTGGCTGCTGCTCTTCCTGCCGTTCGCGCTCGCCGCCTCCGAGCCGAAGCTGGTGCCGGACGTATCGCAGCGCGAGATCCAAATCCGCTACTCCTTCACCGGCGCTCAGCTGCTGCTGTTCGGGGCCGTGCTCTATCCCGGCGGCCGGGTGCCGACCGATCGGGTCGACATCGCCGTCGTGGTCAAGGGGCCGATGCAGCCGATCCTGGTGCGCGAGAAGCAGAAGGTGGCGGGCATCTGGATGAACGTCGAGAGCGAGCGCTTCCGCTCCGCACCGTCCTTCTATGCCGTGGCCTCGTCCCGCCCGCTGCCCGAGCTGGTCGATGAGCGCACAGCCGCAATCTACGAGCTCGGAGTGCAGAACCTTCAGCTTTCGCCCGGCGCCGGGGCAAGTCCGGAAGAGCGGCAGCGGTTCGAAGCGGGCCTGATCGACCTCCAGCAGCGCCACCAGCTCTATTTCGAGACCCCACGCGGCGTGGAGATCACCGGCGGCGTCCTCTATCGCGCCCGGATCGATATCCCCGCCCGAGTGCCGGTCGGCAATTACACCGCCGAGACCTTCCTGATCAGGAACGGCGAGGTGGTCGCAGCCGCGGTGCGGGAGATCAGGATCGAGAAGCTGGGCTTCGAACGCTTCGTGGCGACGGCGGCCCAGCAATGGTCGCTCGCCTACGGATTGGTGGCAGTCGCAGTGTCGCTGCTGCTCGGCTGGGGTGCCAGCGCCGCCTTCCGCCGCGGCTGAAATCGCAGGCGCGCAAACAGCTTGTTTACCCTTATCGTCTAGCTCGGGAGGCGGATTAGAGCGCAATCGGGGGATTTCCTGCCGCCATGACCGATATGATGAACCTGCACGGCTTCCAGCGCGACGAGCATAGCGACACGAGCGATACGCCCGTGACGAGCAGCCCGACGGTGAGCCCACTCAGGAACCAGCGATACGAAGCGATCGGCCAGGTGGTGGAGGTCTCCGGAGGCGGGGCCCGGATCAAGATCCAGGGCCAGCGGCTCCGCGATCTTGCCGGCGACGCCGATCCGTCCGTGGCGATGTCGGGGCAGGTCGGAAGCCAGGTGAAGCTCGAATCCGGCCGAAAGTGGCTGCTCGCGAACGTCCGCAACCTGAAGGTGCTGGACGACGGCCAGGATACGGTCACGGCGGAGATCGACTTCCTCGGCGAAGGCGATGAGGACAATCAGTCGGGCAAGCTCGTCGATTTCAAGCGCGGCATCACCGGCTATCCGATCCCGGGCAACCGGGTGTTCCCGGTCACCGGCGACGATCTGAAGCAGATGTTCGCGGCCGACGAGCGTCCGCACATCGAGATCGGGACCGTCTATCCGACCAAGGATGTGCGCGGAGCCCTCTACATCGATGCCATGCTCGGCAAGCATTTCGCGCTTCTGGGCTCCACCGGCACAGGTAAATCGACGTCCGCAGCGCTCATCATGCACCGCATCTGCGACATGGCCCCCGAGGGGCACATCGTGATGATCGATCCGCACGGCGAATATTCGGCGGCGTTCAAGGGCTATGGCGAGCTGTTCAACGTCGACAATCTCGCGATGCCGTACTGGCTGATGAACTTCGAGGAGCATTGCGAGGTGATGATCACCTCGTCGGGCGCCGAGAAGCAGCGCGACGCCGACATCCTCGCCAAGTGCCTCCTCCACGCCCGGTCGAAGAACCGTGCGGCCGAAGGGCTGACGAAGCTGACGGTGGATTCGCCGATCCCCTACACGCTCACCGACCTTACCAACTCGATCCAGAACGAGATGGGGCTTCTCAACAAGGCGACCGACACCGCGCCCTACATGCGGCTCAAGACCAAGATCGACGAGCTGAAGGCAGACCCGCGCTACAGCTTCATGTTCTCGGGAATGCTCGTCGCCGACAGCATGGCGACCTTCATCTCCAAGATCTTCCGCCTCCCTGCCAAGGGCAAGCCGATCTCGATCGTCGACGTCTCGGGCGTTCCCTCCGACATCACCTCGGTGGTGGTCGCGGTGCTCTCCCGCCTCGTCTTCGACTATGCAATCTGGTCGCGCAACGAGCTGCAGCGCCCGGTCCTCCTCATCTGCGAGGAAGCGCACCGCTACGTTCCGTCCGACAAGACGTCGAGCGGCCAGGCCGTCCGCAAGATCCTCGAGCGGATCGCCAAGGAAGGCCGCAAATACGGCGTGTCGCTGGGCCTCATCACGCAGCGACCGTCCGACCTTGCCGAGGGCGTGCTCTCCCAGTGCGGCACGATCATCTCGATGCGCCTCAACAACGACCGGGACCAGGCGTTCGTGAAGTCGGCGATGCCGGAAGGCGCGCGCGGCTTCCTCGATGTCATTCCGGCGCTCCGCAACCGCGAGTGCATCGTCTGCGGCGAGGGCGTGTCGATCCCGATCCGGGTTTCGTTCGACGATCTCGAGCGGGACCGCTGCCCGGCTTCGTCCGATCCCTCCTTCACCGACCTCTGGAAGCAGAGCGGCGACGAGGAAGCGATGGTGACGCGGGTCGTGAAACGCTGGCGGGCCCAGGGCCGCTAACGGGGACGCCGCTCCAGATAGAGATAGTCGGGACTGAACTCGCCGATCCGCTGGAGCTGCTCCCAATCCTGGATGACCACCTCGCCCCCGCGGAAGGTGACCAGGTCCCCGTCGCGAAGGCTCTTCAGCATCCGGTTGACGTGCACCGAGGTGAGCCCCGTCACGTCGGCCAGATCCGCCTGAGTGAGCGGCAGGGGGAAACGCCCTCCCTGGGCAAGGCCCACCACCTCGAGCCTCAGGTAAAGCTCGCACAGCAGGTGCGCGATCCGGGCCAGGGCCGTTCGCCGTCCGACCGAGAGGATATGCTCGCGGTGGATCGAGGCATCGATCAGGGTCGAGAACCAAAGCATCCGCGCCAGATGCGGATGATCCTCGGTGATCTGGCGGAGCCGCTCGTGCGGGATGATTGCGAGCCGCACCGGCGTCATCGCCCCGACATGGTGCTCCAGCCGCTTCAGGAGGAAGCCGTGCAGGTCCAGGAAGTCGCCCGGGACGTGCAGCTCCATGATCTGGCGCTGCCCGTCGGCAAGATCCTTGTAGCGGGCGACGATCCCCTCGACGAGCAGGATGGAGTCGCTGAGGGTCACGCCTGCGCGGACGATCATCCGCCCTGCGGCTGCCTCCTGGATTTCAACGACACTGTCGCGGAGGACCTGCTCTTCCTCCTCCCCAAGCAAATCCCGGGCACGGAGCTTCAGGAGGAGCGCTTCCAGCACCTCCGCGCCCGCGCGCGACCGGGGGCTATCGGGCATCCCGCTGCTCCAAGGTGCCGTCG
>NZ_DASVUE010000140.1:0-2877 GCF_036387215.1 Allosphingosinicella sp. | reverse complement strand
GAATCCGCCGCCTCCGTTATAGCCGTTGAGGTCAAGCGCCGCGTTGAAGGGGCCGAAGCCCAGCAACGTCACATTGCTTCGGCGGCAGCGCATCTCGGTCGTGTCCTCGCGGCAGCTGGTGAAGCCGGAGCGGAGCGCATCGTCGAGGCTGCCGCTGATCGGCAGACCATCAAAGGAGGCCGGAGGCGGCGGCGGCCGATCGGGACCTCCGCACGAGACACACAGTAAGGCCGCCGTCGCCAGCGCGCCGCGCATCGCTTGCAGCTTGATCGACATTGGCCGCCTCCGCTGATGCCGGGCCGGTCCGGCTGGATTCGTCCGGGTGGAGCCGGCCAAGGTGAGGAACCGCTAGGCGGCCGCTTCCAGCCGGCCGCCGAAGAAGCGCCTGTGCCATCGTGCCAGGGCCGATACGCCCGCGAGCTCGACGGCCAGCGCGCCGGCGAGGAGGAGTACGGACCCGTAGTGAAGGAAAACCACGGCGGTGAAGACCAGGAGCGCCATGGTCGAAGCCGCGATCAGCATTCCCGCCGCGGCGACGCCCGACCAGTCCCGTTCGAGCACAAGCCAGGCCAGCCGGAGCTGGATCGCGGCCATCCAGGCGACTAAAGCGGCGAGCGGAGGGATGGCCGACAGGTTGGCGTCGCTGAGGAGAACGCCGTTCGCCGGGACGATCTGCCGGAGCTGAAGAAAGGGGATCTCCCCGCTTATGCCTGAGACCAGCAGCGCCGCGGTCGGAACCATGATGGCGAAGGCGAGGAAGTGACTCGCCAGTGAGAACCGGCCTTCCTCGTGCGCCGGCAGCTCCCGCAGCGCCGCCAGCAAGCAGCCCGCAGCGAAGCTCAGCGACTTGCCGTCCCGCATTGCCGCTTCGAACTCCGCCTGCATTGCGCGCGCCCACTCGCGCCGAGCCTCGCCGAGGCAGCCGGCAGCCAGGGCAATCAGCGCCCGCGACAGCGCCGCCGTCATGATAGCGAGACCTTGAAGCCGGGTGGAGATCCGCTCTCCTCCGCCGCTCGTGCGGAGGAAAGGCCGGCAGCCGTGAGCCGGTAGGCGTGGCGGGCGGGTCTGCCGGTCTGCGCCGGCTCCCGCCACTCCGCCTCGACCAGACCCTGTTCGGCCATCCGCATCAGCAGCGGGTAGAGCGTTCCGGAGAGGAGCCCCGTCTCCTTCATGAGATCATATCCGTGCCGCCACTCCAGGGGGCGCTCGGCCAGCGCCCTCAGGAGCGAGAGCATCTGCCTGGATGGCCGGCGGCTACGTACCATTGCAACATTACAACATATGTAGACTTATTGCGCAAGCCCGGTTGCGGCGGTAGGGATTGGCGCACCTCCGGAGGCGGGGCCAGCCGCAGCCGGGCGTTGGAGGACGAACCGGCCCCTGCCCGCAGCCGCCGCGCGGCTGCGGTTCGCGGATCAGGCGCTGAGGCGGGCCTGGGTACCGTGCACCAGCTCGCTCGCGCGCTCGTAGCTCATCGGGCGGCCGAACAGGTAACCCTGGATCTGGTGACAGCCGAGGTCCTTCATCCGGGTGAAGTCGTCGGCGGTCTCGACGCCCTCGGCGGTGATCGTCATCCGGAAGCTCTTCGCGAGCTGCACGATCGACTGGATGATCGCCACCGTCTCCTTGTTCTTCGCCGCTTCGCGGACGAAGGAGCCGTCGATCTTCAATTTGTGGAACACCGCCTTGTTCAGATAGCCTAGCGAGGAATAGCCGGTGCCGAAATCGTCGAGCGCGATGCCGACGCCGAGCGCGCGGAGGCGTTTCAGAACGTCGAGCGAGCCCGCCGTATCCTCGAGGAACACAGTCTCCGTCACTTCGAGCTCGAGCCGGTTGGCCTGCACGCGGTGCTTGGAGAGAGCGGCGTTGACGGTGGCGGGAAGCGCCGGGAGTACGAGCTGGCGGGCCGAGAGGTTGACCGCGACCGAGATATGCTCGGGCCAGGAAGATGCGGCGCGGCAGGCTTCCTCGATCACCCAGTCGCCCAACCCCATGATGAGGCCGGTCTCTTCGGCGAGCGGGATGAAGTCGTTGGGAGGCACGATGCCGCGGGTCGGGTGGTGCCAGCGGATCAGCGCCTCGAAGCCGACCAGGCTCTGGTCGTGGGCTGCGATCAGCGGCTGGTAGAGCAAGCGCAGCTGGCCGTTGCCGATCGCGTTCGACAGATCCTGCTCGAGCCGCATGCGGTGCTCGGCGACACTTCGCATGTCGTCGTTGAAATAGCAGCAGGTGCCGCGGCCCTGGTTCTTGGCCTGATAGAGGGCCATGTCGGCCTTCTGGATAAGATCGTCGACGCTCTGACCGTCGATCGGGCCGAAGGCGCAGCCGATCGAGACGCCGATGCGGATCTCGACCTTGTCGATATGGTAGGGCGCGGCGACGCTTTCGATCAGGCGGCGGGCGAGATTCTCGATCACCTTGCGGCCCTGAGCGTCGCGGATCACGATCGCGAACTCGTCGCCGCCCATTCGGCCGACATGGCCGGCATCGCCGACTTCCTTGACGAGCCGCTGAGCGACGCTCTTCAGCACCGCATCGCCCTTGGGGTGGCCGAACGTGTCGTTGACCGGCTTGAAGCCGTCCAGATCGAGAAACATGATCGCGCAGGGCACATTCGAGGATTGCGCGGTGGAAAGCGCTTCGCCGAGCAGCTGGCGGACCCGGCCGCGATTGGGAAGGCCCGAAAGCACGTCCATGTTGGCGAGGTTGGTAAGTCGCTCCTGCGTCTTCCTCACTTCGGTGATGTCCGAGCCGACGCCGCGGAAGCCCTGGAAGGCGCCGGACATGTCGATGATCGGATCGCCGGCAAGGCTGATCCAGCGCGTGCCGCGGCGGGTGCGCAGCTCCATCTCGAGATTGGCGAAAGGCTGGCGTGCG
>NZ_DASVUE010000139.1:0-3155 GCF_036387215.1 Allosphingosinicella sp. | reverse complement strand
GAAACCTTGCCATTTCCATAGCATGCGCCGGTAGCAGGAAGAGCCCGGCGCAGGCGGTTCCAATCACCAATGGCCGTCGGGAGAGCGCTTTCCAAGATGCTCCTGAAGGCGGCGCCAGGTGGCGGGGGAGAGCGTGGCCGGAAGCGCGTCGAGCGCGAAGAAACGCGCTTCTTCCACTTCCACTCCGTCGGCAATCGGACGATCCTCGCTCTGCGCGCTGAACAGATGGACGGTGTCCCGCCGGCCCTCCCCCAGCGACAGATGGATGGACACCGGCATCAGGTCGGCAAGGGTGCACCCCGCCTCCTCCCGCGTTTCCCTGTGCGCAGCATGTTCAGGGCTTTCCCACGGGCGGATGCCGCCGCCGGGCAGATGGTAAAGGTCGGAGCGGCCGTAGGTGTGCCGGATGAGCAGGACTTCGCCCGCCGGGTTGAACACCATCACCCTGACGCCGCGAGTCCTGATCCGAAGCAGCTTCAGCAGCTGCGTCTTCGCCTGATGAAGTGCATTCAGGGCCCAGCGCATGTCAGCTCTAACGCCGCGCCTTCGTCCAGAGATGCCGCGCGAGCATCAGCGGCGGCATGCGCAGCCAGTGCGAGCGGACGTAGAAGGCGAGCCGCAGCCCCTTCCGCGTCGTCTGCCCCCACCCGTTCCGCGCCAGCAGGCGCCGTTCGAACAGGCGATCCGATGCCGCCATCACCGGATCCTGTACCGGCGTTCCGTAGAGCCTGTTCGAGAGCCGCAGCGCGCGGCGCACTTCGGGGAGGAGCTGGTGCAGCCGCGCGCGCTCATCCAGCTTCTGCCAAAATGCTTCGGAAGCAAATTCGCGAAGCATCCGATCGATGTCCCAAAGGTTCCGGAGGCCGCCGGCAAGATCCCCGTCCGCGAACAGATGCGCCACCGAATGAACCACCATGTCGGCCGGCGAGAGCACCCGCAGCCCGCTGTCCAGCACCACGCTCTCCGCCACCATAGCCGCCGCGTCGGGCCGGCGCCGATGGGTCAGCGGCAGGATCGTGTGGTGGACATCGATCATCCGGTCGCGCTCGCGATGGATCAGCGGCGGCAGCTCGTGCATCCATTGGCGATAATAGAGGTCGTCATAGGCATCCTCCTTCACCCATTCCCACCCGGCGCCAAGCAACGCCTCCTGCACCGCATCCAGGCTCTGGCGCGGTACCATGATGTCCAGGTCGCCGATCGAACGGCCGACGCCCGCCTGCAGGCCCGCGGCGGCATAAGCAGTGCCCTTAAGGAGGATCACCGGCACCTCCAGCGAACCTAGCGCCCGCCGCGCCATCTCCGCCTCCCAAAGCGCCTGCCGCCGCGCCTGCCCGGCATCGCGCCGCGCGTCGTCCATGATCCAATCGACCTTCGCCGGCAGCTCCATCCCCTGCAGCCGATAGGCAAGGCTGCCGATCAGCGACTCCGCCCGCGCGAGGGCGATCAGCGCCGTCCAGTCCCGCACCGGAAGGCCCGCGACCGACTGCGGGTCCCGAAGTGCTTCGACCAGGCGGCGCGCATCCCTCACAGTCCGCTCCAGAGCTCTTCGACGAGCGCCAGCGCCGTCTCGGTGTCGGAGTAATCGATCGCGAGCGACGGAATGGACTTCACCAGACCCGCAAGCGCGTCGAAGCCGCGCTCTCCCAGCGTGACGTAGTTGGTCGATGCCTGGGTCATGCGCACGAACACTTCCGCCTGCCCGACCGGCCGGATCGCGCGCTCCATGTCGCGGCCGAAGCTCGGGAAGAGCAGCATCGCCGGCCGCGCGGGCTCCGCCATCCGTGCGATCGCCTCCGCATTCGGGCGCAGGTGCCGGATCGTCCCCTTGGGCGTGCCCCTGAGCCAGGGCCCGAGCCGCTCCGCGCCGGCAACCTCCTCCATCACGTGGATCGCCCGGTTCTTGAGGCTGATCGCGCGCGGAAACGGGTGTATCCGGCCGCGGTCCAGGTCCAGCAATGCGAATTCGTCCCCCAGCAGCCGCCAGCCATGCTCGCCGAGCAGAGCCGCCAGCGTCGATTTCCCGGCGCCCGAGGCGCCGGTCATTAAGAGCGCCCGCCCGTCCCGCTCCACGGTCGAAGCGTGAAGCAGCAGATACCTCTTCTGCCCGAGCGCCATCTGCAGGTTCATGCCCATCTCGGCGGCGAGCAGGCCATGCTCCAGCGCGAGCGGCGCAGCGTCGGGCAAAGTATAGTCGCCCCGGATCGCCACCGACGGCCTGATCCACCGCCGCCAGGGCTTCTCCGCCTCCAGCCGCACCGTGAAGTCGCACACCCCCTCCGGCTCCGGATAGCCCGCGTAGAGCGCCCGCAGCGCCGCGATCGGCTGCGGCCATTCGGAGCCGATGCGGAACGCGACCGGGCCCACCTGGAGCGAATGAACGTGCTTCATGCCCGCCGGACGAGCCCCGCCGCCTCCAGCTCCTCGAGCCGGGCCGCCATCGCCTCCCCGCCGCCTTCAAGCTCGAACCGCTCGCTGAGCCTCGCCGCAAGCTCGTCCGCATCGGCAGCGCCATAGGCGAGCGCATCGAGTATCTCGGGCGCGGGCGGCGCGACGATGTGGGTCATTCCGGATGGCGAGTGGAACAGCGCGGTCAGCCCATCGAGCTCCACCTTCCTGGTGAGCTCCCCCGGGTCAGCGATGTAGCGAGGACCGGCCACCAGCCGGCCCTATACTAACGCGGCATCTGCAGCGAGGCGTAGCAGGTGAATCCGCTCATCCCCGCCTGCAGACGGCGAATATAGTTGGCGTAAGCCTGAGCGGACTGCGAATCTACGCCTGCCGGAGAAGGCCCGCCGCGGAGCATCACCTTCACCTCTTCCCCGGTCAGCGGGCGCGGAAGCGGCGGCGCCGCGCCCGGAGTCCCCGCAGCGACGACCGAGCCGTCGGGAGCGATATAGCTCCCCGCCGCCTGCGGCCCCGGAACCGGGATTTCGCAATTGAGCACCGACCCGGCGGTCTGCGCCAGCGCCGGCTTGATCGTGACCACGCTCGATGCCGCGGCAGCGCCCAGTGCGAGCACGATGCGGCGGCTCGGCTGAGGAGCGCCGTCGCCCGGCTTCTGATCCTTCTCTTCGCTCATGGCACGCCCTGGGTACAATCCGGCCCGTTTAATAAGGGTAAAGCTCCGAAAATGCGAGCGGTGGCGAACCGCG
>NZ_DASVUE010000138.1:0-5595 GCF_036387215.1 Allosphingosinicella sp. | reverse complement strand
CGAAAGGAGCCGCATGCCCATCACCGGGAAGTAATCCGGATCGACCCCGTACAACCCCATTCCGAAGCCGTCCGTCTGACCCGGGAGCTTCACCACCTGGATCGACTTGTTCCGCGCTGTCGGAGCCACGCCCGTGCGGGCAACGCCGGTCACTCCGGGGACACGGGCGAATTCCGCTTTCACCGCCTCGGCATTGCCGGTTTCGCGGAAGCGCGAGGCGCCTTCCACCTGGATGAGGCCGTCGCGGCGAAAGCCGGGGTCGACCGTCTGGATGAACCGTGTCTGCGAATAGACGACTGCGGTGCAGACGATGAGGCCGATCGAGATCGCGAATTGCGTGACGACGAGGATCCCGCGCAGGCGGCCGGTTCCTTCGGCATCGCTCGCGGACTTGTTGGCCTTCAGCACCTTCGCCGGCTGGAAGCGCGACAGGTAGAAGGCGGGGTAAAGGCCGCCGATCACCGCCACCAAAGCGAGCAGCCCGAGCGCCGGCAGCAAATAGCCGTCGCTTCCGAAGTAACGAAATTCGAGATCGGCATCCAGAAAGGCGCTGAGCGCCGGCGTCGAAAGCTCGACCACCGCCAATGCGATCAGCAATGCGATCGACACCAGCAGCAACGATTCCCCCATGAACTGCGTCACGAGCTGGGACCGGGAAGCGCCGAGCACCTTGCGAAGCGCAACCTCGCGCGCCCGCTGGCCCGCACGGGCCGTCGACAGGTTGATGAAGTTGATCGATGCCATGACGAGGATCAGCGCCGCCACGATCGAGAAGGTGGTGATCGTACGCGGATCGTTGCCGGGCTTCATCGCCCCGAGCTGCGCTTCGCCCAGATGCACGTCCGCGACGTTGACGAGCTTCAGGTCCATGATGTCGGCGCGCGAGCGCACCTGGCCGTCGATCGTCTGGGTCGGGATGACCCTTTTTTCCCAGGCGGGAAGCGCGGCGTTGATCGCCTCCGCATCGGCGCCGGGGCGAAGCTTCACATAATGATAGGCGTTCATGTCGCCCCAGCTCCGGCCCTCGGGCGGAGCCTCGTCGCCGGCACGGGCGATGGTGCTGACCTTGAGGTGGCTGTTCTTCGGGAGGTCCTTGATGACGCCGGTGACCCGGTAGTCGAACGTCTCGCCGTTCCCCAGCCGCTCGGTAACGACTTTCCCGAGCGCATCGACGGTGCCGAACTGGCGGATCGCTTCCGTTTCGGTGAACACGATCGACTGCGGGTTGGGAAGCGCCGTCTTGGCCGACCCGCGGATGAATTCGAGCTGGAAGATGTCGAAGAAAGCGGGCTGGACGTAGAGTTCGTCGACGTAGAGCGGCTGGCCGTCGCGCACCAGCTGGAGCCGCCCCTGCTGGGCGACCGTGACCGCCTCGATCTGCGGAAATCCGCCGGCAATCGTGTCGCGCACCGGCGCCGGGCTGGTCTGGTTGGCCGCGATCGGCTGACCCGGCTCGTGCCACGTCGCCTGAACCTGGTAGACGCGCTCATGGTCCGGCAGCCACTCATCGTAGCTCGTCTCGTAGCGGACGTAGAGGAGGATCAGCAGGCAGGCCGCGAGCCCGATCGCAAGGCCGAGCAGGTTGATCACCGCATAGGCCTTGTTCTTGGTCAGCGAGCGGAGCCCCACCGTCAGATAATTGCGCAGCATCGACATGCCCGTTCCCCCTTGTCCTGCTCAGGCTGCCCGGCGCCGCTCCTGGAGCACGCGCCCGTCGAGCATGTTGACGACGCGGCCGGCATAATCGGCGTGGGCGGGCGAGTGAGTGACCATGACGATGGTCGAGCCTTCGGCGTTCAGCGCCTGAAGCATCTTCATCACTTCCTCGCCATGCTGGGTGTCGAGGTTGCCGGTCGGCTCGTCCGCCAAGATCAGCTTAGGATTGCCGACCAGGGCGCGGGCGACGGCGACGCGCTGCTGCTGGCCGCCGGAAAGCTGGCTCGGCCGGTGCTTGGCGCGGTGGCCGATGCCGACCTTGTCCATCACCGCATCGACGCGTGCGCGCCGCTCGGCGGCGGGCACATTGTGGTAGAGCAAGGCGAGCTCGACATTCTCGCGAACGGTGAGCTCGTCCACCAGGTTGAAGCTCTGGAAGATGAAGCCGATATTCTCCTTTCGGACCTCGGCGAGCTTCGCCTCGGGCAGGCCCGCAACCTCTTGGCCGTTGAAGACGTAGGACCCGCTGGTCGGGCTATCGAGCATCCCCACCACATTCAGGAGCGTCGATTTGCCGCAGCCCGATGGACCCATGATCGCGACGAACTCGCCGTCGCCGATGTCGAGGTTGATTCCGTCGAGCGCGGTCGTTTCGACGGTTTCGGTGCGGTAGACCCGCGAAAGATCGCGCATGTTCAGCATCGGGCAGGCTCCTTCTTATTTCTCGAGGTCCAGCCGATCCTTGTCGGCGAAACCGGTATAGGGTGAGGTCAGCACGCGCTCCCCGGGCTCAAGCCCTTCGAGCACTTCGATGTAATCGGCATTGCGGCGGCCGAGCCGGACCGGGCGCTTCACGGCTTCCGAGCCGTCGGGCGTCACTACGAACACCCAGGCGCCGCCGGTCTCGTTGTAGAAGGCGCCGTTCGGGATCAGCAGAGCCGGCGTCGGGTCGCCGAGCGTCAGCTTGGTCTGAAGCGTCTGGCCGCGCTGGATGTCGCCCGGCTCGCCGCCGACGAAGTGGAGGTCCACCTCGAAGGTGCCGTTCCGTACCTGCGGGTAGATTTTCGCGACCTTCATCCGGTAGGTCTTGCCGCCCCATTCAGCAGTGGCGACCTGGCCCGGCTCGACCCGCCCGAGATAGAATTCGTCCACCTGCGCAACCAGCTTCGAGCGGCCGGCGCTGTCGATCTGGCCGAGCCGCTCGCCGCGGTTCAGCGACTGGCCGACCTGGATCGAGAATGCGGTCAGCTGCCCCGCGACAGGAGCGCGGAGGTTGAGAGCGTCAAGCGTCGAGCGCGCGATGTCGAGGCTTCCGCTCAGCGAGGCGTTGGACGCCCTGAGCTGCGCCAACTGGCTCGTCTGCAGTCGCTGGTTGATCGCCCGCGCGCGGCGCAGAACCTCCGCGCGGCGCTGCATGGACAGATATTCGTCGCGGCTGTCGTTGAACACCTTGGCCGGCACGAACCCTTTTTCCATCAGCGGCTTCTGGGTTTCGAACTGGCGCTTCGCCTTGTCCGCGGCGAGCTGCGCATCGATCACCGCCCGCTCGTCCTGAATGCTGGTCTGGGCAAGCGCGAGCTCCTGGCTCCGCATCGAGTTCACTTCGCGGGAAACGTCGGACTGGCTGCGGAGCAGGTTGAGCTGGATTTCCGAGTTCGAGAGGACCGCGAGCAATTGCCCCTTCTGGACCATTGCACCGTCCTCGACGAGCACCTGCTCGACCCGCCCTCCCTCGACCGCGTCGAGGTAGACGGTGACGAGCGGCGTCACCCGGGCCCGGAGCGGAAGGAAATCGTCGAAGCGGCCCTTCTGGACGGTCGAGATCGTCACCCGGTCGGCGGCCACCGTCTGACTGCTCGCGGTCGGTGCCATCAGGTAGAAGATCAACGCGGCAAGGAGCACCAGCCCGACGCCGATGGCAATCTTCACCTGCTTGGAAAGGCCTTTCGCTTCGACCACGCGGTCCATCGCGCCGCCGCTTTGCAGCTTCGATTCCGGCTCCGCTTTTGGAATTCTGATCACGCTCATCCACCCGCCTCCACAAGGATTGGGTGCAACGATCGTGCCACGCCCACAAGAGCCGGTCGCCGGGAGTCCGGCCGCCTGAACTGTTCGTTTTCGAACAGATGCTGTTCGCCTGCGGACATGCCCCCGAGTTCCTCTTAGGCCGCGTGGTGGTGGGCCGGTGCGGCGACGGGCTTCTGCTCGACCGAAACGGGCTCGAACGTCATCAGCATCAGCATGGCGGCGATGGCCATCCACACGGCGCCTCCGGCGAGAGATTGAAAGTTGGTCATCGTGTTTCTCCTGTGAACGATGCGTCGATTGTTGCTTCCCCGTCATCAGCATCAGCCGTGCCAGTTCGCCGGAAGCGCGGATTTCCGCCGCTTTATAGGCTCCCGCTCCGCCCGGCGGCCGGCGGATGCTGTCCGCTTACGGACGCCCGCTGTCCGGTTGCGGACGACGGCGCACCGGCTGGCACGGAAATTGTTTGTGGCTCTTTCGATACGCTTTAGGAGAGCGAGGGTGGTGAGGGGGAATGCATTCGGGCGCTGTCTGGTCGTCGACGACGATCCCGACATCCTGTTGTCGGCGAAGCTGCTGCTGCGCGACCTGTTCGCCGAGGTCGCGACCTTCCAGTCGCCCGAGGACGCGCTTGCGGCCATGGAGGGCGAGCGGCCGGACGTGATCCTGCTCGACGCGAATTTCGGCCGCGGCGCCACCAATGCCGCCGAAGGCTTCCAGTGGCTGGCCGAGATATTGAAGCGAGACCCGGAGGCCGTGGTGGTGATGATCACCGCCCATGGCGGCGTCCAGATCGCGGTCGAGGCGATGAAGCGCGGCGCCACCGACTTCGTCTCCAAGCCATGGTCGAACGAGCGGCTGCTCGCCACCGTCCGAACCGCAGCCGCGCTCCGCAACTCGCGCCAGGAGGTGGTGAAGGAGCGCAAGCGCGCCGCCGCCATCGCCGCACCGACGGCGGGCGGCGAAACGCCCCTGCTGGGCCGCTCGCCCTCGATCGCGCGCATCTATTCGCTGATCGAGCGCGCCGCGCCGACCGAGGCGAACGTGCTCATCCTGGGCGAGAACGGCACGGGCAAGGAGCTCGTCGCCCGCGAGCTTCACCGCCGCTCGCGCCGCGGCGACAACGTGCTCGTCTCGGTCGATCTAGGGGCGGTGGCGGAAAATCTGTTCGAATCCGAGCTGTTCGGCCACGTGAAGGGTGCCTTCACCGACGCTCGCGGAGATCGCATTGGCCGTCTCCAGGCAGCCGACGGTGGCACCCTGTTCCTCGACGAGGTCGGCAATCTGCCGCTTCACCTGCAGCCCAAGCTCCTCACCGCGCTCGAGCAGCGCCAGGTGATCCCGGTCGGCGCCAACAAGCCGGTTCCGATCGACGTGCGGGTGATCGCCGCGACCAATTTGCCGCCCGACCGGCTCACCGACGAAAGCCTGTTCCGCCAGGATCTGCTCTTCCGCCTCAACACGGTGGAGATCGACCTGCCGCCGCTGCGCGACCGCCGCGACGACATCCTGCTGCTGATCGACCATTATGTCGGCCTCTATTCGAAGAAATACGGCAAGCCGATGCGACGGCTCCCGGGCGACGTGGCCGCGCAGCTAATCGCCTATGATTGGCCGGGTAACGTCCGCGCGCTCCGCCACGCCGCCGAACGGGCCGTGATCCTCGCCAGCGACGATGCATTCAGCGTCGAGGACTTCTCCTTGTCCCGGACGATGCCCCGGGCCGCCACTCCGGCGCCCGCGGTGCCGCCCAGCGACCTCAACCTCGATCGGGCGGAGAAGAACATCGTCGAGGCCGCGCTCAAGAAGCACGCCTACAATATCTCGCTTGCCGCGGCCGAGCTCGGCCTCACCCGCGCCTCGCTCTACCGGCGCATGGAAAAGCATGGGCTTTAAGCGGCGCTTCATCCTTGG
>NZ_DASVUE010000137.1:0-2908 GCF_036387215.1 Allosphingosinicella sp. | reverse complement strand
GCTACGAGGCATTCAGAAGATGGCGAATACGCCGCAGGCAAAGAAACGCATCCGCCGCAACGACCGCCGCGCGGAAATCAACGGCGCGCGCGTCAGCCGCATCCGCACGTTCGTGAAGCAGGTCGAGGCAGCGCTCGCCTCTGGCGACAAGGCCCAGGCCGAAGCCGCGATTCGCAAGGTGCAGCCGGAAATGATGCGCGGAGTCGCCAAGGGCGTCATCCACAAGAACACCGCCTCGCGGAAGATCTCGCGTCTCACCAAGCGGGTTGCCGCTCTCGGCTAAGCGCTTCAGAGACTGGAAAATGAATGGCCCGCCGGATCCTTCCGGCGGGTTTTTTCATGGCCTAAAGGCCATATTCGAATCCCGAGGACTTCCCGCGATTCGCGGCTTTGTTACGATTCTGTAACGGTTCAAAATTCGCAGAATTCCGCCGCTTTTGCAGCGACTGAGGCTCCAGCCGCGCATTTGCGTGTCAACCGCATTATTTCACATAGGTGTAATTTTTCCGGTTGATCGGACAGGCCCGCCGTCCCTAAAAAACTCTTCCTCCAACGGCTCGTCCGAAGGGGGCAAGACAGCAGAACGATCAATTGATTCGGCAGCGCCGCGGGGGCGATTTGCCGGGAGGGGGAGCGTTTGCTCTGAACAGGCCGCAGGTCCAGGCGGCGATTTGATGCGAGGGGGTGCTTGCGTGAGCTCTACGCCGGCCAGTGATGTAGCTTTGCCTGTAAGCGACCATTCGGACAGCCCCGTGGCCCTGGCCTGGGAGCATATCCGCAACGGCCTTCGCCGCGATTGCGGCGCCCGCACCTTCGACGGCTGGCTGCGCCCGATCCGCCTTGGCGGCTTCGACGATCAGAGCGGAGTGCTCCGGCTCGAGCTTCCCTCGCAATTCATGGCCGATTGGGTGCAGACCCATTTCGCCGACCGGCTGTCGCTCGCCTGGCGTTCGATGCTGCCGTCGGTCCGGCAGGTGGTGATTCGGTCGGGCGGGGAGCGCGCAGCCCCGGCGATCGCCGAAATTCCCGCTCCCGAGCCCGAGCCGGTCCGTCCTCAGCAGCCCGCAGGCCTATATGCGGCGCAGCTGGAGCCGCGTTACCGGTTCGAGAATTTCGTGATCGGCAAGGCGAACGAGGTCGCGTTCAACGCGGCCCGCACGCTTGCGACGGCGGAGAAGGTCGCGTTCAATCCGCTCTTCCTCCACGGCGGCACGGGCCGCGGCAAGACTCACCTCCTGCACGCGATCGGGCACGAATTCCGCGCCCGCCGGCCCGACGCCAAGATCATCTACATGTCGGCCGAGAAGTTCATGGTCGAGTTCGTCGCGGCGCTCCGCGCCAACGATACCATCCAGTTCAAGCAGCAGCTGCGCGCCGCCGACCTCCTCATGATCGACGACGTGCAGTTCATCGCCGGCAAGGAATCGACGCAGGAAGAATTCTTCCACACGATGAACGAGATCATTTCGGCCGGCCGCCGCCTCGTCATCTCGTCAGACCGCGCGCCGCAGGACCTGGATGGGATCGAGCCGCGGATCCTCTCGCGCCTGTCCTGGGGTCTCGTAGCCGACATCAACCAGGCCGATCTCGAGCTCCGGCTCAACATCATCCTCAAGAAGCTCGAATCGCTTCCGGACGTGAGCGTGCCGCAGGAAGTGGTGATGTTCCTCGCCAAACGGATCAGCTCCAACGTCCGCGAGCTCGAGGGTGCGCTGAATCGCATCGCCGCCTATGCGATGATGAGCGGCCGGGCGATCGACCTCGATTTCGTCGGCGAAGTGCTCGCCAACATCCTGCGCGCCAATCAGCGCCGGATCTCGATCGACGAGATCCAGGGCAAGGTCTCCGACCATTACCGCATCCGCAAGGCGGAGATGACCTCCGCCCGACGCGCCCGGGAGGTCGCCCGCCCGCGGCAGGTGGCCATGTACCTGTCCAAGCAGCTGACGCCGCGCTCGCTCCCCGAGATCGGCCGCCGATTCGGCGGACGGGACCACACCACGGTGATCCACGCCGTCCGCCAGATCGAGAAGCTGCGCGCCCAGGATCCGGAGCTCGATTCCGACATCCGGCTGCTGACCCGCCAGCTCGAGAACTGACGGGTCCGGCCGGTCAGCGCTTCCAGCGCGGCCCCTGGATATCGAAGCCGGCGGCCGCCAGGTCGTCGAGGACGCCGCCCGGCCGAGCGAGGCTGCCGAGGCTCACCACCGCCACCGTCAGCTGCGGCTCCGTCATCAGCCGCCGCATCAGCGGCCTCAGGTCGGTGTTGGGGATGATGCCCCAGTTCTTCGGCGAACAGGCTTCTGCCGTCTTCTCCGCGGGGGAGGCGAGCACATCCGGCACGCGCCGCTGCGCCCATGCATCCGAATGCTCCTTGATCGCGCCGGGGCCCGCTTCCGCCAGCGTCACCGCCGAGAGCAGGCACGGCACGTAGTTGCGCGGCGGCGATGCGAAGAAGTCCTTGAGGATCGGCTTCGCCTTGTAGCTCGTGATCGGAACCCGCTTCAGCTTGTACTTCTTGGCCGCCCGCTCGACATATTGGCCAGCCCCGGGGCCGTATCCGCGCTTGCCCTTGGCCGCGTCCCTCAGGTCCTCGGCGACCACCAGCGGGTGCGAACGCTCGAACCCGGCCTTCAGCACGCCCCGGTTCTTCAGCGCCACCAGCCGCTGGAACTGGTCCGCCGGCATGAACTGGGCGAGCGTCTGGCCCTTCGGGAGCGTCGCCATCTTCCGCGCCTGCCAGATGATGCCGAAGATCGCGAAGGGGGAGGCGGTGAGGCCGACCATGCTTGGGAACATCACCCGGTCAGCCTTACGCAGCGTGTCGGTGAGGGCGCCGGGATCCCAGCGCGTATCCTTCGACACGCCCTCGATCGAGCCGATGAGGACGATGCTCGTCTTCGGGCCC
>NZ_DASVUE010000136.1:0-16800 GCF_036387215.1 Allosphingosinicella sp. | reverse complement strand
GGCGCTCCTCTATCCGGGGCTCCGCCGCCGGACCGAGGAAGAGATCATGGCCCGCGCCAAGGAGGAAACGTACCTCATGGAGTCGATCCGGGCGATGCGCTCGATCAAGCTCCACACCAACGAGGCGATGCGCGAGAATGGCTGGCGCAACCGCTATGCCGACGTCGTCTCCGCCAATTACCGCACGCAGATCTTCGGCATCCAGATCGATCTTGCCGAAAGTATCCTGTTCGGCGCTCAATTCCTGATCATCGTCTATCTGGGCGCGCTTCAAGTGATCGGGCAGGAGCTGACGGTCGGTCTCCTGCTCGCCTTCGTCGCCTATCGCACCGGTTTTACCGGGAGCGCCGTGGCGCTCGTCGATCAGGCGCAGGCGTGGCGGCTGCTCGGAGTTCATCTCGAACGCCTCTCCGACATCGTCAGCCAGCCGCGCGAGCAGCTGAAGTCCGCCAACCGCCCCAAGCTCCTGCCGGCCCCCGAAATTCGCGGCGAGGGGCTGGGCTTCGCCTACGGCCCGAACGAGAATCCGGTCTTCGAGAAGCTCGATTTCTCGATCCCCAAGGGAAGCTTCGTCGCGATCGTCGGCCCGTCCGGATCCGGCAAGACCACCTTGATGCGGATCCTGCTCGGCCTGCTTCCGCCGACCTCCGGGCATTTGATGATCGACAACGTTCCGCTCGGCCCCGCCACCAACTCGCTTTGGAGGGCCCGGATCGGTGCCGTCATGCAGGACGATCACCTGCTCACCGGCACGCTTTCCGACAACATCGCCTTCTTCGATCCGAAGCTCGACCAGAACAGGATCGAGGCGGCGGCGATGGCGGCCCGGATCCATGACGATATCGCCAAGATGCCGATGGGCTATCAGAGCCTGATCGGAGACATGGGCGCCGCGCTCTCAGCCGGCCAGCGCCAGCGCATCATGCTCGCCCGGGCGCTCTACCGCGACCCCGATGCGCTGTTCCTCGATGAAGGCACCGCCAATCTCGACGACGAGAATGAGAATGCGATCGCCGACCTGATCGCGCGCCTGCCGATCACCCGTATCGTCGTCGCGCACCGCCCGGCGCTGATCGAGCGCGCCGAGATCGTGCTCCGCCTGCAGGACGGCAAGCTCACCCGCGTCTGAAGCTTCCAACAAGCCGACTTGCCTCGCCCGCTCAATCGCTTAGGCATTGCGGCGGATGAGCTTTATGGGGTTGGTCGATTCATGAAATATCGGAAGATCGTCGTTGCGGGACTGTTTGCCTTTGCAAGCCTTGGTTCGATCGTGAGCGCGCAGACGGCGCCGGGAGCCGATGATCCCAATGAGTGGCTCGAGGAGATCGAGGGTGCGAAGCCGCTCGCCTGGGCCCGCGCCGAGAACGAGAAGACCTTCGGCGTGCTCCAGAAGGACCCGCGCTATCAGGCTTATTACAACGAGGCGCTCCAGATCCTTCAGGCGAAGGACCGGATCCCGTTCGTCTCCATCCGTCCTGACGGCCTCTACAATTTCTGGCAGGACCAGGAGCATGTCCGCGGCGTCCTGAGGCGGACGAGCCTTGCCAGCTATCGCACCGCCACCCCGCAATGGGAGACGGTGCTCGACATCGATGCGCTCGCCAAGTCCGAGAACGCCAATTGGGTCTATCAGGGCTCCAACTGCCTGCCGCCGGAGGACCGGCGCTGCCTCGTCGTCCTTTCGAACGGCGGCAAGGATGCCAATGTCGTCCGCGAATTCGACATGGTCGAGAAGCGCTTCGTCGAGGGCGGCTTCAACCTGCCCGAGGCGAAGCAGACGGTCGCCTGGGTGGATGCCGACACTCTCCTCGTCGCCCGCGACTGGGGCGAGGGGACGCTGACCAAGTCCGGCTACCCCTTCGTGGTGAAGGAGCTGAAGCGCGGACAGACGCTCGATCAGGCGCGTGAAGTTTATCGCGGATCGCCGAACGAGAACCGCGCCGATCCGTTCGTTCTGCGGGACAGCGCCGGCAAGGTGCACGGCATCGGCGTCTCCCGCGGCATCAATTTCTTCGAGCGGGAGTTCGTGCTTCTGACGCCGAAGGGACCGGTGTCGCTCCCGCTTCCGCGCAAGGCTTCGCCAAGCGGCATCGTCGACGGCCGGCTGCTCGTGACGTTGCGCGAGGATTGGTCGCCGGCGCCGAACCTCAAGTTCAAGAGCGACTCCTTGCTCTCCTACGATCTTGCCGAGTGGAAGCGGGGTCCGCTGAAGGCGCTGCCGTCGCTCGTCTTTGCGCCGGGTCCTCGCCAGACGCTCGGCGGCGTCGCAACGACGAAGGACAAGCTGCTCCTCACCATCCTCGACAACGTCCGCGGCCAGGCGTTCGCCTACGATTATACTGGCGGCGCATGGAAGAAGACTCCCGTCGCGCTTCCAAAGAACGCCACCATCAGCGTCGCCGCCGCTTCCGACGATGATAATTCGGCGATGTTCAGCGTCACCGACTATCTGACGCCGACCACGCTCTGGTACATGGATTCGGCGACCGGCAATGTTGCCACCCTGAAGTCGTCGCCGCCGCGCTTCGATGCGTCCAAGCACATGATCGAGCAGTTCGAAGCGACTTCGAAGGACGGGACGAAGATCCCCTATTTTGTGGTCCGCCCGAAGAACATGAAGTTCGACGGCTCCACGCCGACGCTCCTGAACGGCTATGGCGGTTTCCAGATCCCGCAGGTGCCCGGCTATTCCGGCACGATGGGCAAGCTCTGGCTGGAGCGGGGCAATTCCTGGGTGGTGGCGAACCTGCGGGGAGGCGGCGAGTTCGGTCCATCCTGGCACCAGACGGCCCAGGGTGCCAACAAGCAGCGCACCTGGGACGACTTCATCGCCGTCGCGGAGGACGTGATCCGCCGCAAGATCACAAGCCCGCGACGCCTCGGCGTCGTCGGCGGAAGCCAGGGGGGCCTCCTCGTCGGAACTGCGATTACGCAGCGGCCGGAGTTGTTCAATGCCGCGATCGTGCAGGTGCCGCTGTTCGACATGCTGCGCTACAACAAGATGGGCGCCGGCGCTTCGTGGATCGGAGAATATGGCGATCCCGAGAAGCCCGAGCAGCGTGCCTGGATCGAAGGCTATTCGCCTTACCAGAAGCTGGTCGCCGGAAAGACCTATCCGATGCCCTTCTTCCTCACCTCGACGAAGGACGACCGCGTCCATCCCGGCCACGGCCGCAAGGCTGCGGCGAAGATGGCGGCGCTCGGCCAGCCCTATCTCTATTACGAGAATATGGACGGCGGCCACGCGGCAGCGGCGAACCTCCCCGAATCCGCCCGCTTCTATGCCCTTCAATACACCTACGCGACGCAGCGCCTGGTGGACTGACAAAGTGCTGCGGGGGATTCTCGCGTTAGTGGGGGCGGCGGTGCTCGCCGCCCCCGCGTCCGCGGCCGAATTCGACGCGTGGCGATATAGAGCCAGGGTTGGCACGGCTCAGGTCGAAGCCGATCGACAGACCTTGTTCGAGAAGATGGTCGCAGGCGAGCTCGATCGCGGAGGCGCGGAGCGGCTGGCAGCGCTCGCCGTTGCGGGAGCGAGCAAGTCCACCTCCGACTACCGCCGCCGCTGGCGCGAGGTGATGCGTGCCTGCGCGGCTTACAAAGCTGAAATGGATCTGATCCGCGGCGGCGGGCCGTACAAGCCGGGCTGGATCGAAGATCGCTGGCTTAAGAATAGGGCCGCGGCGACTGCCCCGGAAGCGCGACGCTTGTTCGAGCAGGTCTTCCTGGATCAATGGCAGCAAAAATATGATCCGGGCCTTGATCGGGCCGGGAATATGGCCGTTGGCGCCCTGATGAACTCGGAGATTCAGACCAATTACCGCAGCGGCACCTCCTGGCTGAAGGCGGTGCTGGCGCGCATCGGCTGGTTCGACATCTCCCGTTATGGCGAGGAGGCGTCGCAGGCCGCCTGGTTGATCGTGCAGCATTCGGACTATGATCCAGAATGGCAGAAGCGGATGCTGAAGGTGCTGGAGCCGCGTGTCAAAAGCGGCGACATGCAGGGGAAATATTACGCCTATCTTGTGGATCGGGTCGCGAGCAACGCCAAGCGTCCGCAAGTGTACGGCACCCAGGGCCGCTGTGTGGGCAAGGGGGATTGGCAGCCTTTCGACGTGGTGGACCCAGCGAAGCTCGATGGCCGCCGAAGTGAGGTTGGGCTGGAGCCGATCGACGAGTATCGGCGCCGTTTTACCTGCCCCTGAAGCTTGCCTCCTTGTGCCGGGGCTCCTAGCCTCAGCGACAAGGAGAGGGTGATGCGGATCGCATGCCTCGGCGGGGGACCGGCCGGGCTCTATTTCGCCATTTCGATGAAGCTGCGGGACCCCTCGCACGAGATCGACCTGTTCGAGCGCAACCGCGCCGACAGCACGTTCGGCTGGGGCGTGGTCTTCTCGGACCAGACGGTCGAGAATCTGATGCGGAACGATCCGGTCTCCGGAGCTGTGATCGCGGGCGAGTTCGCGCATTGGGACGATATCGAAATCCATATCCACGGGCAGACGGTGCGCTCGTCCGGGCACGGCTTCATCGGGATCGGCCGGAAGCGACTGCTCAACATCCTTCAGGAGCGGGCGCGCGAACTGGGGGTGCGGCTGCACTTCGAGCATGAGGCGAGCGCCGACCTCGCCGACTGGTCCGGCTACGATCTCGTCATCGCCGCCGACGGCGCGAACAGCCGCATCCGCATCCGCTACGAGCCGCATTTCAGTGTCGATATCCAGGTGCGGAAGAACAAGTTCTTCTGGTTCGGCACGAACAAGGTGTTTGAAGCTTTCACCTTCGCCTTCGAGCAGACAGAAGCCGGGTGGGTGTGGGCCCATGCCTACCGTTTCGACGGCGATCTCTCGACCTTCATCGTCGAAATGGCGCCGGACACGTGGCAGCGGCTCGGCTTCGACCGGATGGACCAGCCTGAAGCCATCGCGATCTGCGAGCGGATCTTCGCCAAATATCTGGACGGCCACAGCCTCCGGTCGAACGCGCAGCACCTGCCGGGACCGCAGGCCTGGCTCAACTTCCGCCGCATCATCTGCGAGCGCTGGAGCTACCGGAACCTCATCCTGCTCGGCGACGCTGCGCATACTGCTCACTTCTCGATCGGATCCGGGACGAAGCTGGCGCTCGAGGATGCGATCAAGCTTGCGGAGGTGCTGAACCGCCCCGGCCTGTCACGGGAAGCGGCGCTCGAGGAATATCGGGAGGAGCGCAACGTCGAGGTGCTGAAGCTCCAGAACAGCGCCCGCAACTCCACCGAATGGTTCGAAACCCTGGACCGCTATCTCCATTTCGAGCCGATCCAGTTCGCTTATTCCCTGCTCACCCGCTCGCAGCGCGTCAGCCACGAGAATCTCCGCCTCCGCGACAAGCCGTGGCTGGAGGGCGTTGAGCGCTGGTTCCAATCGAAGGCGCGGGGGAAGCCGGTCAATGATCCCGCTCCGCCCATGTTCGCGCCGTACAGGCTTCGCGACATGGCCCTGGACAATCGCGTCGTCGTTTCCCCCATGGCGATGTATTCGGCGCGGGACGGAACGCCGAACGATTTCCACCTCGTGCATTATGGGGCCCGGGCTCAGGGCGGTGCGGGCCTCGTTTACACGGAGATGACCTGTGTCTCCCCGACGGGCCGCATCACGCCCGCCTGCGCCGGCATGTGGTCTGCGGAGCATGCGCAGGCTTGGAAGCGGATCGTCGAGTTCGTCCACGCGAATACGAGGGCCAAGATCTGCCTTCAGCTCGGCCATTCCGGGGCGAAGGGCTCAACCCGGGTGGGCTGGGAGGGCTATGACGTGCCGCTGGAGGAGGGGAACTGGCCGCTCATCGCCGCCTCGGACGTCCCATGGTCCGCCGCCAACCAGAAGCCGCGCCCGATGACCCGCGCCGACATGGACGAGGTGCGGGACCAGTTCGTCCGTGCGGTCGAGATGGGGCTGGAGGCGGGGTTCGACATGGTCGAGCTCCACTGCGCGCACGGCTATTTGCTCTCGAGCTTCATTACCCCGCTCCAGAACACGCGCACCGACGAATATGGCGGCAGCGTCGAGAACCGCCTCCGCTACCCGCTGGAAGTCTTCCGCGCGATGCGCGCCGCTTGGCCGGCCGAAAAGCCGATGTCGGTCCGCATTTCCGCCAATGACTGGATGGGCGATCTGGGCGTGACTCCCGACGAGGCGGTCGAGATCGCCCGCGCCTTCACGGAAGCAGGCGCGGACCTGATCGACGTTTCGGCCGGCCAGACCTGGGCCGAGTGCAGCCCCGTCTACGGCCGGATGTTCCAGACGCCCTTTGCCGACCAGATCAGGAACGAGGCGCGTGTTTCCACCATGGCGGTTGGGAACATCTACGAGAGCGATCATGTAAATTCGATCCTCGCCGCCGGCCGCGCCGATCTCGTTGCGCTCGCGCGGCCGCACCTCGTGGATCCGATGTGGACGCTCCGGGCGGCGGCGGGCCACGACTATCGCGGCGTTCATGTTCCGCCTCCCTATCTGGGCGGCATGTCCCAGTTCGCGCGCAACCTGAAGCGCGAGCAGGAAGCGCAGCTCAAGGCATGAGGCTCGCGGAGCAGCACGCTCTCGTCACCGGCGGCGGCACCGGCATCGGCGCTGCCATCGCCCGCGCGCTGGCTACGGAGGGCGCCAAGCTGACGCTCATGGGCCGCCGCCGCGGGCCACTGGAGGAGGTCGCCTCCGGCGATTTGGACGCGCTTGTCGCGCCCGCCGACGTGACCGATCGGGAGCAGGTGGAGCGCGCCTTTGCGATGGCTCGGGACGCACAGGGACCGATCACGATTCTCGTCAACAATGCCGGAGCCGCGGCCGGCGTGCCGTTCGCGAAGGTGAGCGAGGCGCTGTGGCGCGACATGCTTGCGGTGAATCTCGACGGCATCTTCAATTGCTGCAAGTCGGCGCTCGCGGACCTGCTCGCGGCAAAGGCGGGCCGCATCGTCACGGTCGCTTCGATGGCCGGGCTTTACGGCTTCGCTTATGCATCGCCCTATATCGCAGCCAAGCACGGTGCCGTCGGCCTTACCCGGGCACTCGCGGCGGAATATGCCAACACCGGTCTTCGTGTGAACGCAGTGTGCCCCGGCTTCGTCGATAGCGACATGACGGGCCAATCCATCGCCAACATCGTTGCGAAGACCGGGCGAGCCGCCGACGAGGCATTGGCCGAGCTGGCCCGGCTCAACCCATCGGGCCGCCTGATTTCGCCGGAGGAGGTCGCCGCGGTGGTGCTTGACCTCGTCACTTCCGACAGGAACGGTGAGGCTGTGGAGATCGCATGAACCCGGCAAGTTTCGCGCCCGAACATTTCAGATGGTCCTTAGGCGACGGGGTGGCGACAATCACCCTCAATCGCCCCGAGCGGAAGAACCCGCTGACCTTTGAAAGCTATGCCGAGCTTCGCGACACCTTCCGGCAGCTCGTCTACGTGCCGGAGGTGAAGGCGGTCGTCATCGCGGGCGCGGGCGGCAATTTCAGCTCGGGCGGCGATGTGCACGAGATCATCGGCCCCCTCACCGAGATGGAGATGCCGGGGCTCCTCAGCTTTACCCGCATGACGGGGGATCTGGTGAAGGCGATGCGCGCCTGCCCGCAGCCGATCGTCGCGGCGCTAGACGGCGTCTGCGTCGGCGCAGGCGCGATTGTGGCGATGGCGTCGGACGTCCGCTTCGCGACACCCGAGACGAAGACCGCGTTCCTCTTCACCCGCGTCGGCCTTGCCGGCTGCGATATGGGCGCCTGCGCGATCCTGCCGCGGATCATCGGCCACGGGAGGGCGTCGGAGCTCCTGTTCACGGGACGCGTGATGACTGCCGAGGAAGGGGAACGCTGGGGCTTCCACAACCGCATCGTCGCGGCCGCCAGCCTGCTGGACGAGGCAACCGCCTTCGCCCGCTCGCTGGCCGCCGGTCCCACCTTCGCCCACGGCATCACCAAGACGCAGCTCCACCAGGAATGGAACGTCAGCCTCGATACCGCGATCGAAATGGAGGCGCAGGCGCAGGCGATCTGCATGGCCACCAACGACTTCCGCCGCGCCTTCCAAGCCTTCGCCGCCAAGCGGACGCCGGAGTTCAAGGGCGACTGAATGGCCGACCGCTCGTTCCTCGACTGGCCGTTCTTCGACGACAGCCACCGCCGCCTGGCGAAGGATCTCGAAGAGTGGTGCCGATCCGAGATCGAGGAGGCCGAGGAGGCGGACGTTGACGAGGCCTGCCGCGCCCTGGTTCGCAAGCTCGGCGGAGGCGGGTGGCTGCGCTACTGCGTCCCCGCAGCTTATGGCGGTATTCACGAGGCGCTCGACGTCCGCTCGCTCGCGCTGATCCGCGAGACGCTCGCCCGCCAATCGGGGCTCGCGGACTTCGCCTTTGCGATGCAGGGGCTCGGATCGGGGACGATCAGCCTGTTCGGCTCCGAAGCGCAGAAGCAGGCGTACCTTCCGGCCGTCGGGCGGGGCGAGAAGATCGCTGCCTTCGCGCTCACCGAGCCGGTCTCCGGCTCCGACGTCGCCTCGATGGAGACGGAGGTAAGGGAGAACGGAGCCGGCTATTTCGTCAGCGGCGCGAAGACCTACATCTCCAACGGCGGCATTGCGGATTATTACGTGCTCTTCGCGCGCACCGGAGAAGCGCCGGGCTCCAAGGGCATCTCCGCCTTCATCGTCGACCGCGGCACGCCCGGCCTCGACGACAGCGAGCGGATCGACGTCATGGCCCCGCACCCGCTGGCGACGTTGCGCTTCGACGACATGGCGCTTCCGGCCTCGGCCCTGCTGGGCGAGCGCGGCAAAGGGTTCGCCCAGGCAATGGCGACCTTGGATGTGTTCCGCACCACCGTCGGCGCGGCCGCTCTGGGGCTCGCCCGCCGCGCGCTCGACGAGGCGACGCAGCGGGCGCTTTCCCGAAAGCTCGGCGCCGGCACGCTCGCCGACAATCCGATCACCCAGTCGAAGCTCGCGGAGATGGTGCTGGACGTCGATAGCTCCGCGCTCCTCATCTACCGCGCCGCCTGGCTTCGCGATGTGAAGGGGCAGCGGAACAGCCGCGAGGCGGCGCTCGCCAAGCTCCACGCCACCGACAGCGCGCAGAGCGTGATCGACAAGGCGGTGCAGATGTTCGGCGGCCTCGGCGTCACCCGGGGCGTGCCGGTGGAGCGGCTCTATAGGGAGATCCGCGCGCTCCGTATCTACGAGGGGGCATCGGAAGTGCAGAAGGTCGTGATCTCAAGGGTGCATCTCGCGGAGCATAGGCGATGAAGTTCCTTCAGCCGCCCGGCTGGCACCGCCCGAAAGGTTATTCGAACGGCATTTCGGCCAAGGGGCGGCTGATTTTCACCGCCGGGGTCGTCGGCTGGGATGAGGAGCAGAGGTTCGCCGCGGCCGACCTGCCCGGCCAGTTCCGTCAGCTTCTCCTCAACACGCTCGCCATCCTCGCCGAGGATGGTGCCGATGCTCACAACATCGTCCGGATGACCTGGTACGTCGTCAACAGGGACGATTATGTGGCGAACCTTTCCGTGCTCGGCGGCATCTATCGCGAGCTGATCGGCAGGCATTATCCCACCATGGCGGTCGTCGAAGTGGCCGCTCTCGTCGAACACCAGGCGCTGATCGAGATCGAGACCATAGCGGTGGTGCCCGAGTGACATCGCACCGCGACACGTTCGTGGTCGATCGCCTTCCGCGGCCGGCGGACCAGCCCGAATTCCTCTTCGACCTCCCCGAGCTTCGCTATCCCGAGCGCCTCAATGCCGCGGTGGAGCTGATCGACCAAGCGGACCCGAACTTGCCGGCGGTGGTCAACGAGCATGGCCGCTGGACCTACGGCGAGATGCGGGACCTCTCCGACCGAATCGCGCGCTTGCTGGTCGAGGAGGAGGGGCTGGTGCCCGGCAACCGCGTGTTCCTCCGCGGCCCGAATTGCGCCACCCTCTTCGCCGCCTGGCTCGGCATTCTCAAGGCGGGCGGAATCGTCGTCGCGACGATGCCGATCCTCCGGCCGGGCGAGATCGCCACGATCCTCGAACGGGCCGAGATCAGCCACGCGATCGTCGACAGCCGCTATGTCGGCGACTACCGCCAGGGTGCCGAAATGGCGGGCACGGTGCGCTCGCTGCTCCGCTACGACGGGGACCATGGCAAGGGCGAGCTCGAGCGGCGGGTGGCGGGCGTGCGCGCCGGCTTCACCCCCGTCGCCACCTTCTCGGACGATCCGGCCCTCATCGCCTTCACCTCCGGCACTACGGGCAAGCCCAAGGGCTGCATCCACTACCACCGCGACGTCCTCGCTTGTGCGGATGCATTCGCAGGCAACATCCTGAGGCCGGAGCCCGGCAACCTTTGGACCTGCTCCGCGCCGATCGCCTTCACCTTCGGACTCGGGCAGCTCCTCATCTTTCCCTGGCGCTTCGGCGGGACGGCGGTGACGATCGAACAGCCGAGCCCGGCCGCTCTCCTCGACGCCGTGGAGCGCCACAAGGTCACCACCCTGGCAACCGCCCCCACCGCCTACAAGGCGATGCTGGGGCTGCTGGAGGGGCGGGACATCTCCTCGCTCCGCACCTGCGTCTCCGCCGGCGAGCACCTTCCCGCCGCCACCTGGCACGCGTGGAAGGAGCGGACCGGCATCTCCATCGTCGACGGCATCGGCGCGACCGAGATGATGCACGTCTTCATCTCCGCCTCGGGCGACGACATCCGCCCCGGCGCCACCGGCAAGGCGGTGCCCGGCTACCGTGCCTGCGTGCTCGACGATGCCGGCAATCCGCTCCCGCACGGCACGGGTCGCCTTGGGGTGAAGGGGCCGACCGGCTGCCGCTATTTCGACGACGAGCGGCAGACGAGCTACGTGCAGGGCGGCTGGAACGTCACCGGCGACACTTATCGGCAGGATGAGGACGGCTATTTCTGGTACCTCGCCCGGTCGGACGACATGATCGTCTCGTCAGGCTACAATATCGCCGCGCCCGAGGTGGAGAATGCGCTTCTCTCGCACCCCGCTGTTCAGGAATGCGGCGTCATCGGTGTCCCCTGTGAGGAGCGAGGGCAGCGCGTGAAGGCGTTCGTGGTCGCGGCGCCCGGGCACGAGCCGGGGGAGGCTCTGGCTGAGGCTTTGCAGCAACACTGCAAAGCCGTGATCGCCCCATACAAATATCCCCGGAACATCGAATTCGTCGATGCGCTCCCAAAGACCGCCACCGGCAAGCTGCAGCGGCATGCCCTCCGGAGCTCCGGCGCGGCTTAGCCGTTCAGCGGGGCTTCACCGCCGGCAGGTCAGTTGCAGGGCGAAACGTATTCTTCCGTAGGATCATCTCGTTGTGAGCTTCCCCAAGTCTGTTCTGATCGTTCTTCTCTCCACCACCACTGCTCCCGCGCTCGCGCAGCAGACCCGCACGGAGCCGGTTCCGCAGCCCGCGCCCGCGCCGGCACCGGCCGCCGAGGCCGAGCAGCCCGCCGATCAGCCGACGGAGCAGGTGGTTCCGGAGGGGAATGAGGACGAGGATAGCGAGGAGATCGTCGTCACCGGACAGCGTCAGCGCGGCTCCGTCATCGGCGACATCGCTCCCGAGATCCAGCTCTACGCCCGGGACGTGCGGGCGCTCGGCGCCGGCAGCATAGCGGAATTGCTCGACGCGATCGCTCCCCAGACGCAGAGCGGCCGCGGCAGGGGCGAGGGGAGACCGGTCCTGCTCCTCAACGGCCGCCGCATCTCGGGCTTCCAGGAAATCCGCAACATCCCTCCCGAGGCGATCCAGCGGGTGGACATCCTGCCTGAGGAAGTGGCGCTCAAATACGGCTACCGCGCCGACCAGAGGGTGGTGAACTTCGTCCTTCGCCGCCGTTTCAACGCCACCACCGCCGAAGCCCGATACGGCCTCGCCACCGACGGCGGCCGAAGCAATTACGGGGCGGACCTCAACTACCTCCGGATCGACCGCGCGGGCCGCTGGGAGCTCGACGCGAAATACAACCATGCCTCGCCCCTGTTCGAGAGCGAGCGGGGGCTCGGAACCGAGCTCGGGGACTTTCGGACGCTCCTGCCGGAGACCGACCGGCTCGAGCTCGGCGGCACGCTGAGCCGCACGATCTTCAACGATGTCGGAGCGACGTTGAACGCGACGTTCGAGGCTTCGAACAGCGAAAGCCGGCTTGGCCTGCCGTTCCCGGGTGCTCCGCGCCCGCTGACGCGCGAGACCGAGAGCCGCGACGGCCATTTCGGGCTGGCGCTGAACGGCGCCCTCTCGTCATGGCAATGGTCGTTCACCGGCAATTACGACCGCGGCCACGGCGTCTCCGTCACGGACCGGCGCGATGCCTTCGAGCTCACGGACCGGGCTGAGACCGACACCGAGACGGCCAATGCGCAGTTGGTCGCCAACGGCTCGCCGTTCCGTCTTCCCGCCGGCGCGGTCTCTACCACGGTCAGGGCCGGCTTCGAGCATCAGGGGCTGGAAAGCGACGCGACCCGCCTCGGAATTCCGCAGAGCAGCGACCTCTCCCGCTATCGCCGGAACGTTCAGGCCAATGTCGACCTGCCGATCGCCAGCCGCCGCAACGACGTGCTGGCGGGGATCGGCAACCTCTCCTTCAACCTGAACGGCGAAATCGAGGAGCTGTCGGACTTCGGCACGCTGAAGACGTTCGGCTACGGGCTCAACTGGTCGCCCATCGCCGCGGTAAGTCTGATCGCCTCGATCACGGACGAGGAAGGCGCGCCGACCATCCAGCAGCTCGGCAACCCGGTGGTGCAGACGCCGAACGTGCGCGTATTCGATTTCACCCGCGGCGAGACGGTCGACATCACGCGCATCGAAGGCGGCAATCCGAACCTGTTCGCGGACGACCGTCGCGTGTTCAAGCTCGGGCTTACCGTGCGTCCGCTGAGCGAGACCGACCTGTCGATCACCGCCAATTACACGGATACCCGCATCCGCAACGCCATCTCCTCCTTCCCGACCGCCACTCCCGAGATCGAGGCGGCGTTCCCGGACCGCTTCCAGCGCGACGCGGCCGGCCGGCTGCTCCGGATCGACAGCCGCCCCGTCAATTTCGAGCGCTCGGACCGCGAGGAGCTGCGCTGGGGGTTCAATTTCTCGAAGCCGATCGCCTCAGCCCGTCCGCCGCGCGAGGCGCTGCCGACGCGGGTGCAGGAGCGGATCAGGCAGCGTGAGGCCGGCGGCGCTCAGGGCGTTGCGGGGGCGGCCGGCGGCGAGCGCGGCGCCCGGCGTGGCGGCGGTATGGGGCGGCCTGGCGGCGGTATGGGGCGGCCTGGTGGCGGCGGCTTCGGCGGCTTCGGCGGCCCGGGAGGCTTTGGCGGTTTCGGTGGAGGCGGCGGCGGGCAGGGCGGGCGTATCCAGCTTGCCCTCTATCACACGTGGCGCTTCCAGGATTCGGTGCTGATCCGCGAAGGCGTGCCGGAGCTCGACTTCCTGGGCGGCTCCGCCGCCGGCAGCCGCGGCGGCAGGCCGCGTCACGAGCTCGAAGGACAGGCAGGGATCTTCAAGAATGGTTTCGGCGCCCGCCTCACCGCCAATTGGCAGAGCGGCACCGAAGTCCGCGGCGTGCCGACGTCGACCGGCGCAACGAGCAGCGACCTCCGCTTCTCGGACTTCGCGACCGTCAACTTCCGCCTGTTCGCGAACCTCGGCGAGCAGCAGTTCGTGAAGCAGATGCCCTGGCTCCGGGGCACGCGCGTGTCGCTGTCGGTGAACAATCTGTTCAACGCCCGCCCGGACGTCCGCGACCTCACCGGTGCGACGCCGCTCGGCTATCGCCCGGAGGAGCTCGACCCGCTCGGCCGCTCGGTGACGCTCAGCGTGAGGAAGCTGTTCTTCTAGGAACGGGAACGTCGGGACGGTTTACAAAGTCCTAATGGTTAACCGCCGCTAGCCGGCCTTTTCCGCCACTGGCACGGCTCTTGCTGCTGATCGGGCATGCTCAAGAAGATCGCGCGCCTGTTCGTCATCAAGAACCGCTTCGAAGCCTATGCCGTCATCTATGCGATCGCGGTCGGCGCCGTCGGGCGCGGCTTCCACTATATGGAAGTCTATCCCGGCGCGATTGGTTACGTCTTCTTCGCCGCCTGCACCGGCGCCGTGTTCATGGCGGGAGCCAAGATCCTCGATTCCGTCGGGCCGAAGCGGAAGCCGGGCGAGGAGCGCAGGACAAGGCCGGAGCGCCGGGCGGAGCTTCGGCAGGCCGGTTGAAAATTCCCACGCGGTTGGCGGATATTCCCAAGCCTTGGGGAAATCGCGCAGCCTCCGGGAGGTCTATTGCCGCTAAATTCGGCTGATGTCCGCCATTTCCTCGACTTGGCACGGCTCTTGTAATCCGGAGTGCATACCGCCGCAAAGGCGGACGGCACGAACAAGGTTCAGGGAGCATTGAAATGACCGACTTCTTCAACATCGACATCAACCGGATCGTCACCGCCGCCGTCGGCGCGCTCGTCCTCAGCACCGCTTGCATCGCCGCCGCCGTTGCTCCGGCCCGCGCGGTCGAGACCGACACCGGCCTGCAGATTGCGCAGAGCCAGGTGGCCGCGGGCGAGGCACGTGCCTGAAGCACTGCCTTCGCTCCGGCCCAGCCAAGAGCGGCGGCCGTATCCGGCAACAACGGAGTTTCTTCCTATGGGTATCTTCTCCCGCACCAGGGACATCATCGCCGCCAACATGACGGATCTTCTCGATAAGGCTGAGGATCCGGCCAAGATGATCCGGATGATCATCATGGAGATGGAGGAGACGCTGGTTGAGGTCCGCGCGTCCGCTGCCCGAACGATTGCGGACCAGAAGGAGATGCGCCGGCAGATCTCGAAGCTCGAGAAGATCCAGGAGGGCTGGACCGAGAAGGCGGAGCTTGCGCTGTCGAAGGGCCGCGAGGATTTGGCGAAGGCCGCTCTCGTCGAGAAGCGGAAGGCCGGCGACATGGCCGAGCAGCTGGGTGTCGAAATCCAGGTGCTGGACGATGCGCTTCGTGCATCGGAAGCGGACATCGCCAAGCTTCAGGGCCGGCTTCGGGAAGCGCGGACGCGGCAGAACGCGATCGCCGCACGGATGGAGAGCGCCCACAACCGCACCAGGCTCCGCGAGATGTATGCGGGTCCTAAGGTGAGCGAGGCCTTCTCCCGCTTCGACATCCTCGAGCGCCGCGCCGATTATGCCGAAGGCGAAGCCGATGCGCTCTCGCTCGGAGCACCGCCCAAGTCGCTCGAGGAAGAGATTGCCGAGCTCCGCAACGAGGAAGCCGTCGATGCCGAGCTCCAGGCGCTGAAGGCGCGGCTCGGCCCGGGACTGGAAGGCTGATCGGATGGAGGACGCGCTTGCGATCGTCCTGCTCTTCATCGGGCTTCCGTGGCTGGTCTTCCACTACATCACCAAGTGGAAGGGCGCGGCGACGATCACGGGCGAGGACGAGAAATTGCTCGACGAGCTGCACGACCTTGCTCGTCGGCTCGAAGAGAGGGTCGGCACGATCGAGCGGATCATGACGGCGGAGAATCCGGAATGGCGGCAGATCGCCGTCGATCCCGGCAGTGTAGGCATCCAAGACACCAGTTCATTCAGAAGGATCGCGAAATGAGGGGCAAGAAGTTCCAGCTCGACCGGCAGGGCGGCAAGTTCATGGGCGTCTGCGCCGGGATCGGCAATTATCTGGGGGTGGATCCCACCTTCGTCCGGATCGCCGCGGTGGTGCTGACCGTGCTCGGCGGCTTCCCCTGGACGCTCGTCGCCTATGGCGTCGCCGCCTGGGCCGCCAAGCCGAAGCAGAAGCTCGGCTATAATATCGAGGACGACATCCGCACGCTTCGGGAAGGCTCGCGCCGGGATTACCAGTCCAGCATGCGCGACATCGACCGGCGCCTCGCCGAAGTCGACAGCTATGTCGGAAGCGCCGACAGCCGCCGCCTTTCACGGGAAATCGAAGAGCTGCGCTAAGCCGCCTTCAAAAGATCAGGGACACAGGGAGGAGAACATGAACGACCCAACCACGCTCCTCGCGCTTTCCAGCTCAGGGCTGATGGCGCTCGGGATCGCGACCTTCGCCGGTCTGAAAGGCTGGCAGGGCTGGCTGGACCTCAAGCGGATGGAGATTTCCGGCGGCCGTCAGGAGCCGAAATCGCCCGCCATGGAGCGGATCGAGATCGCCGACCTCAAGGAACGCATCCGCAAGCTCGAAGCGATCGCCTCCTGCGTCGATCTGTGAGCGGTTGCTCGTAAGGGCGCGGCCGGTCAGCAGCCTGCAATCCGCTCGGTGCTTACGGCTCCGTCCCGCGCGACCCGCCAGATGTCGCCGTAGCTTTCATCGGTGAGGTCGGCGGGCCGCGCCCCGCCGAGCGCGGCGACGATCTCGGGCACGGTGTTGCTGTGGCCGACGATCAGCACCGGGGTCGTCTCCGCCCGCGCCCGAGCCGCCAGTCCCGGAGTGTCCCGCGGATCGTAGTCCGAAGCAGCGATGCGAAGGCGTGCTGCCAGCGGCGCCGCAGTCTCCCGGGCCCGCCGCGTCGCGCTGACGTAGATCGCGCCGATGCCGCGCCCGGCCAGCTGTTCGCCCAGCGCCGCCGCGCATTTCTGGCCAGTGGCGTTGAGCCCCGGATCCTGCCCGTCCGCCTTGTGGAGGTGGCGCATCACGTAAATGGCCGGCCCCCGCTCCTCTCGCTCCGCCGTCGCGCAGCCCGCGGCCATCAGCGCCGCAATCGCAAGCAAAAGCCTCATCCTGCCTCCTCCACCCCCGCCTTCTGACGTGAAACCCGCCGCTTCACAATGGCGGCGACACGGGCTACGGGGCTGCCGGGGG
>NZ_DASVUE010000135.1:0-4491 GCF_036387215.1 Allosphingosinicella sp. | reverse complement strand
CGTAGATGCCTTGGCCCTTCACCTCGTGGGGCATGCCGACCACCGCCGCTTCGGCCACTTGCGGGTGGAGCACCAGCGCGCTCTCGACCTCGGCGGTGCCCATGCGATGGCCCGAGACGTTGATCACGTCGTCCACCCGGCCTGTGATCCAGTAATAACCGTCCTCGTCCCGGCGGCAGCCGTCGCCGGTGAAATATTTGCCGGTGTAGGTGGAGAAATAGGTCTGCACGAACCGCTCATGGTCGCCATAGACGGTGCGCATCTGCCCCGGCCATGAGCGGGCGAGGCAGAGGTTGCCGGAGCCGGCCCCCTCCAGCACCTGCCCGTCGGCGTCCAGCAGCTGCGGCTCGACTCCGAAGAACGGCCGGCCGGCGGAGCCCGGCTTCATATCGTGGGCGCCTGGAAGGGTGGTGATCATGATCCCCCCGGTCTCGGTCTGCCACCAGGTGTCGACGATCGGCACGCGGCCCTCGCCGACCACGTCGTGATACCAGCGCCACGCTTCCGGGTTGATCGGCTCGCCCACAGTGCCGAGCAGCCGCAGCGACCCGCGGCTATGCGCCTTCACCGGAGCCTCGCCCTCGCGCATCAGCGCCCGGATCGCGGTCGGGGCGGTGTAGAAGATGTCGACCTTGTGCCGGTCGAGCACGTCCCAGAAGCGGCCGAAATCCGGATAATTGGGAACGCCCTCGAACATCAGCGAGGTGGCGCCGTTCGAAAGCGGGCCATAGACGATGTAGGAATGGCCGGTGACCCACCCCACGTCGGCGGTGCACCAGAAGATCTCGCCCGGCTTATAATCGAAGACGTAGTGGAAGGTGGCGTTGGTCCAGACGGCATAGCCGCCGGTCGTGTGGAGCACCCCCTTCGGCTTACCCGTCGAGCCCGAGGTGTAGAGGATGAACAACGGGTCCTCGGCGTTCATCCGTTCGCACGGGCAGTCGCCGGAGACGCTTTCAGCCACTTCATGGTACCAGCGGTCGCGGCCGGCGATCATCGTCACGTCGTTGCCCTTGTGGCGCACCACCAGCACCGCATCCACCTCCGCCCCGAGCTCCAGCGCCGCGTCGACATTCGCCTTGAGGGGCACCAGCTTGCCGCCCCGCACCCCCGCATCGGCGGTGATGACGAAGCGGCTGCCGCAATCCTCGATCCGCCCGTGAAGCGCATCGGGTGAGAAGCCGCCGAACACGACGGAGTGAACCGCGCCGATGCGTGCGCAGGCCAGCATCGCAACGGCGGCTTCGAGGATCATCGGCAGGTAAACGGTCACCCGGTCGCCGCGGGCGACGCCGAGCGCCTTCAGGCAATTCGCCATCCGGATCACCCCGGCGTGGAGCTCCGCATAGCTGAGCCGCTTCGTCACCCCCGGCTCGTCCGCTTCCCAGATGAGCGCCGTCTGGTCCGCGCGCTCGGGCAGGTGCCTGTCGACGCAATTGTGGCAGAGGTTGAGGATGCCGTCCTCGTACCAGCGTATGTCCACCGGATCGAACGACCAGTTCTCGACGATGGTCGGCTTCTCGAACCAGTCGATCCGCTCCGCCATCTCTCCCCAGAACGTATCCGGCTCCGCCAGCGAGCGCCGGTAGAGCGTCTCGTAATCATCCGGAGTGCAGTGGGTCGCGGAAGTCGCTTCCCGGGGCGGAGAGATACGCTCGCTCATGCTGACCTGCTCGGCTGACTGTTCCAATGTTTGCTTAGCGATAGCCGCTGCGCGGGCCCGCTTGCCAGTATCAATCGCGAGATCGGCTTGGTAAGAGCCGATCGGAGGTTCCGCCCGGATCATGAATGCCCAGACGTCCCGAGATGCCTTCACCAGGGTGCGCGATTTCGCGGGCGCGGTGCGCCAGGTGGAGAGCCTCTCCGCGCTGCGCGGGCTGCTGGGGGACGTTGTCCCCAGTTTCGGCGTCGATTATTTCCTGATGGCGCACCATGTCGATTTCGGCCGTCCCATCCCGGGCGCCGTTCAGATGGGCAATTATCCGCGCGAGTTTGTCGCAAGGCAGCGCGAAGTGGGCGGCTGGAGGCACGATCCCGTGCTTCTCGCCTGCGAGCGCACCACCACCGGATTCTTCTGGTCGCAGCTCGGCGAGCTCATACAGCTCCAGCCCAAGCACATGCAGCGCGTGGCCGAGGTTCGGCGGGCCGGCCTCGGCGAAGGTTTCGCGGTGCCGAACCACATCCCGGGCGAATATAGCGGCTCGGTGCAGTTCGCCGTCGAGCACGGACGCAGCTTCCCCAAGGAAATGGCGTCCGCGCTGCAGTCGCTCGCGACCTATGCTTTCGAGGCTGCGCGGAGGCTCGCGCGCTCGAGCGAGGAGCCGATCGTCCTTTCCGCCCCGCTGACCGAGCGGCAGCTCGATTGCCTCCTGCTTGCGGCGCGCGGCAAGAGCGACACCGACATCGGCCATCTGCTCGGCATCAGCCCCCGCACCGTCAATTCCTATATGGAGGAGGCGAAGCGCCGTTATTGCGTCGCGACCCGCCAGCAGCTCATGATCCTGGCCTTGTTCAACCGGCAGATCACCTTTTCGGAGGTCTTGCAGTAGCGGTTGCGAGCAGCCGTTTCCGCGGCCTGCAGTTCGGCCAGTGATACCATTGCACCCGGTCCGTGTGCACCTCGAGGTCTGCGCTTGAGACGAGCCGGCTGAGGAATATCCGCGCTTGCTGCTGAGCGAAGTGCAGGCCCAGGCATTTATGGACGCCGCTTCCGAACGGCACGAAGGCGTGCTTGTGGCGCTTTGCTTCCTCTTCGGGCGTGAAGCGGAATGGGTTGAAGCGGAGGGGATCCTCCCAGATCTCCGGATCGCGGTGAACGAGCAGCGGATTGATGCCGGTGATCGTCCCCGCGGGGATGTCATATCCGTAGATGCTGAAATCCCGCACCGCGCGCCGCCAGACGATGGGGGCGGGCGGGTTGAGCCGCATCGCCTCCTTGAAGAACATGTCGTGAAGCGGCAGCGATGCGGTGCCGGCGTCGATCGGGCTTGCAAGCTTCGCCCGCTTCACCTCCTCGCGCAGAAGTTCCGCCCAATCCCTGTGCTTGGCGAGGAAGTAGACGGACGAGGTGAAGGCCGAAGCCAGCGTGTCGTGGGCGGCCGCGAGCAGGAAGATCGTGCTGTTGTAGATCTCCTCCTCGGTCAGGCCCTCGCCATCGTCGGCGCCGACCTGGCAGACGCGGGAGAGCATGTCGTCGCCGGGGTTCGCCCGCCGCTCGGCGATCAGCTCGCGCACATAGGTCTCGAGGAAGGCTTTGCCGCGGAAGCCCTTCGCGGCGACCGGGCTCAGCCACTTGTTCTGGTTGATGGCAAGGAGGGCGCCCATCATGTCGCTGAACGAGCGCAGCGCCTTGTCCGCCTTCTCGTCCATGTCGATGCCGAGGAAGGTGGAGGCGGCGATCCGGAGCGTCAGCCGCTTCACCTCGTCATAGACGTCGAACGTGCGGCCCGACCAGGACGAGATGCTGCGCTCGATGTCGCGGTCGAAAATCTGCTGATAGCCGGTGAGCTTCTGCTGCTTGAACGCTTCGCCGAGGATGCGCCGGTTCGCACGATGCCGCTCGCCGTCCTGGATCAGCAGCGCGCCGGGGAAGAAGGGCTCGATCACCGGCCCCCAGCCGCCGTGCGCGGAGAAGGTGCTGTCCTTGTCGAACAGCACGAGCTCGTTCGCCTCCGGCCCCACCAGCTGAACGTTCCAGCTGCCGAGCGCGTAGAAGCAATAGACGCGTCCATGCTTGGCATGGAGTCGCTCGGCGAATTTGAGCGGGTCCAGCACCGCTTCGGGGAGGATCCCGAAATAAGGGAGGCCCTTCTTGCCGGGGATGTGCTTCAGCTGCTCGCGGCCAGGCTTGCCCACCTTCTCGAATACGTCCTCTTCGAGGTGCCAGCGCGTGCCGCGCTCAGGGTTCGGAGCGAATGCGGAAGATTTGGGGATTTCATTCACGAAGAGTCTCCGGTCGTATGGCCGACCGGTTCCACATGCGTGCGGGCGAATCCATCCCGGTAATTGCCTATATTGGGCGGGCAGGGGCGGGGGCCTAGTCTTGGGGCCGAGGAGAGGCCCATGCAGCTTAAGATCGTCGAGCCGAGCCAGCGCTGGCAGTTCAGCCGCGCAATGATGGAGATGCACCACCACAGGAAGCGGATCTTCGTCGATCGGCTGGGTTGGGAGCTTCCGAGCAAGGGGAGCTGGCTCGAAATCGACGAGTTCGACAATGACGATGCGGTCTACATCATGGCCGTGTCGCCCGACGGGAGCAGCCATTTGGGATCGGTGCGGCTGCTTCCGACGACCGGCCCGCACATGCTGAACACCCTCTTCGCCGGCCTCTGCCCCGACGGCGCGCCCGCCGGCAAGGACGTCTGGGAAATATCGAGGCTGGTGGCGACGCCGGAGGGGGCGGACGGGCGCAACATCCTTCGAGTCCACAGGCTGCTGGCGATGGGGATCGTCGAGTTCGGCCGGATCAACGGCGTCGAGCGCTTCACTTTG
>NZ_DASVUE010000134.1:0-4250 GCF_036387215.1 Allosphingosinicella sp. | reverse complement strand
CTGGCTCGTCCCGGACATCTCGCTGGACTTCGAGCTCGATCCGCAGCGGACGCTGGTGCGCTCCACGCTTCAGGTGGAGCGGAACGGGGATCATGACGAGCCGCTGCGGCTGGACGGAGAGGGGCTGAAGCTCCTCAGCGTCGAGATCAACGGAGCGCCTGCGGAGCATCTGCAGGCCGGCGACCTGCTGACGGTTCCGCTCACCGGTGACAGCGCGGCCGTCGAAATCCTCGTCGAGATTTCGCCTGGGACCAACACGCAGCTGATGGGGCTGTACGAATCCGGCGGCATCCTCTGCACGCAGTGCGAGGCAGAGGGCTTCCGGCGGATCACCTTCTTCCCGGATCGTCCCGACGTCCTCAGCCGCTATCGGGTTCGAATCAGCGCGGACAAGGAGCGCTACCCGGTTCTGCTGTCGAACGGCGACCCGGTCGGCTCGGGCGATCTCGGCGGCGGCCGTCACTGGGCCGAGTGGCACGATCCCTTCCCAAAGCCCTGTTACCTCTTCGCGCTGGTGGCTGGGGATCTCAAGGCGAACAGCGACCGCTTCGTCACCTGCAGCGGCCGCGCGGTCGATCTCGGCATCTGGGTACGCGAGGAGGACCTTCCTCGGACTGCCCATGCAATGGAAGCGCTGAAGGCCAGCATGGCGTGGGACGAGAAGGTCTATGGCCGTGAATACGATCTTGCGGTGTTCAACATCGTCGCGGTCGCCGATTTCAATTTCGGGGCGATGGAGAACAAAGGCCTCAACATCTTCAATTCGCGCTATATCCTCGCCGATCCTGATACGGCGACGGACGCCGATTACGACGCCGTCGCGGGCGTGGTGGCGCACGAATATTTCCACAATTGGTCCGGCAACCGGGTCACCTGCCGCGACTGGTTCCAGCTGAGCCTGAAGGAAGGCTTCACCGTCTTTCGCGACCAGCAATTCTCGGCCGACCAGGGCTCCGCAGCGGTGAAGCGGATCGAGGACGTGCGGGCGCTCCGATCCGCTCAGTTCCCGGAGGACAGCGGCCCGCTCGCGCACCCGATCCGGCCGGAATCCTATATCGAGATCTCCAATTTCTACACCGCGACCGTCTACAACAAGGGCGCCGAGGTGATCAGGATGCTGCACACGATCCTGGGGCCGGAGAAATTCCGCGCCGGCACCGACCTCTATTTCGACCGGCACGACGGCGAGGCGGCGACCTGCGAGGATTTCGTCGCCGCGATGGAGGAGGCAAGCGGTGTCGACCTCACCCGCTTCCGGCTCTGGTACTCGCAGGCCGGGACGCCGCGGGTGCGCGCGAACCTCCTCCACGGCGAAGGCGAGGGGCGTGCACGCCTGCTGCTGGAGCAGGAGGCGCCGCCGACGCCCGGCCAGCCGGCGAAGAAGCCGATGCCGATCCCGCTGAAGGTGGCGCTGTTCGGTGGGGTGACGGGCGAGAAATATGCCGACCGCCTGGTGCTGCTCGAGGAGGAGACGAAGGAAATCCTGTTCGACGGCATCGGCGAGCGGCCGGTCCTGTCGATCAACCGCGATTTCTCGGCCCCGGTCACCATCGAGAGCAGCCGGAGCGTCGAGGATCTCGCCTTCCTCTCTGCCAACGACGACAATCCGTTCGCCCGCTACGAGGCGATGCAGCAGCTGATGCTCGACACGATGGTGGAGGCGATCGCCGCGGGCAGCGCCGATATGGAGCCGGTGGTCGAGGCAATGCGGCAGACCCTGACGAACGAGGCGCTGGACCCGGCCTTCATCGCCGAGGCGGTGCTCCTGCCTACGGAAGCTTTCATCGGCGATCAGATGCTGGTCGTCGATCCGGAGGCCATCCACGAGGTGCGCGAGCGGCTCCGCACGGAGCTCGGCGGCGAGCTGGAAACGCTCTGGCGTGCCGCTTACGCAGCCAATGCCGCCAATCGCTACGAATATTCGCCGTCCGCCAAAGGCGCGCGGCGGCTGCGAACGGTGGCCCTCGGCTATCTGATGTCCGCAGGCGCCGAGGATGCGGCGCAGATGGCGATGCGGCAGTTCCGCGATGCCGACAACATGACGGACCGGCAGGGCGCTCTGGGGATGCTGGCCAACAGCGATGCAGCGGAGCGCCGCGAGGCTTTGGAGGCCTTTTACGAGCGGTATCGCGACAATGCGCTGGTGCTGGATAAGTGGTTCATGGTCCAGGCGCTCTCAAGCCGCGACGATACTGCTGAGGCGGTGGCGCGGCTGGCGGGACATCCGGATTTCTCGCTCGGCAACCCGAACCGGCTCCGCTCGCTGGTGAGCGCCTTTGCCTCCAACCAGCGGGCCTTCCATGACCCGTCCGGGCGTGGCTACTGCTTCCTCGCCGACATGACTTTGGCCGTGGACAAACTCAACCCGCAGGCGGCCGCGCGGCTGGTGCCGCCGCTTGGGCGGTGGCGCAGGTTCGACGAAGCACGGGCGGACCTGATGAAGGCGGAGCTGCGTCGGATCGTGGAGACGCCGGGGCTTTCGAAGGACGTTTTCGAGCAGGCCTCTAAAAGCCTCGGCTGAGCCCGGTCAGCGGCCGACCCACTGGGCCACGTCGGCCGCGATCTGGTTCGCCGCCTGGTTGAGCGCTGCGCCCACTCCGGCCGCGTCGGCCGAGGCTGCGGGCACTCGCGCCTCGAAGCGCTGGGTGGTGACTCCGCCTCCGGTCCGCCCGAGCGCCGCGTCGTAGACCGCGACTGCCTGGCCGCTGGCGGCATCGTAGCCGAAGCGCTGCAGCGTGCCGGTGAGGCGCTGGCCGGGATCGAAGCTGAATTGCTTCGGATCGAGCACGACCCGGCCGGTGGTGGCGCCGATCGTCTCCGACACCAGGCGCGCGAACAGGGTTGCCGGCATCTCCACCCATTGTGCGTTCTTCAGGTACGAGACGGCAAGCTCGCTTTCGTGAACCGGGACCCGCAGCGTCTGCAGTTCTCGCGGCACCGTGGGCACGGCGACGGTGATCGCCTGCCCCTCGGCGGCGGAGCGCGGCGTCGCCGCCGGCCTCACCTGCGCCGAATTCAGTGTCATCAAAGTATCCGGCACCTTGGCTCCGCCGAAGCAGCCGGAGAGGGCGAGCGCGCCGCCGAGAGCGAGGATCGTCTTTTTCATCTCTTCTTCTTCGGATTATATTCGGGGACCTTCGGAGTGCCGACGATCGACAGGGCGCCTTCGCGCTCGACCCGCTGGGTCACCTCGCGAAGCGAATCGGTGGTCTCGCGGAGGTCGCGCACCAGCTGCCCCACTTCGGGGATCGTCTGCTTGGTGAGCGCCTGCACGCCGGGCCGGGCGTCGTTCATCACCGCATCGACATTTGCGAGGCTGCTCTCGGCCGCGCGGATGGTGTGGCGAAGATCGTTGATCAGCGGCCGGCCCTGCTCGTTCAGCAGGCGGTCGGAGCTGTCGGCAAGGCGGCCGAACCGGTCGGCCGCGTTTCCGGCCTGGCGGATGGCGATGCGCGCTTCGGCAAGCGTCGCTGCGATTTCGGGGGAGCGTTCCGCCACCGATCGGCTGATCTCCTGCACATTCTCGAGGATGGCGGCGATCGAGGCCTGATTGCGGTCGGACAGGAGCTCGGTCAGCCGCTCGGTCAGCGTCGTCACGCGCTCAAGGAGCTGCGGCGCACTGCTGAGCAGGCCCGCAAGACCGCCCGGCTTAGCCGGGATGACCGGCACGCCATAGGGCCCTTCCTGAACGATCGGAGGCGCTCCGCGGGCCGCGCCGTCGAGCTGGATTTGGGAGACGCCGGTGAAGCCGACGCCCTGGATGGTGGCGGTCGTGCCCTGGAGAATTGGCGTGTCGTTGCGGACGGCGATCCGCACGCGAACGAATTCCGGGGTCCGGGGCTCAAGGTTGATCGATGCCACCTGCCCGACGGGCACGCCGGAGAAGGTCACCGCGGAGCCGCGGGCGAGCCCGTCCACCGCCTGGCGGAAGAAGATGTCATATTCCTTGTTGTCGTCGCCGGCGGCCTGGCTCAGCCAGATGATGAAGGCGAGGGTCGCGACGACGAGCGCGAGGACCACGCCGCCGACGAGAATGTGGTTTGAGCGCGTTTCCATCAGGCGTCAGCCTTCGCTACGGCCGTCTCGGCCGCCCGCCCGCGCGGGCCACGGAAATATTCCTGTATCCATTCGTGGTCCAAAGCCAATAATTCCGGAATCGTTCCAATCGCGACCACCTTCTTGTCCGCCAGCACGGCGACGCGGTCGCAGATGGCGTAGAGTGTGTCGAGATCGTGGGTGATGAGGAAGAC
>NZ_DASVUE010000133.1:0-9078 GCF_036387215.1 Allosphingosinicella sp. | reverse complement strand
AGATGTTCATCGCGCAGCCGAGAGGCTCGCCGGGAAAGGGCTGCCCCGCCAGGCTTTCCGGCAGGCGTACGACGGCGTCGGCCTCCGCGATGTCATATTCGGCGTAGCTCTTGTAGGAGAGTGCAGCGACGCGCTGACCGGGGGATAGGCCGTCGACACCCTCGCCGATGGCATCGATCACGCCCCACCCTTCATGGCCGAGCGAGCCGGGCTCCGTCGGGAATTGCTGCCACTCCGGCCCGGCCCAGGGGGTGAGGTTGGAGGCGCAGACGCCGCAGCCTTCGAGCCGGACGCGCACCTGCCCCGGCCCCGGCTCCGGAAGCGCTACCTCGTCGATCCTGATCTCGCCGGGAGCCGCGAGAACGGCAGCCCGCATCAGCGCCGGTCCACCGGCACGTAATCGCGCTGCGTCGGCCCCGTATAGAGCTGCCGCGGCCGCCCGATCTTCTGGTCGGGATCCGAAATCATCTCGTTCCACTGCGCCACCCAGCCGACGGTGCGGGCGAGGGCGAAGAGCGCGGTAAACATCGAGGTGGGGAATCCGATCGCCGAAAGGATGACGCCCGAATAGAAGTCCACGTTCGGATAAAGCTTCTTCTCTATGAAATATTCGTCGTTGAGCGCGATCTGTTCGAGCTCGCGCGCCACGTCGAAGACCGGGTCGGTCACGCCGAGCTCGTTCAGCACCTCCTCGGCGGTGCGCCGCATCACCTTCGCCCGCGGGTCGAAATTCTTGTAGACGCGGTGGCCGAAGCCCATCAGCCGGAACGGATCGTCCTTGTCCTTGGCCCGCGCGATATATTCGGGAATCCGCTCGGGCCGGCCGATTTCGCGAAGCATGTTCAATGCCGCTTCGTTGGCGCCGCCATGCGCGGGCCCCCAGAGGCAGGCGATGCCGGCGGCGATGCAGGCGAACGGGTTTGCGCCCGATGAGCCGGCGAGCCGCACGGTGGAGGTCGAAGCGTTCTGCTCGTGATCGGCGTGGAGGATGAAGATCCGCCGCATCGCGCTCTCGACGATCGGGTTCACTTCATAGGCCTCGGCCGGGACGCCGAAGGTCATCCGCAGGAAATTGCCGGTGTAGGAGAGGCTGTTCTGCGGGTACATGAACGGCTGACCGACCGAATATTTATACGCCATGGCGGCGATCGTCGGCATCTTCGCGATCAGCCGGTGCGAGGCCACCATCCGCTGATACGGATCGGTGATGTCCGTGGAATCATGATAGAAAGCGGACAGCGCGCCGACCACGCCGCACATGATCGCCATCGGGTGCGCATCGCGCCTGAAGCCGCGGTAGAAGGTCGACAGCTGCTCGTGAAGCATCGTGTGGCGGGAGATGGTGTAGGTGAAGCGGTCGAGCTCGCTCCGGTTCGGAAGCTCGCCGTTCAGAAGCAGGTAGGAGACCTCCATGAAGGTCGAATGCTCGGCCAGCTGGTCGATCGGATAGCCGCGGTGAAGGAGGATGCCCTCGTCGCCGTCGATATAGGTGATGGAGCTCTCGCAGGACGCGGTCGAGGTGAAGCCCGGATCGTAGGTGAAGGCGCCGGTCTGCCCATAGAGCTTTCGGATGTCGATCACGTCCGGCCCGACGCTGCCCGGAAGCACGTCATAGTCGAAAGTCTTGCCGCCAAGCCCCAGGCTTGCCTTGCCGTCCGTCATCTTATCGCTCCTTGATCACACCCGGTCCTTAACGCGCGCAAGGCTCTCCTCGCGCCCGAGAAGGACGAGAACGTCGAAAATTCCCGGCGAAGTCGCTCGGCCCGTCAGCGCCGCGCGAAGCGGCTGCGCCACCTGGCCGAGCTTGACGCCGGCGCTTTCGGACACCTCTCGAACGGCCTGCTCTGTCGCCTCGGCGGTCCATTCCGGCAGCGCGGCAAGCGCTGCGTGGACGAGGGCGAGCAGGTCCGGTGCGCTCCCCCCTAGCAACACCGCCGCCTTCTCGTCGAGATCGAGCGGCCGGCGCTTGAACAAAAAGAGCGCGCCTTCCGCTATTTCGTTGAGGTTCTTCGCGCGCGGCTTCAGCCCCTCCATCGCTCGGGTGAGGAGCGCGATCTCGTCGGTCATCAGCGACCGGCCGAGCAAAGTCTCGATCCGCGGCGTCACGAGCCCGGCCAGCCGCCCGTCGGAAGCCTCGCGGATATAGTGGCCGTTCAGATTCTCGAGCTTCTTGGTGTCGAAGCGGGAAGGGGAGCGGCCGACGCCTTCGAGGCCGAACCAGCGGATCGCATCGTCCCTGGCGATGATCTCCTCGTCGCCGTGCCCCCAGCCGAGCCGAAGCAGATAGTTGGAGAGCGCTTCGGGGAGGAAACCCAGCGCGTGATAGTCCATCACCCCGGTCGCGCCGTGCCGCTTCGACATCTTGGCGCCGTCCTGGCCGTGGATCAGGGGCACGTGGGCGTAGACCGGCTCCGGCCAGCCCATGCCGCGGATGATCGCGAGCTGCCGGAAAGCGTTGTTGAGGTGGTCGTCGCCGCGGATCACGTGCGTCACGCCCATGTCGTGATCATCGACGACCACGGCCAGCATGTAGGTCGGGCTGCCGTCGGAGCGGAGCAGGACGAAGTCGTCGATCTCGGCATTCCGGACCGTGACCGTGCCCTGCACCTGGTCCTCGATCACCGTCTCGCCCTCGCGCGGCGCCTTGAGGCGCACCACGAACGGAGCGTCGGGCGCCGCGGCGTCGGGCGAGCAGTCCCGCCATTTGCTCTCGATCCGGAACGGCCGCTTCTCGCGCTGCGCCGCTTCGCGGGCTGCGGCGAGCTCGTCATGGGTCATGTAGCAGCGATAGGCATGGCCGCGGGCAAGGAGCTCGTTCGCAACTTCGGCGTGCCGGGCCCAGAATTGCGACTGATAATATTCGCGCCCGTCCCAATCGAGCTGGAGCCAGCGCATCCCTTCGAGGATCGCGTCAATCGCCGGCTTGGTGGACCTTGCCTTGTCCGTATCCTCGATGCGCAGCAGGAACTTGCCGCCGTGCCGGCGCGCGAACAGCCAGTTGAAGAGTGCGGTGCGGGCGCCGCCGATGTGCAGGAAACCGGTCGGCGAGGGCGCAAAACGCGTAACGACCTCGCGCGTGGGGACAGTTGCGCTCACGCGCCGATTCTCCAAGGATGCGCCGGATGGCGACGAACGAATGGCGCGCCCCTAGCATAGGGTTCTGGCGGCGACAAACGCCGCTCCCGGACCATATGTCCGAGCGGCTGGAGGCGCTGTTCGAGGCGGAGCGGGACCAGCTTCCGCTCTGGCTTCCGGTCGCGCTCGGGCTCGGCGTCGGCGCCTGGTTCGCGTTGCCGGGCGAGAGGAGCTGGTGGGCATTCGTGGCCGGAGCCGGTGCGCTCGCTTTTGCGGCCCTCGCGGCGGGCTGGGGCACCAGGTGGGGCAGGGCGCTCGCGATCTTCTGCTTCGCGGCCGCTTCAGGCTGCGGCCTCATCTGGTGGAAGGCGGAACAGGTGGCCGCGCCCCGGCTGGAGCGCGCCCGTATGGCGGAGTTCACCGGGCGCGTGGAATCCCTCCAGCGCCTGCCCGCCAAGGAGACGGTGCGGCTGGTGGTGCGGCCGCTGGGCACCCCCGATCTCCCGCCCCGGATCCGGATCAACGTCGATGAGGACAAGGGCGGCGCGGTCGCCGCGGGGGCCACCATAAGCCTTCGCGCGTGGCTGATGCCGCCGCCGCCGATGGCGGTGCCCGGCGCCTATGATTTCTCCCGCGCCGCCTGGTTCCAGGGCATCGGCGGCACCGGCCGGGCGCTCGGGGAGGTGAAGGTGATCGCCCCGGCTCAGGAACTGGGCTGGAGCGCGCGCATCGCAGCCGCCCGGCAGCGGCTCGCCGACCATGCCCGCTCGAGGCTGCAGGGAGGGGCAGGGGGCATTGCCGCCGCTCTCGCCACCGGCGACCAGGCGGGCATTCCGGAGGAGGATGCGGAGGCCCTCCGCCGCTCCGGCCTCGCGCACCTCCTGTCGGTCAGCGGCCTTCACCTCACTGCAGTCGTCGGCGCAGTCATGCTCCTGACGCTGAAGCTCCTGGCGCTGAGCCCGGCCCTCGCGCTTCGGTTCCGGCTGGTGCTGGTCGCTGCGGCGGCGGGCGCGTTGGCGGGCGTCGCCTACACTTTGCTGACCGGCGCAGAGGTGCCGACGGTCCGCGCCTGCATTGCCTCGCTGCTGATCCTGCTGGGGATTGCGCTCGGGCGGGAGGCGCTGACGCTCCGTCTCGTCGCGACCGGGGCGCTGATCGTTCTCCTGCTCTGGCCGGAATCGCTCCCGGGCCCCAGCTTCCAGCTGAGCTTCGCAGCGATCGTCGCGATCGTCGCACTGCACGAGCATCCTCGCATCAAGACGCTGCTTGCCCGCCGCGACGAAGGACTGCCGCGCAAGATCGGCCGCGGGCTGCTCGCGCTCGTGCTCACAGGGCTGGCGGTCGAGCTCGCGCTGATGCCGATCGCATTGTTCCACTTCCATCGCTCCGGGCTCTACGGAGCCGCCGCGAACATCGTCGCGATCCCGCTCACCACCTTCGTCATCATGCCGCTGGAGGCGCTGGCGTTGCTGTTTGATATCGGCGGGATCGGCGCACCCTTCTGGTGGGCGGCCGGCGCCGCGCTGAAGTTCCTGCTTGGGCTCGCGCATGCCACCGCAGCCGCGCCGGGCGCCGTCGCCATGCTCCCCGACATGCCGCCGGCCGCGTTCGGACTGATGGTGGGGGGAGGGCTCTGGATCGCGCTGTGGCGGACGCGGTGGCGGCGCTGGGGGCTGGTGCCGCTCGCCGCCGGGGCGCTCTGGGCGCTCGCGACGCCGCCGCCCGACCTGATCGTGACCGGCGACGGCCGTCACCTCGCGCTCCGTACCCCCTCGGGCGAGCTGGCGATCCTCCGGGGGCGGGCAGGGGACTACGTGCGGAGCATGCTCAGCGAAACTTCGGGATCGGAGGCGGAGATGCCGGACCTCGAGGCGATGCCGAACGCCCGCTGCAACCGCGATACCTGCATGGCCGACATCGCGAGCGGAGGTCGGAGCTGGCGCCTGCTGGCGACGCGGAGCCGGCACATGATCGATTTCGAGCCGCTGAAGCGCGCGTGCGCGGCGGCCGACATCGTCGTGAGCGATCGCCGCTTGCCACGCACCTGCGTGCCGCGCTGGCTGAAGGCGGACCGCTTCTTCCTCGCCCGGAGTGGGGGTCTCTCTATCTCGCTGGGGGAGAGGCCGCGCGTGGTGACGGTCCGCGAGCGGGTGGGAGATCACCCCTGGGCGGAGCGGCCTGTGAAGGCGCGGAAGAACTAGCCCCAAACGAAAAGCCCCGGCCGCTTGGGGCCGGGGCTCTGTGGCAGTCAGCGGGGGGGGGGGGGAGCTGACTACCGTTGGGGTATCAGCAAAACGAGCTTACCGGGTTTGGGTTCCCTGAAAAACGAAACGCCCCGGAAAAAATTCCGAGGCGCTCGCGACAGCTGCCGTTTCAGGCGACTATCTCCCATCCCCTGAGTCGATATAACCTAAATCGGTCCCACCGAAAAGTCCGTTCGCCGGCACCGTGTTCCGGGTCGGCACCGAAGCCGCGCCGATGCATTTAAACCGCATGAGCTTCGCCTCGCGCTCCATTCCCGCAGGGGCCGTGTCCCTGGCGCTCCTGCTCGGCGGCTGCGCCGCTCCCGCGCCCACGCGAAGCCGCCCGCAGCTGACGCCGGCGGTGAGCGACATTGCCGAGAGGTGCCGCACCCTCGAAGAGGTGGATCTCTCCCGGATCGCGAAGGGCAGCGCCGATTGGAGCGCCTTCGACCGTTTTCACGCAAAGGCGCGCGCGGGCTTGCCCGAACCGGCGGCCGATCCGGGCGCGGTGCAGCTGCGGCTCGCAATACCGGGCGGCAGCTTCCAGGCGCCCTACGGGATCAGCGTCTGGGCCGTCCGCGAAAGGGATGGGGTGTGGAGGGTATCGCACGTCCGCTACCTCCAGCTCCCGCCGCCGCCAGCGCCACCTGGAGCGCCGCCGGTGCAGCAGCCGCCGGAGCGCGTTGTGACCTCAGGCCGGCTGAACGAGGCCACGGCCGCACTCGTCGACGCAGCCCTTGCTTCGGATTGCCTTGGGCGCGAGCCGCTGACGGTCCAGCTTACGCTGCCGATGAAGACCGGATCCGACCTGATGTGCCCGCCCGATGCCGCTGGCGGCAACGCACTCGACATCAGGGAACGCGGAAGCGTCCGCCGCTACCTGCGCAGTTGCGGCCGTACCTGGGCAAGCGGAGCGATCATCATCGCACTCGAGAACAGCAGGAACATCGTGCAGACGTGACCGCGCGCTCAGCCGCTTTTGGTCACTGCGATCTCGTTGCCGCTCGGATCCAGGAACTGGAAGCGGCGGCCGCCGGGGAAGGCGAAGATCGGCCGGACGATCGTTCCCCCGGCTTCTTCTACCGCGCCGAGCGCCGCTTCGAGATCCTCGACCTCGATCACCGGCAGCGGCGCCTTCGTCGCCTCGGCCGCGTCGCCCTGGAGCCCGATGTCGGTATCGCCGCTGAGCGTTGCCGCATAAGTGGGCCCGAACCCCGTCAGCGACCAGCCGAACGCCCGCTCGTAGAAAGCCTTTGCCGGCCCGATCTCCCGCACCGGGAGCTCGACATAGTTGAGGCGTGCCATCTCGCTCAGTAACGCCTGAGCAGCCCGGCAAGCTTGCCCTGGATCATCACCTGGTCCGGCCGGTAGCGCTGCGGGTCGTAATTGCGGTTGGCGGGATCGAGGCGGATCATCTGGCCTTCGCGGCGGAAGGTCTTGAGGGTCGCTTCCTCATTGTTGATGAGCGCGACCACGATCTCGCCGTCGCGCGCGATGTCGGTCTTGCGCACCAAGGCATAGTCGCCGTCGAGAATGCCTTCCTCGACCATCGAATCCCCCGCGACCTCGAGAGCATAATGCTCGCCCGGCCCAAGCAGGGCAGCGGGCACCGAGAGGCTGCTCTGCCCCTCCAGCGCTTCGATCGGCATGCCGGCTGCGATGCGGCCATGAAGCGGCAGCTCGATCACGTCGTTGGCGGCCTGCGGCGGAGTCACCGGCGCGACCGGGTTGGAAGCGATCCCCGCCTTGACGTCCGGCATCCGCATCACTTCGAGCGCCCGTGCGCGGTTCGGCAGCCGGCGGATGAAGCCGCGCTCCTCCAGGGCAGAGATGAGCCGGTGCACGCCCGACTTCGACTTCAGCTCCAGCGCCTCCTTCATCTCCTCGAACGAAGGTGACACTCCGTTCTCACCCAGATGACGGTGAATGTAGGTCAGAAGCTCATGTTGCTTGCGTGTCAGCACGTTCGGCCCTCCTGGAACGGACACGGAACATGTACGGAACGTTACGGCTGCATGTCAAGCACTGTTTCGCTGTCGCTCCTCAGCAGAGCTCCACGCCCGTCTCGGTGAACCTCAGACAGGTCGTAAGAAGCGCCCGGAAGGCATTGTAGCCGCCGGTTCCGGGGAAGAAGGCGTGGAAGAAGAGCTGGGGCTCGCCGTCGAGGCCCGGTGCTACAGACGCGTGCCCCGGCGCCCACCATTCGCGCGTCGATTTCAGAAGCGGCTCCGGCTGCTTCACATAGGGGCCGAGCGGATGATCGGCGACTGCGACTCCGATCCCGTAAGCGGGCGTGCAGAAATCGTTGCCGGCATAGAACATCCAGTAGCGGCCCTGCTGGCGCGTCACCCACGGCCCCTCGATCAGATGGCCCTCCCAATCGAGGTCGTTGGCGAGCACCTCAACCGGCTCACCAAGGAAGCTGGTTCCGTCCGGTCCGAGCCGCTGCGCGAGGATCGGCGTCCGCATCGCATCGAGGATCGCGCCCGCCTCGCCCGACGCTTCCAGGACGCGCCGGACCTGCGGCCAGGAGCCGAGCACCGTCTCGATCAGCGGCTGCATCAGGAAGAAGCGCTCCATCGGCCGCCGGGTGTTCGCCCAGGGCTGGACCGCAGCCGCGAAGGCGGCGGTCAGCCGGTCCTCCTCGCGGTCGAACATCTCGGCGATCATCTCCGGCCGCTCGCGCAGAAGGCCGGCCAGCGGGCGCGGCCAGACGCCGTTCGTGTCCCGCTTCCAGAACAGGTAGGGATCGCCGCCCGCGTCGATGAAGATGTGGGAATCGATCACGCCCCCGCTCATCGGCGGCGGCGGCCCGTCGGCAGGGCTCGGCGGCGGGAAGAGCGTCACTCCCCCGGTCAGAAGCGGTCCGCCGCTGTCGGTCCACGGGCCGGCGGGGTGGGGTGCCTTGGCAAGGCCGATGGCAAGCGCGTTGGTCTGCTGCCGGGCGGTGAAGGCGAGCCAATATTCATCGCCCACCCTGGCCATTTCGGGGGCCCAGAAATCGGCAAGGTGCCGCCCGGCCGCCGCCCATTCCGGAGTACGTCCCTCGGGGAAGACGAAGCCGACCGGCTCCCACGCCTCGAGGTCGGTCGAGTGGAGGATCGGGAATGCGTCGGGCGCGTCGTTCGAGGTGGCGACGAGGTAGTAGCCCTCGTCGGTCTTCAGCACTGCCGGGTCGCCATAGCCGGCCAGGATCCGCGGCTCGAGGTTACTGGTGATCAGCGGGCGCCAGTGGATGTGCGGATCGGCCTCGGGCCTCGGCCGCTCGAAATGGTCTCCGGAGCGCATCCCGTAATCGCGGGCGAGCACGGCGTAGAAGGCGGTATAATCCTGCTGCTCGCCGCCCGGCAGGCGGTATTCCCGGCTTTCGCCGCCGCCGGCGCGGGTGACTGTGAAGCGTGTGCCTTCGCCCTCGGAGGCGGCTTCGACCTTGAAGGACGGGATTTCGGAAGCGCTCATGGCGCGCCCGATAGACAAGCCGGAGCGCGGGGAGAAGGGGCATCTGCGCAGCCCTTCCGCATCAACGGGTTGACAGGTGGCGGCCGCATCGGCAGCTTGTTCCTTGCAGGCCCGCTTCGGGCCCGGAGACGAACCATGAGCAACGGACACATCATTGCCCGCTCGAACGGCCTCCGCTTCTTCAGCTTTACGGGCCGGTACGCCTGAGGGCGTGCCGGGTAAGCTCTAGGCCTCAAATCTCCCGACACTGAAGAAGGCGCGCGGCCTGGCCGCGGCCGAAGGTCTGCACCATGAAGACGAA
>NZ_DASVUE010000132.1:0-4467 GCF_036387215.1 Allosphingosinicella sp. | reverse complement strand
CATCAGGAAGCTTTCCGCGCCGCCCTCCCCCATGCGGTGGCTGAGCGCCTGGAGATCGCGGATCAGCGGCAGGTCCCCCGCGGCTTCCGAGCGCACCAGCAGGTCCGCAAGCGCCTGGCGGGCCAGCAGCTGCTCTTCCCGTCCATCGAGCGGGCGGAAGCCGGGCACCAGCCCCGCTTCGGCCGGAAACGCAGCCAGGAGCGACTGCGCGAAGGCGTGGATGGTCTGGATCCGGAGGCCGCCGCCCGGGGCGTCCAGAACGCGCGCGAACAGCCGCCGCGCCCGCTCCCGGCTCTCCGGCCCCGGATCCTCGCCGAGCGCGGTGAGCTCGTTGCCGAGCTCATTGTCCTTGAGCCGCACCCAGTAGGCGAGCCGCGCGTGGATGCGGTCGGCCATTTCGGCGGCGCCGGCCTTGGTGAAGGTGAGGCAGAGGATCGAGGAGGGATCGACGCCCGACAGCAGCAGCCGGAGCACGCGCGCGGTGAGCACATGGGTCTTGCCTGTGCCCGCGGACGCCGAAAGCGCGGCGTGATCGCGCGGTGAAGAGGCGCGGCGCTGGTCGCCCTCGAGCCGCTTCAGGGGGCTCAGGCGGCGGGGCATGGATCGGAAGGCAAGCGCACGGAGGGACTATAGGAACGGGGGCTCACGTCGCAAGCGGCGATGCCGGGGGACTGCGGGGCTGCACCAGCCGTCTGGCAGCGCGGGTGAGAGGGAGCTCGGCGACGCGGTGGATCAGCCACGCGGCAATGATCGCCGCCACAACCGCGGCGAGCGGGAAGAGCAGCAACGGGAGCGGGCCCGCGAGCTTCGCCCATGCCTTTTCCGAGGCCGCCAAAGTGATCGGGTGGGACAGATAGAGCGCGTAGGACCAATCCCCCAGCCGCTGCAGCGCCGCCGGCCCTGGCTGCGGAACGAAGACGGCGCCGAAGACGATCAGCGACGCGGGGAAGCCCCAGCGGACGAGCCGGGATCCCAGATCCGCAAGCGGCGTGGGAGCGAGGATCAGGACGAAGCCGGCGACGAGCGGCACCCAGAACCAGTTGGACCTGGGCAGACGCCGCTCCGCGAACGCAACGCCGATCAGGATCCCGGCGGCGAACTCGCCCACCATGTCCTGCGTGTAGAAGCCGAGGAGCCCCTCCGGCCGCACGACCAGCCCGGCCGCGACGATCGCGAGCAGCGCCGGCACGATGATCCGGCACCTCAGCCGCAGATCGGCTCCGCCGGCGGCGATGGCGGCTCCGAACAGGAGGTAGAAGAACATCTCCATGTTGAGGGTCCAGCCGGGAATGAGCGTCGGCTGGTAAGCATGGGTGACCGGATGCTCGGCCGGAATGAAGAGCAGCGAGCGGAAGATGTGCGGCCAATCCAGGACCGCCGTGTTGGTGGCGCCCGGCGCGACCACCAGAACCGCCACCAGGAAGGCGGTGATCAGCCAGTAGAGCGGCGCGATGCGGGTGATGCCGTCGCGGTAGAAGGAGAACGCCGTCCGATCGGGCTTGGAGGCGGTCGTCACCCACATGATGAAGCCGCTGATCACGAAGAAGATGTCGACGCCCGAGGGAAGCGCGGACCAGTCGGTGTGGCCGAGGCCCAGCCGCCCCGTCTGGTTCTGGAGGTGGTGGAGGACGACCATCAGCGCCGCCAGCCCCCGAAGGCACTGGACGGACCGGATCGTCGCCCCCGTCTGCTCCACCGTCACGAGGGAGAAGCTATCCCGCCGGGCGGCGCCGCGCCAGCCCCGGCGTGCCTGCCGGGCAACGGCTGCGGTGAGTGCCGAGAGGCAGAGCACCGAGCTGGTGCTGGAAGTCGTGGACAGGTTGCCCGGCCTCGCAGGCGGCGGAGTAGGCCGCGCCGGGCTCGTCAGCGCTCCTTGGCGAGGCGCAGATATTTGTCGGCGAGCTCGAGGTGCCAGCGCTTGGCGTCGGCGCCGGCGGCGCGGTTTGCCCGCTCGGTTTCTTCCGATGCGCGGCGCGTGAAGTAACGCTCGTTCGAGATCATTCCCAGCCTCCTGATGGCTCGATGGCGGGAGCATGCGCCCTGATGGTTAACAAAGGGCGAAGGCGGCGGCCGGGCGGTTCGGAGCGAGGGACCAGCTGCCACTAATGGCATTCCGCCAAGGCCAAAAAAGCAGTTGTTCGCCCGCTTTCGTTGCGTCCGCGCAACAGGCCCGAATCAATCTTCAGCCGCAGATACTTAGCGCGGCTTTTTACATTGCCGGTAATCCGAAGCTGATTCAGATTCGCTAGCGAGAGGCAGTATTCTCTCGGGGGGTGGGCGTCATGCAGCTGAAACACGTACCTTATTGCTTCCTCGCACTGGCGGCGATCTGCCTTGCAGGGGCGGTGAGCGCTTCGGCCGAAGCGCCGGCAGGTAAGATCGTGCTCGCCGCCCGCTGACCGCGCGGCTCCGCCGCTGCTGGCGCCGGATCTGTTGTGGCTCCGTTCAGGAAGCCCGCTTTATCAGGCGCATAGCCGCTTTCGCGGCATTCCTTTTTCGAGTCAGCGGAGCTTTTCATGAACAGAATCGCGAGCCTTGCGGCTGCCGCGGTGGTCGCGGTCTTCGGGGTCGGCACAGTGGCAGAGGCGGCTGCCGTGCAGCCCTCGGGCGTGTGGCGGAACCCCAAGAACAGCGTGCATGTGAAGGTGCAGCCCTGCGGCACCAACGTCTGCGGCACCGTGGTGTGGGCGAATGCCCGCGCGAAGGAAAAGGCGCGGAAGGCGGGGACCCCGGATCTTGTCGGACGGCAGCTCTTCCAGGATCTTCGCCCGGCCGGCGGAGGATCGTGGAACGGGCGCGTGTTCGTGCCCGACATGGGCCGAAGCTTCTCCGGCAGCCTCAAGCCGGCGGGGCCGAACAACATGGTCGCGCAGGGCTGCCTGCTCGGCCGCTACATCTGCAAGACCCAGACCTGGACTCGCGTCGGCTAGACCGCCTCGCCTGATCGAGCGCAGGCTCCGCGGACTGCGCGGAGTTCTTCGCTTGTTGTCAAAGCGTCCGCGCTTGTGCAGGTGCGGAGCAAGGGCGCGGTTCAGGGGGGTGGCGTTTTGCGGTCGTTGCAGCAGTACCTCGTTACGGTCGCCGTGCTGCTGGTGCTGCTCATCTGCGCCGCGGCGGCGATCCTTTTGTACGAGGTCGATCGTTTCGGAAGGACGCAGTCGGAGCAGCAGCTGCTCGCGACCACCCGAGCCCTGTCCCTGGTCGTCGATGGCGAGCTCAAGCGCTACGAAGCGACCCTCCAGGCGCTGAGCGGCTCCGAGGAGCTGGCCCGCGAAGACTGGCCGGCATTCGACCGCAAGGCGCGCGCGCTCCTTTCCGGGCAGGATGCCTGGATCATCGTCGGCGACCGGGCGGGGCGGCAGCTCGTCAATACGAGGCTCGCCCCCGGCGCGCCGCTTCCGTCCGGCACTCCACCGCCGCACATGTTCGCCGAGCTCGACAGCGGCAAGAGCCGCATCTGCAACCTCAGCCGCGGCTATCTCGCGCCCAACATCCTGTGCGTCGACCTGCCGGTGATGCGCGGCGGGCGCGCGGCGCTTCACGTCTCGGTGGTGATGCTGCCGAGCCGGATCGGCTCGGCCATGGTCCGGCAGCGCATGCAGAAGGGCGCGTTCACGACCGTGATCGACCGGCGCGGCATCGTCGTCTGGCGGAACGTGGGCGCGGAGAGGTTCGTCGGAAAGCCGGCGACGGCGGACATCCGCAAAGCGCTGGCGCGAAGCAGCGAGGGAGTGCGGGAGAGCCATTCGCTCGAGGGCATCCCGACCGTCGCCTCCTACAGCCGCTCGTCGCTCTCCGGCTGGACATTCCTGGTCGCCCTCCCCCGTTCGGAGATGCGCGCCGGCACCTACCGGGCGCTCGCAGCAGCGGCGGGCGGCGCCGCGATCCTGCTGGTGCTGGGCGCGGTCATCGGCCTGCTGACCGCGCGGCGAGTCACCCGGGCGGTGAAGGGCCTCTCCGCCACCGCCGCCCGGATCGAGCAGGGTGAGGCGCCGGATTACCAGCCCGCGGGCATCACCGAAATCGACGCGGTCGGAAAAGCGCTCGAGGCCTCGCTGCTGGCGATGCGGGAGAGCGAGGAACGCTACCGCCGCTTCTTCGAGCAGACCAGCGACCTCATCCTCACCGCCGATCTCGGCCAGGTGATCACCGACTGCAACCCATCGGCCGCCGCAGCCGTCGGCCTGACCCGCGACGAGGCGATCGGGCGCAGGATCTCGGACTTCGTCTCGCCCGACGATTTCGGCCGGACGACCGAGATGCTCCGGCAGAAGCTGACGACGGGCGGCACGACGCGCTACGACGTGCGGGTGCGCAGCAGCACCGGGGAGTGGCTTTCGTGGGAGATCGTCTCGGGCCTCACCCACGACCGGGAGGGACGGCCGGTGGGGCTCCATGTCGTCGGCCGCGACATCACCGAGCGGAAGCGCGCGGAGGAGCATCAGCGGCTCCTGATCAACGAGCTCA
>NZ_DASVUE010000131.1:0-7327 GCF_036387215.1 Allosphingosinicella sp. | reverse complement strand
AATCGAGACGCGCGGTACGATGGTCGGCGAGGCTCCCGCGGGCGAGGCGGGCGTGGTTCCGGCGGTCTCCATGATGCCGCTCCGCCGCAGCCAGCCGTCGGCGTTGGCGGCGAGCAGCGCACCCTCGACGATGCGGCGCAGGATCTTCGCGACGACGAGGCCGATGAAGAAGATCAGCGCGGCCGCGATGATGTTCGGGATGAAGGCGAAGGTATTGTTGGTGAGCTGCCGCACCGGCTCGAGCACCTGGCTCAGCCCCAGCGGCTGGAGCGCGAGCATGATGCCGACCAGCAGGATCAGCCAGAAGACGACATCCCCGATGAGGCCGCCCAGCGTCTGCCCGGGCTCCGCCTCATAGTGCCGCTTCAGCGCCGGCACGCGGTCGACGATCTTCGCGATCGCCCATTTCGCCGCGCGGGCGAGGATGTAGGCGATGACGAGAATGGCGATGGCGCCGAGGATGCGCGGCACCCACACCTGCGCCTGGTCCTGCCAGTAGCTCACCTGCGGATCGGAACTGTACATGAGACGCCCCTCTTATTGGCCGACCATTGGTCGTGTCGTTGCCGAAAGAATGTTCCGAACCTCGGCTGGTTCCTCTCCGCCCTTAGCGCAGCGCAGCCAGAACGTCGCGGACGAACAGATCGAGCTTGAAGCTGACTTCGGCACCGTCGAAGCCGCGGCGGACGATCACGATTTGGCGGGAGGGGATGATCGTCAGATATTGGCCGCGATTGCCCTGCGCCGAGAAGGCGTCGGCGGGGTGGCCGGTATCCCTCGCGAAGGTCCAGAAGGTGGCTCCGTAGCCGCTGCCGCGCATGGGCTGGGCGGGGCCGTTGGTCGAGACGTAGCGGGCCCAGCCTTGCGGGAGGAGCCGCTCACCCTGCCACATACCATTATCCAGGTAGAGGAGCCCGAGCCGGGCGAGGTCGCGAGCGGTCGTCCAGACCTGGCTGGAAAGGATGAAATTGCCTTGCCAGTCCGTCTCCGGAACCGTCCGCATCATCCCGATCTTCCAGAACAATTGGGTGAAGGGAAAGGCGAGCGCCTCCTGCCCGTCGCCCAGTGCTGAGCGGAGCGCCCGGACAGCGAGCATCGTGTCGTTGTTGGCGTAGCGGAAGCGCGTGCCGGGAGGCGCCTCCAGCGGCCAGCCGGCGGCCTGCTCGGTGACGGTCGTGCCGCCGAAATAGATTGCGTCCGTGCGGTTGCCGGCGGTGTCGCTGTGGAGGCCGCTCGCCATCCGGAGCAGCTGGTCGAGAGTGATCTGCGCGCGCGGATCGCCGGCATTCCGCCACTCGGGGATTGGCGCGGGGGCGGCGGCGTCGATCCGGCCCTGATGCGCCGCCACCCCGATCAAGGTACCCGCGATGCTCTTGGCCACCGACCAGGTCCGCTGCGACATGTGCATGTTGAAGTCCGGCCGGTAGCGCTCGGCGACGATACGGCCGTTCTGGAGCACCAGCACGGCAGTCGTCTCGCTGCCCTGTCCGTAGGTGCGGCGATCGAATGCAGCGGCCACCGCACCCGCCAGCGCCTTTGCATCTCCGCGAGGCCGAGCGAGCGCGTTGCGGTCGCCGATCGGCCAAGGGAGAGCATCCGTGCTCGCCCGCTGCGGCTGAATGCCGAGCTGGGGCAAGGCGGAGGCCGTTCCCGCTGCAGCGCCGATCGGAAGCTGCGCGCAGCCGAGGTAAGGCCGCCACGCCGCCACCCGCGGCGGCATCGCATCGTCGAAAGCGACGCTCACCATTCTCGCCGTGCGGTCGATGCTCGCCTTCATCCCCGCCATCAGCGGGACGAGCTCGGGATAGGTCCGCTGGAGATCGTCCTGCTCGACCTGCGCCTCGCTCATGCCGCCGTTGAAGATGTCGCTGCAGAGGAACGAGGCCTTGTAGCCCGCCGCAAGCGCCCGCTGGTACCGCGCCTGATCCTGAGCGGGCGCGGGAGCGGCGAGCGCACCGGCCAATGCGATCAGGAAGAGGAACCTAGCTCCTGTTCTCGGCACGACGTTCCTCCCACCAGGCGATGCGTTCGGCGATCTTCTTTTCGAAGCCTCTGTCCACAGGCGCGTAGAAGGTCTGCGGTTCCATCTCCTCGGGCCAATAATTGTCGCCGGAGAAGCCTTCCGGCGCGTCATGGTCGTACTGATAGCCTTTGCCGTAGCCGATATTCTTCATCAGCTTGGTAGGGGCGTTGAGGATGTTCTTCGGCGGCATCAGCGAGCTGGTCTCGCGCGCGCTTCGCCACGCCGCCTTTTGCGCGGCATAGACCGCGTTCGATTTGGGGGCGGTGGCGAGATAGAGGCAGGCCTGCACGATGGCGAGCTCGCCCTCGGGCGATCCAAGGAAGTCGTACGTGTCCTTAGCGGCAATGCATTGGACGAGCGCCTGCGGGTCGGCGAGGCCGATATCCTCCACCGCGGCGCGCGTGAGCCGCCGAAGCAGGTAGAGCGGTTCCTCGCCGGCAACCAGCATCCGCGCCAGATAGTAAAGCGCCGCCTGCGGATCCGAGCCGCGGATCGATTTGTGGAGTGCGGAGATGAGGTTGTAGTGGCCCTCCCGATCCTTGTCGTAGACCGGCATGCGCCGGTGGAGGAGGGCGGAGAGAGCGGCCGGATCGAGCGGCTCGGGAAGCTCCACTGAGAACAAGGTCTCGGCCTGGTTGAGAAGGAACCGCCCGTCGCCGTCGGCCGTGGCGACCAGCGCCTCCCGCGCTTCGGCCGTGAGGGGGAGGGGGCGCTCCTCGATCGCTTCTGCACGCTCCAGCAGCTGCCCGAGCGCCGCCGCATCGAGCCGGTTGAGGATCAGCACCTGCGCCCGCGACAGCAAAGCGGCGTTGAGCTCGAACGAGGGGTTCTCCGTCGTTGCGCCGACCAGCACCACGGTGCCGTTCTCGACGTAGGGCAGGAAACCGTCCTGCTGGGCGCGGTTGAAGCGGTGGATCTCGTCAACAAACAGCAAGGTCTGCCGCCCGGCGCGGGCATGCTCCTTTGCCTCGGCGAACACCTTCTTGAGGTCGGCGACGCCCGAGAACACAGCCGAGATCGCAACGAAGCGTATCCCCACCGCGTCCGCCAGCAGGCGGGCGATCGTCGTCTTGCCCGTCCCCGGCGGACCCCACAGGATCATCGAGGCGAGCTTGCCCGCTGCGACCATGCGCCCGATCGCTCCCTCGGGGCCGGTCAGATGCTCCTGGCCCACGACCTCATCGAGCCGCTGCGGGCGCAGCCGGTCGGCGAGCGGAGCGGCTTCCGGCGGCGTAGCGGGGGCAGGGGGCTGCGGCTCGTCGGCGAACAAATCGGCCATGGGACCTGTCTAGCTGCAATCCGCCTGCAATACAGCCGCTGTTGACTCAGATCGTGTCGAGATATATCTCAGGCCGTCTAAAGCAGTCGGAGAGCGAGCATGCGCAGGCGATTTGGACATGGATTTCCCTTCAACATGCCTCCCATCCCACCCATTCCGCCGATCCCGCCCATTCCTCCCTTCGAGTTCGGCCCGGGAGGCTGGGGCGACTGGGGTGGCGACTTCGGACCGGGGCCGGGCAGCGGCCGGCGCGGAGGCCGGCGGCGGATGTTCGAATCGGGCGAGCTTCGCCTCGTCCTCCTCAAGCTGATCTCGGACCAGCCCCGGCACGGCTACGATCTCATCCGCGCCATCGAGGAGCTGACCCACGGCAGCTACGCGCCGAGCCCTGGCGTCGTCTATCCCACCCTCACCATGCTTCAGGACATGGGCCATATCAGCGAGGCGGAGGCGGAGGGTTCGCGGAAGGTGTTCGCCGCGACGCCCGAGGGCGAAGCCTATCTTGCCGAGCGGCGGGAGGAGGCGGAGGGGCTGATCGAGCGTCTCTCGGGCCTCGGCGAGCACAAGCGGAAGGCGAGCGGCGCGCCGATCAAGCGCGCGGTCGGCAATTTGCTTGCGGCGCTCTGGCAACGAGTCACGCGCGAGGATGCCGACGAGGAGACGCTGCACGACGTCGCAGCGATCCTCGACGAGGCGGCGCAGAAGATCGAGAGGCTGCGGAAGGCTTAGGGGACGGGGCTCCGCGCAGGGCGGGCGCTCTGGCGGATCGTGCGGATGTATCCGCCGACCAGCGCCTCGTTCACCTGGTCCCAGCCGTAGCGGCGGCTGACCTCTAGGCCCTTGGCGCCGGCGGCGCGGCGCGCCTCCTCGTCCTGGCAATAATGGGTCAGCGCCTCGGCGAAGGTTTCGATGGCCCCGGGGCGCACGAGGCGGCCGGTGACCCGGTCGGTGACGAGGCTCTCGCTGCCGGTCGCAATCGCGGCGACGACGGGGAGGGCGCAGGCCATCGCCTCCAGCGTCACATTCCCGAAGGTCTCGGTGACGGAGGGGTTGAACAGCATCTCCATCGAGGCGACGGCGCGGCCGAGGTCCTCGCCCCCCTGGAAGCCGACGAAGACGGCGTTTGGGAGCCTCTTCTCGAACCAGTCGCGAGCGGGCCCTTCGCCGACCACTAGCACCTTGTGCCGTACCTGCCTGCGCTCGAGCAGGTCGACCGCGTCGGAGAAGACGTCGAGCCCCTTTTCCATCACCAGGCGGCCGACGAAGCCGATCACCGGCACGTCGTCTTCGATCCCGATGCCGCGGCGCCACTCCAGATCGCGGCGGCCGGGATTGAAGATATCGGTGTCGATGCCCCGCGACCAGATGCCGACATTGTAGTTCATGCGCTGCTCGCGGAGCAGCTGCGCCATCGATTCCGAGGGCGCAAAGATCGCGTTGCAGCGGCGGTAGAAGCGGCGGAGGCCGGCAAGGATCAGCGGCTCCAGGAAGGCGAGACCGTAATAGCGGAGATAGGTCTCGAAGCGGGTGTGTACGGACGCGATCGCCGGCACCCCCATCCTCCGGGCCAGAGTCACCGCCCGGTGGCCCAATATCTCGGGGCTGGCCACGTGGACGATGTTCGGCTGGAACTTCCTTATGTCGCGCTTCACCCGCGGCGGGATCATCAGCGGCCAGCGATATTCCGGGCGGCGCGGGACGGGGAGGGCGGGGACGCTCACCACCTCGCCGTTCGGCGGGAAGGCGGGCTCCGCCACGGTCGGCGAATAGATGCGAACCGACGCCCCCTGCCGGAGCAGGTACTCGACCAGCCGGTTCAGCGCCTGGTTGGCGCCGTCGCGAACGTAATTGTAGTTGCCGCTGAACAGCGCAATGCGAAGGTCGGAGGCGTCCATGGCGCGCCCGATACGCTGTTCGGCCGCAAAGGCCAACTCGGCGGGCATCAGTCCTGCTCCCGGTCGTGCTCCGGCGGCGGCAGGCGGCGGATGCGACGGATGCCCGCGAGCATCGGCACGACCAGCAAAGTGAGCGCGAGGATGGCGATCAGCGCCTTCATGATCTCTCCAAAAGCAAAACGCCCCACCGGTAGGTCCCGCGCCGACGGCCGCAGCCTCCGCGACGGTCTCTGCGACCCGCCCAGCCCGGCAAGCGTCACCACAGCCAACAGCAGTATGAGGCTGCCTAACAGGACCATCCCCGCCTCACGCGCGGTGGATAGGAGGCATCGTGTGCGGAAGGGAAATCAGGTGTATAACTAGGTATTATGCTTCCGGTCTTTTCTGTACAACACTCAGATATCATACCCTCGTGGCGGTAGGGAGCTAAGGATGAGAGACCTCTTCGCACTCTTCCTGTTGGCGCTAATTCTGTTTATCCCATTTGCAATCGGGTCCGCCTTATATTCAATTGGCGGCTGGTGGATTTTTGGTGCAATCGCCATCGGTTACGTCGTCTATCGACACGTGAAACATGAGAGAGAGCGAGCACAAGAAGAACTTCGACTACAGCAGGAGCGGGAGAGGGCTGAGGCCGAGGCTAGAGCCAACTATCAGGCGTACCAAGCAATGCTTCGGAATGATCTCGATGAAACCCGCAGAGAAACCGTCCAAGCGTACTCCCAAATTCCTGTTTTGTTGCTGAAGGCCGAGGAGCAGCTCCTTAGCGCAGAACGTGAGTACAACGATCGAGCTTTCTCTCCGTTCTGGCAAGCTATCGAAGCCGTACTAAAAACATTGGCTGATGTGAACAGTAACATAGAACGACTCACTTACTTAGCCTCACGTCATGCAAAATTATCTAAAGACTATGATGGTCCAATTGAGCCTTTCCCTGTCGAGGCTCAGTCCGTGAACCGCGTTCACCTCGCGAAGGAAACTGAGAATAGAATGGGGTGTACGATCAGACAAGCACAGAGAGACTTTCAGTTTGCTACAATATACGAACAGAGAAGAACAACAAGTGTTCTGATTTGTGGGTTCGCGACGTTAGGGCAAGCCATCGACGGCCTGGGATATCGTTTGTCCTCCAGTATGGAGACTTTAAGCGACCAAGTTCGTAATCTTGAGCACGGAATGAGGGAGCGCCAAAGCGAGGTTCTGTCTTCCCTGGGACAGGTTGTGGACGGGGTTCAAACAGCTGCAGATCAAGCTGCGGTGCAAAGGGAGCGGCTGAACGAAGCTCAGCTAGAGATGGCTAACAAGCAACTTGCGATGCTAGACAATATCCAACGTCGCCGGGAGCCATTGAATTCCGAGCGTGGTTCGCGGATCTTCTAAGGCGTAGCTGGTTAGATCAACACGGGCACGTCGCGGTTTGCGGGTGGCAGGCATACGAAAACAGCCCGCCGGATTACTCCGGCGGGCCGCTTCGTTTCAGCTCAGGCGCAGCCCTTAGTCCTGCAGATACTCGCCGGCGTCGGCATCGGTGCCGTGGCCGCTGGGGGCGACCGCACCGAGCGGATCGTCGCCGATCGCCGCTTCGGGCCCCTGCGCGAGCTCGGCCGCATGCTCTTCTTCCGAGGAGTTCGGAAGGATGAGCGATTCCTGCAGCTTGCGATGCGCTGCGCGGAGCGCTGCGTCGCGGCTGGAGGCGGCTATCCGCATCCGGTTCATGCCAGCGCCGGTACCGGCCGGGATGAGGCGGCCGACGATGACGTTCTCCTTGAGACCGTCGAGCGTGTCGATCTTGCCCTGGACGGCGGCTTCGGTGAGCACCCGGGTCGTCTCCTGGAAGGAGGCGGCCGAGATGAAGCTGCGGGTCTGGAGCGAGGCCTTGGTGATGCCGAGAAGCACCGGCTTGCCTTCGGCGAGCCGCTTCTTGCCCGACTTCAGCTTAGCGTTGACCTCGTTCATCTCCTGAAGATCGACCTGCTCGCCGACCAGGAAGGTGCTGTCGCCGCTCTCGGTGATCTCGACCTTCTGCAGCATCTGGCGAACGATCACCTCGATGTGCTTGTCGTTGATCTTCACGCCCTGCAAGCGATAGACTTCCTGGATCTCGGCGACGAGATACTCGGCCAGCGCGAC
>NZ_DASVUE010000130.1:0-4877 GCF_036387215.1 Allosphingosinicella sp. | reverse complement strand
TCGACGAACGTCTCCGGGTAGATGATGTTGGCGGGTTCGGTGACGAGCTCGCGGGTGAAGGAGATGCCCTCCATCAACGCTGCCCGGCGCTGCCATTCCGCCTCCGTGCCCTCGCCGCCGCCGACGATCACCACTTCCTCGAGCGTCGGCTTCGCCTTGCCGCTGAGCTTGGTGCGATAGATGTCGTAGCGCCAGGAGCGCGCAGCCGCGCCGAACCCGATCCGGGCCGCGGCGTCAGCACCGAGGCCGAGGCCGGTCAGGTCGACCACCAGCCTGGTCTCTCCCGACGTGAGCAGCTTTGCGGCCAGCGCCCCGCCCACCTTCTCGAACAGGGCATCGTCGCCGCCCTTGCCGCCGAGGCCGACCAGAAGGAGCCGCCGCGCCTTGTCCCCTTCGGCGATGAAGGTCTCGGCGATCGCCGCCGCGTCCCGCTCGAAGCGCTGAGCCTCCGCCGCCCGGGCGGCGAGGATCGCAGCCGCCGGATCGAGCCCGCTGAGGCGATCGGCCAGCGTATCTTCCCCCCGAACCGGGAGCGCGAGCGCATAGGCGCCTTCGGGACGGGCGGAAGCGAAACTGATCTTCATGTTCGGCTGGACTCCTGGCGGCTGGGGGCGACCTGATAGGCAAAGGCATCGCGGCTTGCAAAGCCGTGCGGCCCTGCTCGCTTCACGCATTGCAGGGAACGGCTTCCGGTGCGATAGGCTCCAACGTCGCGTGTGCCGAAGCGGCGGGGCCGATCAAGATTGTGAAGACGCTGAGTTTATTCTGCCGGACGACCCTCCCCCTGCTGCTGTGCGCGCCGGGCGTGGCGCTGGCTCAGGAGCAGGAGCGGAAGGACCCGCTTGCTGCCGCGATCTCCGATTCCGACGCTCCGGTCGATTTCAGCGCCGATCAGCTCACCTACGACACGCGGGCCGAAGTCGTGACCGTCAGCGGCGACGTCCGCATGGTCCGCGAGGGCAACAACCTTCGCGCGGAACGCGTGGTCTGGGACCGGAATTCAGGTCAGGTGCGGGCGGAGGGGAATGTCCGCCTCATCAATCCCGGCGGCGACATCGCTTATGGCGATACGATCGTGCTTACCGACACTTTCCGCGACGCCGTCGTCGAGAACCTGCTTGTGGTGCTCGAGGACGGCGGCCGCCTCGTCGCCGCCCGCGGCGAACGGAAGAACGGCTACACGACGCTGAGCCGCGCAGCCTATACGCCCTGCGCGGTGATCGACGAGCATGGCTGCCCGAAGGATCCGAGCTGGAAGATCACCGCCGTTCGGGTGGTGCACGATCCGGTGAAGCACCGGATCCGCTATGAAGGGGCGAGCTTCAGCCTGTTCGGGCTTCCGCTCGTCGGCCTTCCGGGCCTGTCGCACCCCGACGGCAACGAGGGCGGCGGCAGCGGTTTCCTCGTCCCTTCGGTCCGCATCAGCCGTCAGAACGGGCTCGAAGTCAGCGCGCCTTATTATTTCAAGCTCGCGCCGAACCGGGACCTCACCGTCGAGCCGCATCTCTTCACCGGCGCGCTGCCGATGCTCGAGGGTCATTACCGCCACCTGACCGGCCTCGGCGCCTATCAGGTGCGCGGCTATGTCACGAAGAGCTCGCGGACGATCGTCGATCCTCTCGGGGTGGCGCTGAGGGAGAAAAGCGGCATCCGCGGCTATCTGGAGGCGAACGGCCGCTTCCAGCTCAATCCCCTGTGGAGCGTGACGGCCGTAGGCCGGAGGGTCACCGATCGCACCTTCCTTAGCCGCTACGACATCTCGCGCGACGACCGCCTTCGCAGCATGATTGAGGCGGAGCGGATCAGCGAGGACAGCTATATCTCGATCGCGGCCTGGGCGTTCCAGGGGCTGCGACTCAGCGACGTCGGGCGGCCGCAGCCGATCGCTTTCCCCGCCGTCGACGCCCGCTGGCGGTTCGCTGATCCGTTCCTCAAAGGCCGGGTGGAGCTGCAGGCGAACAGCCTTTCCATCATCCGTACCGAGGGGCAGGATACGCAGCGCGCCTTCGCCTCCGCCCGCTGGGACCGGCACAGCATCACCGGCCTCGGCCAGGAGCTGATCCTCACCGGCTATGCCCGCGGCGACCTCTACCACGCCAGCGACACCGATCTGAACACCATCCCCTTGTACCGCGGTACCGAGGGCTGGAGCGCCCGGGCGATCGGCGCCGTCGCGGCGGAGCTTCGCTGGCCGTTCATCGGCGACTTCATGGGCGGCACCCACCGGCTGACGCCCCGGCTGCAGGTGGTGGCCTCGCCGCCCACGCCCAACATCGAGATCCCGAACGAGGATGCCCGGGCGATCGAGCTCGAGGATTCGAACCTTTTCGCCCTCAACCGCTTCCCCGGCTATGACCGCTGGGAGGACGGAACGCGGATCACCTACGGCGTCGACTGGGCGGTGGACCTGCCGCGCATCTCGCTTCGGACCACTGTCGGTCAAAGCTACCGGCTCGACCGGCAGCCGAGCATCTTCCCGGAAGGCACGGGCCTTGCCGCCCGCTATTCAGACATCGTCGGCCGCACCACCCTGCGCTTCTCCCGAAAGCTCAGCCTCGTTCACCGCTTCCGGCTGGACAAGGACAATGCAGCAATCCGCCGCAACGAGATCGATGCCGTGATCGGCGGCCGCCAGACCTATGCGACGATCGGCTATCTGAGGCTCGACCGCGACAACGACCTGCTGCTCGAAGACCTTCGCGATCGCGAGGAGCTGAGGGTCGGCGCCCGCGTCCGCTTCGCCAAATACTGGTCGGTGTTCGGATCGACGGTGATCGACCTCACCAGCACGCGTGAGGATCCGTTCACCCGCGCCGGCGGCTTTCAGCCGGTGCGCGACCGGTTCGGAATCGCGTACGACGATGATTGCATCGAGATCGGCGTCACCTGGCGCCGCGACTACGACCAGAGCGATGCCTTCCGGCGCGGCAGCAGCTTCCTGTTGAGGGTGGCGCTGAAGAATCTCGGCCGCTAGAAGCGGTTGCGACGCTGCGGGGTGACGGCGAAGGCACTTGCGTGCAAAAGCCGCTAAGCGTGGGTTCAGCTAGTCAGAGGCAGGCTAGCGGTCTGCTTTTATTGGAGGAATGATGAAGCTCGGCAGTTTTAGGAGCGCAGCGCTCTTGTTGGTGGGGAGCTTCGCTGCCGTCGCGGTCGCGCAGACGGGCGGAGTCCAGTCGTCGACCGGGCTCGACCTTCCGTCGAACCCCAAGTTCATCGGCAGCGGCGATCCGAACGTGCGCACCGCCACCGCGATCGTGAACGGCGACGTCATCACCAGGACCGACGTCGACCAGCGGATGGCGCTCATCCTGCTTGCGAACCGCGGCGCCAACATTCCGCCCGAGGAGATGCAGAGGCTGCGCGACCAGGTGCTCCGCAACCTCGTCGACGAGACGCTGCAGATCCAGGCTGCGAAGGCCGCCGACATCAAGATCGAGCCGCGCGAGATCGAGACCTTCTACAACCGCTACGTCCAGAATCTGAAGCAGACGCCGAAGGAGTTCGAGGCCTATCTTCGCTCGGTCGGTTCGTCGCCGAACTCGCTGAAGCGCCAGATCCACGGGGAAGTCGCCTGGAGCCGGCTCCAGAGCCGCGAGATCGAGCCGTTCGTGAACGTGGGCGAGGAAGAAGTCCGCTCCGTGATCGAGCGCCTCAAGGCTTCGAAGGGGACGCAGGAATACCGAGTCTCCGAGATCTTCCTGTCCGCCACGCCCGAAACGGCGGCCGAGGTTCGCGCGAACCTGATGCGGATCGTCCAGCAGCTGCAGCAGGGCGGCTCCTTCCCCGCTTATGCGCGCCAGTTCTCCGAAGCTTCGACGGCCGCCGTTGGCGGCGATCTTGGCTGGGTCAGGGCCGAGCAGCTCCCCGAGCCGCTCGCGCAGGCCGCGCAGCAGCTCCAGGTCGGCCAGATCAGCGAACCCATTCCCGTTCCGGGCGGCTTCTCGCTGCTGGCGGTCCAGGACACGCGCCAGCTTCTGACGGCCGATCCGCGCAATGCGGTGCTGAGCCTCAAGCAGATGAGCCTCAGCTTCCCCGCCGGATCCAAGCGCGCACAGATCGAGCCGATGATCCAGAAGCTGTCGCAGACGGCCCAGACCATGGGCGGCTGCGGCCGGGCGGAGGAAGCGGCGGCGACGATCGGCGCCGAAGTCGTGTCGAGCGATCAGGTCCGCGTGCGCGATCTGCCGCCGGTGCTCCAGAATGCGCTGCTCGGGATGAGCATCGGCCAGGCGACCCCGCCCTTCGGCACCGTCGAGGAGGGCATCCGCGTCCTCGTCCTCTGCGGCCGCGACGATCAGGACGTGTCCACCGAGCCCAACTTCCAGCAGGTCTACGCCCAGCTCGAGGAGCAGCGCGTCAATATGCGCGCTTTGCGCTATCTTCGCGACCTCCGGCGCGATGCGGTGGTAGATTATCGCTGAGGATCGCTGACCTTGCCGACGCCCCTCGCGCTCGCGCTGGGAGATCCGGCCGGGATCGGGCCGGAGATTGTCGCGAAGTCGTGGGAGCGGCGGGCGGCGCTCGGCCTTCCGCCGTTCTTCGCGGTCGGCGACTGCAGCGCCATCGAGGCGGTCTGGCGCGGCCCGATCGCAGCGATCTCCGATCCCGCCGAGGCTGAGGAATGCTTCCGTGATGCGCTTCCGGTCGTGCAGGTCGGCGGCGGGAGCAGCATCACTCCGGGCGCGCCCGATCTCGACGGCGCCCGTACCGCTCTCGATGCGCTCGAAATCGCGGTTGGCCTGACCCGTTCCGGCGCCGCCTCCGGCCTGGTGACGGGACCCGTTTCCAAATACCAGCTCCACGCGATCGGGTTCGTCCACCCCGGCCAGACGGAGTTCGTCGCCGAACGCTGCGGCGTCTCGACCGAGATGGCGGCG
>NZ_DASVUE010000129.1:0-6581 GCF_036387215.1 Allosphingosinicella sp. | reverse complement strand
TCCGGCCTATCGCCTCGCCTTCCAGGACATGGATTTCCTGCTCCGGCAGGATCTGCGCCCGGTCCGGTTTCAGCTCGAGCTCCTGAAGCCCGAGCTTCTGCTCGACGAAGCCGGGATCGAATCCACCTTCGTCTTCTACGGATCGGCGCGCATTCCCGAGCCCGAGCGCGCGGACGCGCTTGTCGAAATCGCCATGACCGACCACCAGCGGCTCGTCGCCGAGCGGCTGAAGGCCAAGGCGAAATATTATGAGGAAGCGCGCCAGCTCGCCCGCATCGCAAGCCGCGTCGGCCGCGACGCGGACGGAAAGCGCCACTTCGTCGTCTGCTCGGGCGGCGGGCCCTCGATCATGGAAGCGGCGAACCGCGGTGCCACCGACGAGGGCGAGGAATCGATCGGCCTCAACATCGTGCTCCCGCACGAACAGCTGCCGAACCCCTATGTGACCCCGCACCTCAGCTTTCAGTTCCACTATTTCGCGCTCCGGAAGATGCACTTCCTGATCCGCGCGCGCGCCGTCGCCATCTTCCCCGGCGGCTTCGGCACGTTCGACGAGGGCTTCGAGCTCCTGACCCTCATCCAGACGGGCAAGATCAAGCCGATGCCGATCGTGCTGTTCGGCCGCGAATTCTGGGAGCGGGTCGTGAACTTCCAGGCGCTCGTCGACGAAGGCGTGATCGCGCCCGACGATCTCAACCTGTTCAAGTTCGTCGAGACCGCGGACGAAGCGTGGAGCTATATTTGCGACTGCTATGCCGAGACCGCGCCGATCGCCGACTGCACGAAATAGCTAGCGCGCCCTCACCCGCTCATATTCGGCGATGAATTCGTCGGGCGGGACGGAGCGGATCGCCTCGGCCAGCACATCCTCGGCGAGGTCTTCCACCTTTTTGAAGCGGATGCAGCTCTTGCCCATGTCGAGCTTCTTGCCGGCCGCCGCATAGGCCTCCTTCAGGCGCTGCGTGCGCTCCTCGGAGGCATAGATGCAGTTCAGGTAGAGCGAATAATGGTTCTTCTGCGCTGCGACGGCAGCATAGCCGAGCGGCTGCCCGTTATACGTGTCCGGGTAGCGCTCGAGCGGAATGCCCCAGCAGAGCATCCCCCAGGCGACCGTCTCGCGATAGCCGTCGGGTATGTTCGCGTTGACGAGGTCGCGGACCCGCGAGACGACCTCCCGCCGCTCCGGCGGAAGCTCGGCGAGATAGGCTTCGGGGGTGGCCGCCTTGCTGCTGACCATCCCCTTTTGTCCTATTCGCTCTTGCTGGTGTTCTTCGCCTGGCCTTCGCGGCCGGCCGTGGCGGTTGCGGCATCGCCCATGACGCGGCCCTCCGGCTGCTTCGCGGCCCCAGCCTCGTTCAGCACCGGCTCGTTCTCGCCCTTGTCGCCGCCCGCGCCCTGATCCGCGCCCTCCGCGGCGGCTGCCGCCGGGTTGGCTGCGGCTGCGGGGGGCGGCGGAAGCGGCAGGTTGCTGCCCTGCGCGTTCAGCCAGACAAGGAGATTGGCGCGGTCCTCAGGCTTCGACAGGCCGGCGAACGTCATCTTCGTTCCCGGCGCGAAGGTCTTGGGAGACTTCAGCCACTGGCTGAGCGATTCCCAATCCCAGGTGCCGCCATGCGACTTCAACGCGTCCGAATAAGCGAATGCGCCACCGAGATGCGCGACCGGCTTTCCGACCACGCCCCAGAGGTTCGGCCCAAGCCCGTTGGCGCCGCCCTGGTTCGCCGTGTGGCAGGCCGCGCACTTCTTGAACACGGCTTCGCCCTTGCCCGGGTCGGCCGCTGCCAGATAGGCGGCGATCGGCTGCTCCGCCTCGCCTCCGCCCTCGCCTTCCACTTCGACGCCCTCGATCGGGTAGCCCATCTTCTCGGGCCGCTCGGAATGAAACATCTCGCCGGTGACGATCGTGGCGCCGAGCGCGACGATACCCGCCCCGAGCACCCATCCCGCAATCGTGTTGAACCGATCGTCCATGCCGCCTCAGACCTCCGAGAAAGCGCAGCCGCAGGCACAGGGCGCGCATAGTGGGATAATTCTGCGCCCCTTTAGGCGGCGAGGCCGCGCCGGGCAAGCCGCTCAGTCCGCCGACAGCCAGCTTGTGAAGAGGGTGTGCGCGATCGCGAAACGCGGCGGCGCGAGGAAGGGCGCATCCGGCTCCCCCGCCAGCGCCGAGCGGACGGCGGCGCGGTCGACCCATTTGGCGTCTTCAAGCTCGGTCCTGTCGATCGTGAGTGCGTCGCCCGCGGCCCGCGCGAGGCAGGCGACCATCAGCTGGCCGGGGAAAGGCCAGGGCTGGCTCGCCACATAGCGGACGCCGCGGACCTCGATCCCAGCTTCCTCCTTTAGCTCGCGCGCCACCGCCTCCTCGATCGACTCGCCCGGCTCGACGAAGCCGGCGAGCGCGGAATAGCGCCCCGGCGGATATTGCGGCTGCCGGCCGACGAGCACCCGCCCCTCATGCTCGGCAAGCATGATCACGACGGGATCGACGCGCGGATAATGTTCGGCCGAGCAGTTCCCGCACTTCCGGCCCCAGCCGGCCCGGAAGACGTCGGTGGGCTTGCCGCAATTGGCGCAAAACCGGTGCCGGTTGTGCCATTCGATCAGGCTGCGCGCGGTTCCCCACAAAGCCGCGTCGCCTCCGCTCATGGCGTTCAAAAGGGAGAAGATGTGCCAAGCCCGCTGCCCCGATTGTTCGACCCTCGGCAGCGGCGCGAACAGCGGGACCCCCTCGTCCAGCCCGAGGAAGATGAGCTCCGCGCCGGCCGGCAGGTCGGATAGCCGCGACCAGCGGAGCCCACCCCCGTCGTCCAGCACCGGGTCCAGCACCTCCAGCCGAAGCAGCCGCGCCGCGGGATCGGCAGCCAGAGCCGCGACCCGTTGCGGATCCAGCCGCAGATTATCGGCGCGGTCGATCGTGGACCCGGTGAAACCCGGAGCCGGCGTCATGCCGCCCGCCGCCAGTCGGCGGCTCGCGCGGCGGCCTTTGCGAAGACGGTGGGGAGCCCCGCCTCGCCGATCCTCTCGATCGGCCACCAGATGCCCTCGCCGCGGGCGCCCGCCTCTGCGCAGAGCAGGCGCAGGTTGAGCGCGAAGTGAGTGAAGACATGCTCCACGGCTCCGGCCTCGTTCCAGTTTGCCGCAGCGGGAGCGCCCTCGCCTGCCACCGGCGATGCCGACCAGGCGCCGCTCGGAAGCGCAAGCATCCCGCCAAGCAGGCCCTTCGCCGGCCGGCGGACGAGCAGCACATGATCCTCATGCTGAAGCCAGTAGGCGATCCCCTGCCGCTTCGGCTTGGCGGCCTTCGGGAGCTTAACGGGATAACGCTCCGGCTCCCCCTCGATGCGCGCCCGGCAGTCTGCAGCCAGCGGACAGATGCCGCAGGCCGTGTTCCGGGGCGTGCAGATCGTGGCGCCGAGGTCCATCATCGCCTGCGCGAAGTCACCGCAGCCTTCGCCGGGCGTGATGCCGTCCGTCAGCTCGTAGAGCCTCGCCCGTGCCGCCGGCAGCGGCTCCTCGACCGCGAACAGCCGCGCCACGACCCGCTCGACATTGCCGTCCACCACCACCGCGCGCCGCCCGAAGGCGATCGCAGCGATCGCGGCCGCAGTGTAGCGGCCGATGCCCGGAAGCTTCAGCAGCTCCTCCTCGGCGCCTGGGAAGCGCCCGCCATGCTCCGCCGCCACCGCCCTTGCGCAGGCCAGCAAATTACGGGCGCGGGCATAGTAACCGAGCCCGGCCCAGGCAGCCATGACTTCGCCGTCCTCGGCCGCCGCCAGCGACTCCACCGTTGGCCAGCGGCTCGTGAACTTCTCGAAATAGGGCTTCACAGCGGCGACCGTCGTCTGCTGGAGCATCACCTCCGACAACCACACGCGGTACGGGTCCGGCGTCTCCCCCTCGGCCGCACGCCAGGGAAGCGCCCTTTTATCCACAACATACCAGCGCAGGAGGGCATTGGAGGCATCGACTGGCATGCCCCCCTATGCCATGCTGCCGCCGATGGCGAAATCGGTCGAGCCAAAGAAAAAGGGCGCCCCTGCCGCTTCGAAGGAGCCGCAGCGGGCCCTGCGCGCGCGCGCTGTTTCCGATATGCTCCCGGACGTCGGCCGAGCCGCCTTCCGCCGCTTCGGCTTCGTCCAGTCCTCGATCGTCAGCCGCTGGAGGGAGATCGTCGGCGAGCGCTACGCCGCAGTCTCCTCGCCGGAATCGATCCGCTTCCCGCCGGGCAAGCGCGCCGAGGGCGTACTCACACTCGTGGTCGAAGGCGCGCACGCGCCGATGATGCAGCATGTGGCGCCGGTGATCGTCGAGCGGGTCAACCGCTTCTTCGGCTATGCCGCGGTCGAGCGCGTGGCCTTCAAGCAAGGCATGGTTCAGCTTGCCAAGGCAAAGGCGCGGACCGCGCCGCCGTCGCTCCGGCCGATTCCGGCCGAGATGGGCGACAGCCTTCGGGCCATAGAGGACCCCGAGCTTCGCGCGGTGCTCGAAGCCCTTGCGCGCGGCGTCGCCGAAAGCGAAGGGCGGGCAGCTCAAATGATGACGATCCCGATCGTCGGCAAATTGACGAGGTAGAGAATATGAAGGCACTGATCGGCACCGGCGCGCTCGCTCTCGCGCTCCTCCTGACGGGCTGCGGCGACAATGGCGGCGGCAACGCGTCCGGCAACAGCGCCGCGCCGGCCGCGGCCGTAGCGCCTCCGGCGAACGGCGACTGGACCCAGACGGTGGTCGAAACGCCCGAGGGCGGCTTCCGCATGGGCAATCCCAATGCGCAGGTGAAGCTGGTCGAATATGCCTCGCTCACCTGCCCGCACTGCGGCGAATTCTCCGAGGAGGCGAGCGAGCCGCTGACCAACATGGTCAAGACCGGCCAGGTAAGCTGGGAATTCCGGCACTACATGCTGTTCCCGACCGATCCGGGAATGTCGCTGCTCTCGCGCTGCCAAGGGCCAGGCCCGTTCTTCGCCCTCACCGAGCAGATCTATGCGGATCAGAAGAATTGGGTCGGCAAGGTCCAGGCGCTTCCTCAGGATCAGCTCCAGCAGCTCCAGTCGCTTCCGCCCGAGCAGCAGGTGACTGCGATCGTTAAGAGTGCGGGCCTCGATCAGTTCTTCCGCCAGCGCGGCATGCCGCAGGCGAAGATCGACCAGTGCCTTGCCGACCAGCAGGGCCTCCAGAAACTCGCCGGCCTCACCAATCTGGGCAACCAGGAGGGCGTCACCGGGACGCCGACCTTCTTCATCAACGGCAAGATCATCGAGCTCGCCAACAGTGCGATCTGGCCGCAGCTGGAGCCGAAGCTCCGCGCGGCGATGGGCCAGTGACGATCCGCACCTGGATCGCGCCGCTTGCGGTCGCTGCCGCGCTCGGAAGCGCAGCCGCGGCCGCCGACGCACAGGCGCGCCGCCCCGCCGCCAAAGCCGCGGCGCAGCGGGACTGGACCCGCACCGTCGTCGCCACCCCGCAGGGCGGTTTCCGGATGGGCAATCCGAACGCGCCGGTGAAGCTGGTCGAATATGGTTCGCTCACCTGCCCGCATTGCGCCGCCTTCAGCGCCGCGGCGAAGGCGCCGCTCGCCGAGCGGGTCCGGACCGGTAAGCTCAGCTTCGAATTCCGCAACATGGTGCTGAACGCGCCCGACATCGCCGTCTCGCTCCTTGCCCGCTGCGCACCGCCGCAGAATTTCTTCCGCCTCGCGGACGCGATCTATGCGACGCAGCCCGAGTGGTACGGAAGGATCGCGGCGATCAGCGATGCGCAGGCGGCGCAGCTGCAGGCACTGCCGGACGCGCAGAAATTCGGCCGCCTGGTCGAGATTGCGGGCCTGGGCCCGCTCGCGGCGCGGGCCGGCATTCCGCCCCAGCGGGCGACGGCGTGCCTGGCAAGCAAACCGGCGCTCGACCGGCTCGGAAAGATGTACGAGGCCGCAAGCGCAGCGGGCGTCCACCACACGCCAACCTTCTTCCTCAACGGCAAGATGGTCGAGGCGGATACCTGGGCCGAGCTTCAGCCCCTGATCGCCAAAGCGGGGGGCTAGCGGCAGGCATGGGCTCGGGGGGGCAGGCATGCAGATAAAGCGGCTGAAGCTTTCCGGCTTCAAGAGCTTCGTCGAGCCTGCCGAGCTCCGGATCGAGCCCGGCCTCACCGGCGTCGTCGGCCCCAATGGCTGCGGCAAATCCAACGTTCTCGAGGCGATCCGCTGGGTGATGGGCGAATCCAGCCCCAAGTCGATGCGCGGCTCGGGCATGGACGACGTCATCTTCGCCGGCACCGCCTTCCGCCCCTCCCGCGATTTCGCCGAGGTCTCGCTGCTGGTCGAGCGCGCCGCCGAGGACATCCCCGGCGATCTCGGCGCAGGCAAGGACGGCGAGGTCGAGGTCACCCGCCGGATCGAGCGCGGCGCCGGCTCCGCATACCGGGTGAACGGCCGCGACGTCCGCGCCAAGGACGTCGCCCTGCTCTTCGCCGATGCCGCCACCGGAGCGCATTCGCCGGCTCTCGTCAGCCAGGGCAAGATCGCTGCCGTGATCGCCGCCAAGCCGACCGAGCGCCGGATGATGCTCGAGGAAGCGGCCGGCATC
>NZ_DASVUE010000128.1:0-2695 GCF_036387215.1 Allosphingosinicella sp. | reverse complement strand
GGCGAGGCGCTGCTGATCGACGAAAGCTACAACGCCAATCCTTCCTCGATGCGGGCGACCTTGAAGACGCTCGCGGCGCAGAAAGTGACGGGCCGCCGGATCGTCGTGCTGGGCTCGATGCGGGAGCTCGGTGTCGAATCCGACAGCTTCCACGCCGGCCTTGCCGAGCCGATCGAAGCGGCCCGTGTCGAACATGCAATATTGGTCGGCGAAGAGATGGGCGCGCTTGCAAAAGCGCTTGGCCAAAAGGTTAAAATGACGCATGTGCCGGATGCGGCTTCGGCCATCGAACCGCTACGCGAAGCGGTCGGGCCGGGCGACGCGATTCTCGTCAAGGGATCCAACTCCATCGGACTTGCCGCCCTCGTCGAGGCAATGGCGAGCGGGAACAGCTGATGTTACTCTGGATTGCCGAACAGCTTGGATATCCGGGGGTCCTGAACCTCTTCCGCTACATCACCTTCCGGGCCGGTGCGGCCACCGCCACGGCGCTCTTCATCGGCCTGCTGATCGGCCCCAAGTTCATCGGCTGGCTCCGGATCCGGCAGGGCAAGGGCCAGCCGATCCGGATCGACGGGCCGCAGACCCACCTCACCAAGCGCGGCACGCCGACGATGGGCGGCCTCATGATCCTCACCTCGCTGTCGATTTCGATGCTGATGTGGATGGATTTCTCCAACCGCTACCTCTGGGCCTGCACCTTCATCACCGTCGGCTTCGGCCTCATCGGCTTCCTCGACGATTACGACAAGGTGACGAAGAGCAGCCACAAGGGCGTCTCGGCGCGGATGCGGCTGCTCGCAGAGTTCATCGTGGCGGGAGTGGGCTGCACGATCATCATCCAGGGCACCGGCACCGATCTCTACATCCCCTTCTTCCAGGGGCCGATCGTCGATCTCGGCTGGTTCTACGTGCCCTTCGCCGCCTTCGTGGTGGTCGCGTTCGGCAATGCGGTGAACCTCACCGACGGGCTCGACGGGCTTGCAACCATGCCGGTGATCATCGCGAGTCTCGCCTTCCTTCTGATCAGCTACCTCGTCGGCAACGCGATCTATTCGGAATATCTGGGCATCCCGTTCGTGCTCGGCGTGGGCCAGCTCACCGTGCTCTGCTCGGCGATCATCGGCGCGGGCCTTGCCTTCCTCTGGTACAATGCGCCGCCGGCGGCCGTCTTCATGGGCGATACCGGCAGCCTCGCGCTCGGCGGAGCGCTCGGCGCGATCGCGGTCGCAACCCAGCACGAGCTCGTGCTCGGGATCATCGGCGGCCTGTTCGTGGTCGAGGCGATGAGCGTCATCATCCAGGTCTTCTTCTACAAGCGCACCGGCAAGCGGGTCTTCAAGATGGCGCCGATCCACCACCATTTTGAGCAGATGGGCTGGTCGGAGCCGACGGTGGTCATCCGCTTCTGGATCATCAGCTTCGTGCTCGCTCTGGCGGGCCTTTCCACGCTGAAGCTCAGATGATCGCCAGCCCCGCCTTTGCCGGCAAGAGCTACGCCGTCCTCGGCCTCGCCCGCTCCGGCCTGGCGACGGTGGAAGCACTCGCGGCGAGCGGGGCAAGCATCATGGCCTGGGACAGCCGCGAGGAAGCCCGCGAGCTGGTGGCCGACAAGGCGCGCATCGCCGATCCGCTCACCACCTCGCTCTACGGCTATTCAGGCGTCGTCGTTTCGCCCGGCGTGCCGCTCAACCGGCACCCGATCGCGCCCCGGGCCCGAGAAGCGAAGGTGCCGCTGATCGGCGACATCGAATTGTTCGCGCAGGCGCGCCCGACGCTGCCGCCGCACCGCGTCGTTGGGATCACCGGCACCAACGGCAAGTCCACCAGCACCGCGCTCGTCCACCACATCCTGACGAGCGCCGGCATCCCCACCACCATGGCCGGCAATATCGGCGCTCCGATCCTCGGGCAGGAGCCGCTTCAGGAAGGGGGCGTCTATGTGCTCGAGCTCTCCTCATACCAGATCGATCTGACGCAGAGCCTGGATTGCGACGTGTCCGTGCTCTTGAACGTCACTCCGGACCATCTCGATCGCTATGACGGCATCGAGGATTATGCAGCCTCGAAGGCGCGGCTGTTCGCGATGCAGTCCCCCGAGCATGTCGCGGTCGTCGCCACCGACGACGATTTTACCCGCGCCATCGCCGCCCAGCTTACCGGGGAGCGGGTCCTGGTCTCCGGCGGGGACGTGAAGGACCAGTCCCGCTGGCCCTCGCTGCAGGGTCCGCACAACGGCCAGAACGTGGCCGCCGCAGTGGCCGTTGCCCGTGCGCTTGGCGTCGCCGACGAGGTGACGGCGGACGCACTCGCAACCTATCCCGGTCTCCCGCACCGGATGGAGCGGGTCGCTGAGAAGCACGGCGTGCTGTTCGTCAACGATTCGAAGGCGACCAACCCAACTTCGACGGCGCCTGCTCTGGCCGCCTATCCGGCGGTGCACTGGATCCTCGGCGGATTGCCGAAGTCGGACGATCTCGACGCGTGCGAGCCGTTCCTCGATCATGTGAAAGCCGCCTATACGATCGGCGAGGCGGGGCCGATGTTCGCCCAGTTGCTCTCGGCGAGGCTCCCGGTCAGGGAATGCGAGATGCTGGTGGAGGCGGTTGGCGTTGCCGCGGAAGCGGCCAAGCCGGGGGAGGTGGTGCTGTTGTCGCCCGCCTGCGCCTCGTTCGATCAGTTCAGGGATTATGAG
>NZ_DASVUE010000127.1:0-6922 GCF_036387215.1 Allosphingosinicella sp. | reverse complement strand
GTTGCTCGGCGGCCATCGGCAGCCAGGCCGCCTCGTCGATCGTGGCGACTCCGTCCGCGGAATATTCGAAGCTGCCGGTGCGGCCGAGCTCGTCCAGCGCCTGCTTGGCCTGATCGCAGACCTTCGCGGGCAGCCGATCGGTTACTGCGGGCGGTGGCTGCTCCGCTTCGCCGCACGCCGCCAATGCCAGCGACGCCAGAGCCGCCATCGTGATCGTTCTGCTAGAGATCATGCCTTCGACCCTTCCCTCAACCGTTCCAACGCCCGCTCTTTGCCGATCAGCAGCGTCAGCGGCCCCATTTCGGGTCCGCTATCCCGCCCCGTCAGCGCCCTGCGCAAGGGGAGAAAGAGGGATTTCCCGGTCCGGCCGCTGCTCCGCTTCAGCTCCGCGGTGAGCGCACCCCAGGGATTGCCGCCCCAGTCGATCCGCTCCGCCGCCTCCGCCGCCTGGGCGAGGAAGCTGCGATCCTCCTCTGCGTCCCTGCGTTCGATCGGGCCCACAACCACGTGCCACCAGTCGGCGGCATCCGCAACGGTGGCGAGGTTCGGCCTGATCGCCTCCCACGCCTCGCCATCCATGCCCGGGGGAAGCCGGTCCGCAACCGCTTGAAAGGGGAGTTGGTGGAGGATGCGTGCGTTGAGGCCGGCAAGCTCCTCCATGTCGAACCGTGCCGGCGCACGCCCGAAGGACGAGAAGTCGAAGCTTTCGATCAGCGGCTCCGGCGCCGCGACCGGCTCGACCGGCTGGCTGGTCCCGATCCGCGCCAGCTTAGCGATGAGCGCGATCGGCTCGATCCCGGCGTCCCGCATCGCCTCGACGCCGAGCGAGCCCAGCCGCTTCGAAAGCTTCCCCTCCGAGCCCACCAGCAAGGCTTCGTGCGCGAAGGCGGGGACGGGCGCTCCGAGTGCCTCGAACATCTGCACCTGGATTGCCGTGTTGGTGACGTGATCCTCGCCGCGGACGACGTGGGTGATGTCGAGATCCACGTCGTCAACCACACTCGGAAGCATGTAGAGCCAGCTGCCGTCCTCGCGCCGGATCACCGGGTCGGACAGCAAGGACGGATCGAAATGCTGCGGCCCGCGCACGAGGTCGTTCCATTCGATCGCCCGATCATGATCGAGCCTGAACCGCCAGTGCGGCCGCCGCCCCTCCGCCTCGAGCGCCGCGACTTCGTCCGCGCCGAGCGACAGAGCCGCCCGGTCGTAGACCGGCGGCTTGCCCCGGCTCAGCTGCACCTTGCGCTTGAGATCGAGCTCCTGCGCCGTCTCGTAGGCGGCATAGACCCGTCCCTCCGCCCGAAGCCGCTCGAGCGCCGCCTCGTAAGGCGCGAAGCGCTGGGACTGCCTGTGCTCCTCGTCCGGCGGCAGGCCGAGCCATGCGAGGTCGTCTCGGATGCCCTGCGCCGCTTCCTCGCTCGAACGCTCGAGATCGGTATCGTCGAGCCGGAGGATGAACTTGCCCTGATGCTTTCGCGCCCACAGCCAATTGTGCAGCGCCGTCCGGATGTTTCCGACATGGATGCGTCCGGTGGGCGAGGGCGCGAAGCGGGTGATGACATTCATCCGCGCGGCATTAAGCGCCGCCTCCGCCCGCGGCAATCTCAGCCGAAGAGAAGCCGCCCCAAGGTCCTGTCCGGCGCGGCCGCGAGCACGCCCGCCACGACGAGCCCGATATAGACGCCGCGCATGCCGCTGATATGCGCCCGCACATTGCCGCGCCGCGCGTTCCAGATCGCCAACGGGATCGCCACAAGAGTCATGACGGCGAACAGATGGATGAAGCTGAAGCCGCCGCGCAGGCTCTGAAGCCAGAAGCTGGAGACAGCGGTCACCATCATCATCCCTGCCCAGATCCGACCCATCAGCTTGTGCTGCGCATCGCCCTTCGGCCGCCACAGCACGTAGGCGCCGAGCGGAAGCGCGGGCACGGCGGTGAAGAGGTGGACCATAAGCGCGACGCGGGCGCCCGACGGGGGATGCCAGCCTTCGGTCCGCCCAGCGGAATATGAAAGGGCCCACAGGAGGAGCGTCACCACCATGGTCGCCGCGGCCGCCATCGCAATGGGCCGCCATCCGCTCCTCGACTCCGAAAGCACCGGCATTCCTATCGTCTCCGTCGCCGCGGAAGGCGGCATCGGGGCGAGCATGGCGGGTGCCGGTCCCCCTGCAAGCGAGGCTTCGCGAGCGGGCGCCGCTCTTTCGCGAGCCCCGTCTTTCGCGCTATTCGTCCCGTTCACGAAGCGCGAACGGTCCGGGAGGTGCGCGTCTGATGGCACTTCGCCGCGTTGCGATCGATCTCTTCCTGATGGCGGCGATGGGGGCCGTGCTCGGCCTCATCGCGCCGTTCGGGAGCGCGGTGATACCGCCGGCTTTGCGGTTCCTTTACTGGGTCGGGTTCCTCGTCGCCGGCTATTGCATCTTCCGCCCCGTTTCGGCCGTGGCCGGCTGGGTGACGGAGGAGAGCCGGGTGCCGCGCTGGGCGGCGGTGGTGCTCACCGCCCTCGTGGCGGCGCTTCCGCTCACCGCCCTCATCGCCTTTGCGATGGGCGGGATGCGGGTCACCACCTTCTGGTTCGGAAACCGCTTCCCGATCCTCTACCTGCAGGTGGCGGCGCTCGGCGTGTCGATCCACCTGCTGATGCAGCTGCTGTTCCCGCGAAATCGGGCGGCCGCTCACCCGGAGCCTGCTCTTGCTCCTCCCCCGTCGGCCGAAGTCTCGGTTGAGATGCCGGCGCCTTTCCTCCGCCGGCTACCGCCGCATCTGGGCCATGAGCTGCTCTGCCTGGAGATGGAGGATCATTATGTACGGGCCGTCACCAGCCTCGGCTCTTCGCTGATCCTGATGCGGCTCGGCGACGCGATCGCGGAGCTGGGCGCAGCGGGTATGCAGGTCCACCGCAGCTGGTGGGTGGCCTTCGCGGCGATGGAGGCGCTCGAACGCGACGGCCGAAGCGCCCGCCTGCGTCTTTCCAATGGGGACACGGTGCCGGTCTCCCGCGCCTATCTTCCGGCCGTTCGCGAGGCGGTGCGCTCAGCTGGCGGGCGAGAGGTTTGACAGCGGGGCGGCGGCCACTAAGACCGGGCCGGCCGCCTCCGCCTCGCTTCCAGGGATGATCGAATGAAGTTGATGTCGGGCAATTCGAACCTTCCGTTGGTGAAGGCCATCGGGAATTATCTCGAAATGCCGATCACGGACGTCAGCGTCCGCAGGTTCGCCGACGAGGAGGTGTTCGTCGAGATCCACGAGAATGTCCGCGGCGAGGACGTGTTCGTGATCCAATCGACCTCCTATCCGGCCAACGACAATCTGATGGAGCTCCTGATCTGCATCGATGCGCTCCGCCGCGCGTCCGCCAAGCGGATCACCGCCGTCCTCCCCTATTTCGGCTATGCGCGGCAGGACCGGAAGCCGGGGCCGCGCACGCCGATTTCGGCCAAGCTGGTCGCCAACCTCATCACCGTCGCCGGCGCCAACCGCGTGCTTTCGATCGATCTCCACGCCGGGCAGATCCAGGGCTTCTTCGATATTCCGACCGACAATCTCTACGGGGCACCGGTGATGTCCGCCGATATCCAGGCGCGTTTCGCCGGGCGGCAGATCACGGTCGTCTCACCGGACGTCGGTGGCGTCGTCCGCGCCCGGGCGCTCGCCAAGCGGCTCGACAACGCGCCGCTCGCGATCGTCGACAAGCGCCGCGAGCGGCCAGGCGAATCGGAGGTGATGAACATCATCGGCGACGTCGCCGGGCGCTTCTGCATCCTCGTCGACGACATCGTCGATTCGGCGGGCACGCTCTGCAACGCCGCGGCGGCGCTGCGCGAAGGCGGGGCTGAGGAAGTGGTCGCTTATTGCACCCATGGCGTCCTTTCCGGCGCGGCGGTCCCCCGAGTCGACAATTCGGCGCTCTCGGAGCTGGTGATCACCGATTCGATCGCGCAGCACGAAGCGGCGGCGGCGACGAACAAGATCCGAATCCTCACCATCGCCCCCCTCCTCGCCGAGGCCATTCGCCGGATCGCCGACGAATCGTCGGTCTCGAGCCTGTTCGACTGATGCCCCGGCTGCTGCTCACCGGCGCCGGGCGCGGGATCGGACTGGAATTCGCGCGACAATATGCCGACGACGGCTGGAGCGTCATCGCCACCGTCCGGAACGAGGCTGCGGCCGAGAAGCTTCGGGCGCTTCCCGGAGACATCCAGGTCCAGTTTCTCGACATGCGCGACCACGGCGCGCTCGTGAGCTTCGCGAAAAGCATCGAAGGGCCGCTCGATCTCTTCATCGCCAATGCGGGCATGACGCGCCCCGACGGCATCACCGCCGATGATGCGGACGGCTGGATCGAGGTGCTCGACGTCAATTGCGTCGCGCCGACCTTCCTCGCCTACAATCTGGCTCAGGTCGTCGCAGAGGCACGCGGCAAGATGATCGCGATCACAAGCCAGATGGGCAGCATCGCCGACAACAGCTCCGGCGGCTGGAACGCCTACCGCGCGTCCAAGGCCGCGCTGAACGCGGCCTGGCGCTCGATGGCGGTGGAGATGCGGGCGCAGCCGGTCGCGATCGCAATGCTCCACCCCGGCTGGGTCAGGACCGACATGGGCGGCCCCGGCGGCACCCTCGATACGGAAGCCAGCGTAACCGCCCTCCGGCGGGTGATCGATGGACTTAGCGAAGACGAAAAGGGCGTCTTCCTCAACCACAAAGGCGAAGCGCTGCCCTGGTAGCTCGATCGGCTTAGAAGATGCCGAGGAACTTCTTCCGCTTCTTCTTCGGCTTGTCTCCGCCTTTCGCATCCTTCGAGATCGCATCGACCTTGCCGCCGTCCTTCTCGCGCTGGGCGTAGGCCCGGGCGCCGGCGAGGACGGGGCCGCACTGGACCGAATCGGCATCGCCCGGATCGATGAAGGCGACCACCGCCGCCAGCGGGCTGACAAGCGCGGCAAGGCCGAGGCCGGCGCCCGCCCGCGCCATCAGCTCGCCGCTGATCGGGTCGATCCGCGGCGCGGCAAAATAGCCTTTGACACCGATCGGCGACTGCGCGGAAAAGGCGCTGAACGTCTTCGCATCCGCCTCGATCGCGAGATTGAGCGATTCGTCCTTGAAGCTGAAGCCGCCGCGGCCGCCGATCACGTTCTTGGTGGTGTCGATCAGGATCGGATCGGCGGCTGCGATGCCGTTCCTGACGGTGAAGGCGACGAGGCCGCAATTGATCCGCACCGGCTCCTTCAGGCGCTTCTCGAACATCTTCTGCACGAAGGTGCCGATGTCGAGCTCGCTCAACTGCACGTTTCGTGTCCAGAAGGTGCCGGCGGGCATGATCACGGCGATCCGCCCGTTCGCGCTGGCAAGCGATTCGTGCACCGAATCGCCCGTGCCGCTGAGGCGGATCCGAGCCTTCATCCGTCCGGTCGTACCCGAATCCTCGGCTCCGAACTTCGCCAGCAGCACGCCCATCCGCACCGGCGACAGGCGGATGTCGTAGTCCGTCCTCACCGGCCGGCCGCGGGCATTGATGATGATGTCGGAGGTGAGATGGCCGCCGGCGATGTCGAAGGTGAGCGGCGAAAGCTTCAGCAGGCTGCGGTCGAGATCGAGCCTGAGGCCGATATTCGAGATCGGCGCCTTCTCCATCCGCAGCCGGCCGACCCGATAATCGAGATGGGCGTCGAACTGACGAAGCCCGGCGACGTTCAGCGACGCGTCCGGAAGCACCCGCGGCCGCCCACCGACATTTTGGATCGCGCCGCTCGCCCCGAGCCGGTCAAGCCGCTCGGGATCGTAGCCGACCCAAGGGCCCGCATCGAGGATGTCCAGCACCCGGCTCGTCAGATCGGCATCGATCTTCAGCCGGTTGCTCGGCATCGTGATCGTCATCGCGCCGGCGAGGTCGCTGTCGCCGAACGTGCCGCGAAGGCCGGTGAAGCGCCACGTATCCCGCCGCTTGGTGAAGTTGGAGGTCAGCGCATAGCGCCGCGTGTCGGGGATCACGACTCCCAGGAATTCGAACAAGGAGGCAAGGTTCGTCCCCCGGGCGCGCATCTTCAGCGCTGCGCCCTCGACGTCGGTGGCGCCGCGCAAGGTGCCGCTGACGTCGAGCGTGTTCCCCGCCCCCACCGCCTGCAGCGCAAGCCGGTTCTGCCCACCGCGCACCGTCTGGTTCGGCGACATCAGGCTTCCCGACAGACGGAACGGCTTGTCGCGCATGCTTCCGCCGCCGGAGAAGCGGATGTCGCTCTCGAAGCGGTCGTCACGCGCCCGCACCGTCTCGAACTTCAAATCAGCCTGGAACCTGAGCTGCGGCGCGCGGTAGCGAAGATCGGAGCCGGTGACGCTGGCGCGGCGGATGAGCGGCATGTCGAAAGGCTCGGCCGGCTTGTCGGGATCGCCCATCGTCCAGGTGTTACGCTTGCCGCTCGAATCCCATTCGAGATCGAGGTCGCCGTCGACGAGGTTCAGCCAATTGACCCGCCGGTCGCTCCGGAACAGCAGCGGGAAGGTGGCGATGTTGGTGTCGATCAGCTTCGATTCGAAGAAATTGTCACGGCTCGCCCAGTCGGGGTTGGAGATTGTGAGCCCCTCAGCGAGGAATTTGATGTTGATGGGGTTCAGATAAAGCTGGAAGTCGCCGGCGACATTCACGTGCCGAAGCGTCCGCTCGCTCATGTAGCGCTCGAAATGGGGCTTCAGGAACCGCCCCTTGGTAATGAACAGGATCGCCCAGGCCAGGACGAGAAGACCGATCAGGGTCGCCAGAATCGACAGGCCGGCGCCGAGGAGGTTGGAGCCGAGCTCTTTGCGGCGAAGCTGCGGACCGTCGATACGCGACACGGTCGTTTCGGACATGAAGCTAAAACATGTCGGGGGCTACGCGGTTCCTGCACCCGCCTTGCCTTCCGCTGCCCATCCCCTTATAGGCAC
>NZ_DASVUE010000126.1:0-1662 GCF_036387215.1 Allosphingosinicella sp. | reverse complement strand
AGCCTCGGCTTCACCGAGACGAAGAAGCTGATGCGCAGCCTCAACCTCGCCACCGTCTGCGAGGAAGCGGCCTGCCCGAATATCGGCGAGTGCTGGACCAAGAAGCACGCGACCGTGATGATCCTCGGCGATACCTGCACCAGGGCCTGCGCCTTCTGCAACGTGAAGACTGGGATGCCGCGCGCGGTCGATCCGCTTGAGCCGGAGCATGTCGCGGTCGCTGCGGCCGAGCTCGGCCTTACGCATATCGTCGTCACGTCGGTCGACCGGGATGACCTTCCGGACGGCGGCGCTTCGCAGTTCGTGAAGGTGATCCAGGCGCTTCGGCGTAACACGCCGTCCACCACCATCGAGATCCTGACGCCGGACTTCCGGAACAAGGCGCAGTCGGCGGTCGAGGCGATCGTCGAGGCGGGCCCCGACGTCTACAACCACAATCTGGAAACGGTCCCGCGGCTCTATCCGACGATCCGCCCCGGCGCGCGTTACTACGCCTCGCTCCGCCTGCTGGAGAGCGTGAAGCGGCACGATCCAAAAATCTTCACCAAGTCCGGCGTGATGGTGGGGCTCGGCGAGGAGCGGCTCGAAGTCCACCAGGTGATGGACGACATGCGCTCGGCCGACATCGATTTCCTGACGATGGGCCAGTATCTGCAACCGACGCCGCGGCACGCCAAGGTGCAGGAGTTCGTCACTCCGCAGGCGTTCGGCGCCTATGCCGCGATCGCGCGCGCCAAGGGCTTCCTGCTGGTGGCCGCGAGCCCGCTCACCCGCTCGAGCTACCATGCGGGCGACGACTTCGCGAAGATGAAGGCGGCTCGCGAAGCCAAGCTGGCGGTGGCGCGTTAATCAGGCATGCCCCGCCACACCGAGACGCGGAACCTGCCCTATAGCCCCGAGCAGATGTTCGATCTGGTCGCGGACGTGAAAAGGTATCAGGAATTCCTGCCCTGGGTCGCGGCCACGCGGATCCGTTCCGACAGCGAGACTTTGATGGTCGCGGACCTCGTGGTGGGCTTCAAGTCGCTGAAGGAGACGTTCGCCTCCCGGGTCACCAAGCAGCGGCCGACGCACATCAAGGTCGAATATATCGAGGGGCCGCTTAAATATCTCCATAACAGCTGGGATTTCCGGCCGGACGGGAAGGGCGGGACGGATATCCACTTCTGCGTCGATTTCGCGTTCAAGAGCCGGATCTTCGAAACGCTTGCGGGGCAGATGTTCGATCGGGCGCTCCGCCGGATGATCGGCGCCTTCGAGACCCGCGCGCACGAGCTTTACGGCGAGGGTTCCACCGGCATCAGCAGCTCGAGCGCACAAAGCGCGGCCTGAAGGCGGACGCCTCCGCGGCCGAGGTCGCCGAATTCCTTGCGATCGGCGACGATCTCCTTCGGATCGGCGCCGCGCCTCGCGCGGGCGAAGACGACGGTTCCGACCGGCTTTTGTGGGCTCCCGCCGTCCGGCCCGGCAACGCCGGTGATCGCGACCGCGACATCGGCCCCGGAGCGTGCGAGCGCTCCCTGCGCCATGCTCCACGCAGTCGCGACCGAGACCGCTCCGAACGTGTCCAGCACGTCCTGGCTCACCCCCACCATCGCGATCTTGGCCTCGTTCGAATAGGTGACATAGCCTGCCTGGAACACGTCCGATGAGCCGGGGATC
>NZ_DASVUE010000125.1:0-3889 GCF_036387215.1 Allosphingosinicella sp. | reverse complement strand
CGAGCACGTCTCGTCGGCGCTGCGCTACGGCATCAGCCAGGACCGGGTCTCGCTCGGCGACCAGTATTTCCGCACCCTCCCGGGCGGCGCCCGCGAGTGCGACCCGCTCGTCGCGGGCACCTATCTGTGCGAGGCGCTGGGAAACCGGCTGACCTCCACCGCCGGCTATTCGCTGCTCTACGACACGCTCAACAACCGCCAGCGGCCGAGCGCCGGCATGCGCGCCCTGATCAGCCAGGATTTCGCCGGCCTCGGCGGCGACGTCAAATATCTGAGGACCCGCATCAGCGGCGCCAAATATTTCGACGTCGGACGCGGCTTCGTTTTCTCGACGAGCCTCGAAGGCGGCCACATCCTGAGCTTCGAGAATGAGAACCGGCCGGGAGTCGATGCGGTGCGCATCACCGACCGCTTCTTTCTCGGCGAGCCGCAAATCCGCGGCTTCGACATTCGCGGCGTCGGCCCACGGGTCCTGCGCACGCCCTATACCGATCTGAACGGAACGCTCAGCACGGACAAGCGGCAGATCACCGACGATTCGCTCGGCGGCCGGATGTACTATCTCGGCCGCGCGGAGCTCGAGATCCCGCTCGGATCGTCGGGACGCGAACTCGGCCTGCGGCCCTCGCTGTTCGTCGACGCCGGCGCATTGTTCGGGCTGAAGGACCCCACTCCGGGGCTTCTCAACGTCAACTTCTGCAACCCGAACGCCGGCACCACCGGTGTGACCACGTCAACGCCCTACGGGACGCCTTGCCCCACCGGCTTCACAGCCGCCCCGGGCTTCAAAGAGGTCTACCGAGGCGACTCACCCAAACCCCGCATCTCCGTTGGCGCAGGCGTCAACTGGAACTCGCCGTTCGGTCCGTTCAGGATCGATATAGCCAAGGCAATTACTAAGGTGGAAGGTGACGACACCAAATTGTTCACCTTTAACGTAGGGACCGCATTCTAATGAACAAATATACTTTCGGCGCCGCGATGGCTGCGCTCGCGCTTGCAATTCCCGCCGCCGCGCCGGCCCAAAAGACGCCCGGCGCTGCGATCGTGGTGGTGGACATCGAGCGAGTGTACCAGGAGTGCACCGCCTGCCGCGCTGCCAACACGCAGCTCCAGACGCAGCTTCAGCAGATCCAGCAGCGCGCGCAGCAGCTCGCCCAGCCGATCCAGACCGAGGGCACGGCCATCGAAACGGCCATCCGCGCTCTCAACGGCAAGCAGCCCGATGCCGCGCTTCAGGCGCGCATCACGGCGCTCCAGACCAAGCAGAACCAGGGCAACCAGGAAATCCAGGGCCGTGAGCAGACCTTGCGCTCGACCCAGGCCAATGTCGCGCAGCAGATCAATGCCCGCCTGAACCCGATCATCAACCAGGTGATGACCGCTCGCGGCGCCAATCTCGCGCTCGACGTCAATTCCACGCTTGCCCGCGCGCAGGCGCTGGACGTGACCAACGACGTCCTCGCCCAGCTCAACCAGCAGCTGCCGAGCGTCACCGTCGCTCCGCTCCCGCAGGGCCAGCAGCCGGCTCGCCCGCAGGGCCGATGACCGACGAACGCGGCAGCGCTGCCCTCGGCCCGCTTGACGTCAAGCGGGTGATGGAAGCGCTGCCGCATCGTTATCCGATGCTCCTCGTCGACCGCGTGGAGGAGCTCGTCCCCGACAAGTCGATCGCCGCGATCAAGGCGGTGACGATCAACGAAGGCTTCTTCCAGGGCCATTTCCCGGGGCGCCCGATCATGCCCGGCGTCCTCATCGTGGAAGCGCTTGCGCAGGCCGCCGGGGTTCTGGCGGTGGAATCGCTCGGCCTCGCTGGCTCGGGCAAGCTCGTTTATTTCATGGCCATCGACGGCGCGAAATTCCGCGTGCCGGTGGAGCCGGGGGTGCTTCTTCGGCTCGAGGTGGAGTTCGTCCAGAAGCGCGCCACGGTGTGCAAGTTCGCCGGCCGCGCGCTGATCGAAGGCAAGCTCGCGGCGGAGGCGAACTTCACCGCGATGATTGCGGACGCTCCCGCCTAGCCGACGGACGCCAGCGGCCGTCCGACCATTCGATATTGAAGATCTGCGGGATCAGCTCTCCCGAGAGCAGCGCCTCGGGGTCTCCGTCCGCCTCGATCCGTCCTTCATGCATGATGATGAGCCTGTCCGCATAATTGCGGGCGAGCTCGAGATCGTGGACCGCCACCAGCATCGCCTGCGCGTTGGCGCTGGCCGAGGCGCGTAGAAAGTCCATCAGGCGCAGCTGCCAATAGGGGTCGAGGTTCGAAGCCGGCTCGTCGAGCAGGAGCAGCTTCGGCTTAGCAACGAGGGCGCGGGCGATCAGCACCCGGCTCCGTTCGCCCGTGGACATCCGGTCGATCCGCCGATCCGCGAACTCGGCCAGGCCGAGATCGGCCAGCACTTGCCGAACCTCTCCCTCACTGCCTCCGGCAGGGGTGCCGAGCGCCACCAGGTCGCGCGCCGTCAGCGGCCAGCCGATGTCGCGGCTTGCAGGCAGGTAGGAGAGGAGCTGCTGCCGCCGCGCCGGTGGGAGGCCCCGTGGGTCGGTTCCAGCGACAAGCACCGAGCCTTCCGGATTCCCGACCCCGGCGAGCGCATGGAGGAGGCTGGTCTTGCCGCTGCCGTTGGGGCCGACGAGGCAGGTCAGCTCTCCTGGCCGCAGGGTCAGGCCCGTCTCCTTCAGCCTTCCGGGCAATGCGAGGCCGGTCGCTTCCACCAGCCCGCTCACCGGCCCAGCCTCCAGCGCATGTTGGCGACCAGCCACAGGAAGAAGGGAGCGCCGAGCAAGGCCGTCACCACGCCGATCGGAAGCGTCCGCCCCAGCGGAGCGGTGCGGGCGGCGAGGTCCGCCGCGAGGAGGAGGGTGGCTCCGATCAGGGCGGCAGGCAGGATCGCCCGTCCCGGATGCCCCCGCGTCAGGCGGCGGGCGAAGATCGGCGCCACCAGCCCGACGAAGCCGATCGCTCCGCAGATCGCGACGCAGGAGCCGACCCCGACCGCCGTCAGAACGACGATGCGCCGGCGCATCCGCACGATGTCATAGCCGAACGACTGCGCGACCTCTTCGCCGAGCGTCAGGCTGTCGAGCGCCGCCCGCATGCGCAAAAGCAACAGGATCGTGACGAGCGCTGGAACAGCGGCAAAGGCGGCCTGGCCGAGGCTCCGGTCCACAAGCGATCCCATCAGCCATTCATAGGCGTCGTAAAAGGCGAAGGGGGAGGGGGCGAGCGCCAAAGCGAGCGTCGTGAGCGCCCCCGCAAGCGCGCTGATCGCGAGCCCCGCAAGCAGCAAGGTCGCAGTCTCCGCCCGCGGTCCGGCGAGGGCCAGCAGCAACAGCAATGCGGCCAGAGCTCCCGCGACGGATCCGAACGACAGCGCAAGCGGAGCGGAGAAGCCGAATATGTAGGCCGTCAGCACCGCTCCGAGCGCGGCTCCGCTGGTCGTGCCGGTAAGGTCGGGCGAGGCCAGCGGGTTGGCGAACAATGCCTGGATCGCCGCTCCCGAAGCGCCGAGCATCGCTCCGTAAGTCAGCGCCAGCAATGCCCGCGGCAGCCGAAGCTCCGTCAGCACGGCAAGCGCAAGCGGCCGATCCTGCTCCGCCAGGCTCCAGAGCGGCGCCGCAGGCCAGGCAAGCGACGCCATGAAGGCGAGCAGCAGCAACAGGGTGAGCGCCAGCCGGAGCTTCACGCGCCCACCGCCTTCCGCAGCCGGACGATCTCGCCCACCATCGCCGGCCCCATGCACGTCCAGGGGCGCCCGTCCGTGAGCAGCGTCCGCGAACGCCTCGTGCGCCCCGCGAGCGGGTGCGAGAGCCAGCGCTGCTCGCTCGAATATTGGCCGCTCCGATAGTCGCTTCGAAGCAGCAGAAGCGGCGGCTTCACCAGCAGCTG